>JAUIHY010000183.1 GCA_030432115.1 Gammaproteobacteria bacterium | reverse complement strand
AAAGCCGTGGCAAACGTGCTGACACCATTGGCATTGACATTCAAGTCATCACCCGCGTTGTTTTGGAACACAACAGAGTTTCCGGCTGCCAGGCCAGAGACATTCACACCGACTGTATATTGTGTGGTGACACAGCTGACATTCACTGTGGCATCGCCGCCTGCCAAGTTACCTGAATCGGCATTGTCAAAGCCACAGACTTGGTCGGGTGTATCAGGTTGTACTGTGATGTCAACATCAAAAGCGGTGCCATCATCAGCTGTTGTGATGGTTTGTGTGCCATCGGCACTGATGGTTAAGTTATCACCACCATTAGAGAAACTGACCGAGTTGGTCGCGGCCAATCCTGTGACATTCACATTCACATCGTACTGAGTGGTTACACAATTGATATCAACAGTAACGCCAGATGACGTCATGTTTCCCGAGCCGTTTCCAGACGTGATCGAACAGACTTGGTTGGGTGTGTCTGGTTGTTGGTCAATGCTGATGTTATAGGCAGTTCCATCCGAAAGGCCAGATAACTTGGTTATTCCATTGGTTCCAACAACTATGGTGTCTTTGCTATTGGTTAAAGTCACATTGTTTGTAGGTGCCAGGCCAGAAACATTGACATTAAGGTCAAAAGCTTCTTGGCATATTTGCAAGGCGAAGTCTGCTGTATCTGCGTTCCATGTCACTGCAGGATCTGAGGTAGCAAACGCATTCCCAGCTATGGAATTGGTTTCTAAATTACCGGTTTCCCAAAACACTGAATCCGTGCTGCCCGTTGAGTCATTGTGGATTTCTAACCAATAAGTTCCTGCTGTCAATGGTATGGACGAGGCGGTTGAAAGCACAACTCGGTATTCATCTACGCCAAATAAATCGACTCCTGTATCGGTTCTTGTGGCGGTCACATTGTTTTCTGTGTAAATAGCTGCACCAGGCAAGTTCGAACCATTGTTTTCATATACAGTCAAGTCCCACGTATCAACGATGGGTGTGTTGCTCGGGTGGTATCCTATGTAGATAACGATTTCCCCCAAAGTGTTGTCTGTAGTCAGAACGAAGTTCTCGGCATTGAGTTGCACACCGCTGCCACAAACATCGCAGTCCACATCATTGAAAAAACCATTGTTTTGGTTGGGAGTTTGATCGAACAATAAATTGCCTTCACAAAACTGATTGTTGTTATTGTTGATTGTTGGATCTGAGTTATTGCTTAACAGGTCTCTTTCAAACTCACTTATGTTGTCTAACAGTGAATTTTGAGCATGTGAAGTCGTGGCGGCAAAACACAGCAGTATGAATAGTTTTCTCATCAAATTTCCCCTATGTAAGTGTTGAATTATGAGACTAAATCGTTCATTGAAAATTTGCAAATTACTGAGTTGAGTGACTTTGCATCAGTAAATCATGAAAACTGGGTCAAGCAGGTAATGGTTGTGAATAAAGACTTTCACCGCAGAGAATGGCATTAAGTCTTTGAATGTAAAGTGATATTAATGAATTTTACTGCTATATTTTTAGGGAAATTGCTGTTTTATAGTCTGATAGCCTTTTGGTTTCTTTTCGAAACCAAAGCCTAAAAAATGACAAAAATAGGGGATATTTTGATTGCAAAATAGAAAAATTGTAGACTAATTCAAATATTTTATGTGACGGGTGTCGCATTTTGTCACCCGTCAATTTATGTCTGTGGTTTATTTAACTTCAGCTTTTCCAGTGGTGCCACGTGGGTCTGAAGCGGCCAGCACTTCGCCTGTTTTTTTGTTCCAATAGGCGCCGTGCATGTTGCCCCAAGTGCGGTCATAGACTTTGACTTCGTGGCCTTTGGCTTCTAATGTTGCAACCATTTCAGGGGTAAATGCCGCAGATTCTGCATACAAACGATCAGGTAAGTACTGGTGGTGATACCTAGGAAGTGAAACCCATGATTCTGGTAAATTGCCATCAAAATAATCCAATATAGCCAACAAGACCATGGTGATGATGCGAGAACCGCCAGGCGTACCCAGTACCACCACTTTGTCATCGCCCATAACAATGGTTGGACTCATACTTGACAAGGGGCGTTTATAAGGTGCAATTTCATTGGCTCTGTCACCGATCAACCCAAAAGCATTGGGTTCACCTGGTTTGGCAGAAAAATCGTCCATCTCATTATTGAATAAAACACCGGTTCCTTCAGCAATAAAGCCAGAAGCCAAGCCTGTATTCACAGTTAACGTGGCTGATACCAAATTGCCTTCGCTGTCGATGATGGAAAAATGCGTGGTGTCTTCACCCTTAGGTGTTTCGCCAATGCCCGGTAGTAAATCAGATGGCATGGCTTTTTTCGGGTTAATGGCCGCACGCAAGCCGTCAGCATAATAAGGATGGGTCAGCTTTTGCGTTGGAATTTCAACAAAATCGGGGTCACCTAAGTAAATGCTGCGATCACGGTATGCGCGGCGCATGGCTTCTGCCACCAAGTGCACACGTTCTGCGGCATTCATATCAGTCAAATCCCATGCCGATAAAATGTTCAAAATAGTGGCTATGGCAATACCACCAGAAGAAGGTGGAGATGCCGTAACCAGCGTATGTCCACGGTAGGTGGTGGTGATGGGCGCGCGTTCTTTAACCTGGTAGTTTTTCAGGTCATCTAATGTCCAAATGCCACCGTGTTTTTCGGAGGCTTCGACTAATTTTTTGGCCACTTTGCCTTCATAGAATCCAGCTTTACCGTGCTTGGCGACGGCTTTCAACGTTTTAGCCAAATCTTTCTGGATAATCAATTGACCTAATTCAGGCAGTTGACCATTGGGAAGGTATATGGCTTGAGAAGCTGGGTAGCGGTCTATGATTTTCTTTTTGTTTTTGATGTGTCGAATCAACCTTGGGTAGGCTTTAAAACCATTTTCAGCGGCATCAATGGCAGGTTGTAATGATTGGCTTAATGGCAAACGACCATAGTGCTTAGCCAAATGTTCTAGGCCTGCAATCTCTCCAGGAATGGCGGCGGCTGTTGGTCCGTACAATGCTTTGTCGCGATCCACCTCACCGTTTTTGTCCAGATACATGTCACGATGGGCAGCCCCAGGTGCGGTTTCTCGGCCGTCTATCATTACATTTTTGCCGTCTTTGGCTCGGTGCAATAACCAGAATGCACCGCCACCAATGCCAGAGCTTTGTTGTTCAACCACCGCCAAAGTAGCGCTGACTGCAATGGCGGCATCAAAAGCATTACCGCCTTCTGCCAGAATTTTATGGCCGGCTTCTGTGGCTAAAAAATGAGATGAAGCAATGGCGGCTTTGTGAGGTGTTTGGCTCCAAGCTGAGCTGCTGATGATCAGCAGGATGAGGCATAGTTTTTTCATAGGTTTTCAGTCAGTTTTTTGTATTTGGCCATCAATTGGTCTTCAGTTTCTTCATGGTCAGGGTCTTTAGGGATACATTCAACCGGGCAGATTTCAGCACATTGTGGTTCATCGAAATGCCCCACACATTCAGTACATAAATCAGGGTTAATTTCAAAAATTTCTGGGCCCATATAAATCGCTTCATTGGGACACACAGGCTCACAAACGTCACAGTTGATGCATTCATCGGTGATGAGCAAGGCCATAGTCAGAACCCAAACTTGTCTTTCAGTGCATCCAGCACCAAGGGGTGTGCGAATTTTGAAACATCACCGTTGAGCATGGCGATTTCTTTCACCAAAGAGGAGGAAACAAAACTGAACTGCTCAGCCGGTGTCAAAAACAGGGTTTCCACATCTGGCATCAAGTGTCGGTTCATGCTGGCCAATTGAAATTCGTATTCAAAGTCAGACACAGCTCGCAGGCCACGCAGGATCACATTGGCGTTTTGTGCAGCCGCAAAATCAGCCAGCAACACATCAAAACCCACCACACTGACGTTGTCATAATCTTTGGTGATTTGTTCAGCTAAATCAATGCGTTCTTCAAGCGAGAATAAGGGGCCTTTTCGACTGGAATCAGCAATGCCAATCACCAAATGATCAAAAATTTTGGCACCACGGCGAATCAGGTCGGCATGGCCGTTGGTGATGGGGTCAAAAGTGCCTGGATAGATGGCTTTGTTTTTGTTGTTCATATGACTCGGTTCAAGCGTTGCTTCTATTTTTTTTCCCACAGTTCAAAACACACTTGTCCTGCAGTTTTTTGTTTGTATAAAGTCCAAATGGTTGGATCCATTTCACAAATGTCCTGGCTTTTTCTGTATTCTCGATACAACAAAGCATCAGGTGCTGCGTTGTCGCTGATTATAGCACTGATTGCGTTCAACTCATCGCTTTCAAAAGGTGGGTCTAAGAAAATCAAATCATAAGCCACGTCACTTTGTTGCAAGAACCTTTGGGCTGCTTTTCGGTGGATTTTGATCTGATGGAATGACAAGGCATCTTGGTTTTTAAGTAGTAATTGAGTGGCTTTTGGTGCTTGGTCAACCAGATCAACCTGCGCCGCACCTCGAGAAGCAGCTTCAAACCCCAATGCGCCTGAGCCTGCATACAAGTCCAATACTTTTTTCCCATGAATCTCATGCGCCAACCAATTGAACAGGGTTTCTCGTACGCGGTCGGTGGTGGGTCGCAGACCCTTTGCATCAGGCACTTCTATGCGCCTTGAACGGTGGGTTCCTGAGATGATTCTGACTTGTGACACGAATTATGACTTTATTTTGATAAAATGAACGCCATATTCTACAAAATTCAATGTCCACAAGCACCATGATTAAGTTTTTTAAGAAGAAAAAGAAGGATAAACAAGTCAAAGATCAAGCCATTGCTCAAGATGTGGCTCAAACGACAGCGCAGGAAACTAATCAAAAGGAATCTGATCTGAGCACTCAATCTCAGAATCAAACCCAGAATCAAGAAGCACCAAACCCTCAACAACAG
>JAUIHY010000182.1 GCA_030432115.1 Gammaproteobacteria bacterium | reverse complement strand
AAGCACAGTTAAAACAAATCATAGAACTGGCCAGAAAGCATGATTTGATTATTTTCAGTGATGAGATTTATGAAAAAATCTTGTATGACAAAACGCCCTACACATCGATTGCATCCTTAGCCGATGATGTGATGTTTGTCACTTTCAATGGCCTGTCAAAAACCTACCGAGTGGCAGGTTACCGTACTGGCTGGATGGTCATCAGTGGCAAAACAGACCATGCCAAAGATTATTTAGAAGGCTTGAATGTGCTTTCTTCCATGCGCTTGTGCGCCAATGTGCCCAGCCAGTTTGCCATCCAAACAGCCCTCGGCGGCTACCAAAGCATTAATGACCTGATCCAAAATGACGGCCGTTTGAACCAACAACGCCTGCTGGCCCATGAAATGATCAACGCCATTCCCGGTCTGTCGTCCACTTTGCCCAAAGGGGCTTTGTATAACTTCGTTAAAGTGGATACCGAACGATTTGGCATCAAAGACGATGAACAAATGATTTTGGACCTGCTGGTCAGCAAGCACATTTTGCTGGTTCACGGCACGGCTTTTAATTGGCCAAAACCCGATCACTTCCGCTTGGTATACCTGCCACAAAAAGAGGTGTTAGAAGATGCTTTGACACGCATGGGTGATTTCTTCAAAAATTACCAACAGCAATAAATTCAGCAAAATAAATGATGGATCACATTCAGTGATCCTTCATAAATTGGCGGTATAAAACAGGCACCATAAACAAAGTCAAAAGTGACGAGAACGCCAGACCAAACACAATTGAAGAGGCCACTGGGCCCCACAACAGTGACTTACCACCTAAACCTGCAGCCAGAGAAAACAAACCTGCTATGGTCGTGGTGGTGGTCATGATGATAGGAATAACCCGACGCCGGGCCGCATAAACAGTGGCATGAAGTGGTCGTTTTCCTGCTTTAATTCTTTCGTTTGCCGCATCAATCAAGACAATGGCGCCATTCACCGCAATACCTGTCAAAGCGATGATGCCATACAAAGTATATAAGCTGAGCGGGTTACTGGTGGCAAACAAGCCAAAAACCACACCAGTGAAGGCCATCGGCACAGTCACCAAAATCAACAACGGTTGGAAATAACTGCGCATTTGCGTGGCCAAAATCAAATAAATCAAACCCAAGCCTAATAAAAACAAGGCACCCATGGCACCCATACTTTCATTGATATCATCCAACTCACCTGAGAAGTCCAAATCAGTGTTAGGAAAATCCTCTCTGATGTTTTCCCAAGCTGTGACAATTTCTGCATTGATTCTTGCTGTATTGGTCAGCTCAGGATTAATTTCAGCTTCAACAGTGATGGCACGCCTCAAATTATAGTGCCTGATGTTACTGCGTCCGATGTCAGTTCGTTGAGAAAACAGGTGACTGAAAGTGGTTTGACCACCACCTGGTATAGCTATGGGGTCATCCATGAGGGCATCAATGGCCTGTAAATTACGTTCTTTGGCACGCACCCTGAGTTCGACTTTTTCGCCCTCATCGCGCATCAATGCAACAATTTCACCATCCAAATGTAGCCGCAACAAACGAGATACAGTACCTGGATCAAGACCCAAGTTGCGGATATTTTGATGATTCAATTCAAGCACCAATTCTGAACGACCTGGTACATCATTGTCATTGATATCTTTGGAGCCCTCGCGTGATTCTACAATTTGTTTCACTGCATCAGCAGCAGCACGCAATTCAATAAAATCATCACTGCGTACCTTAACACTGACCGGTTTTCCTGCCGGCGGCCCCCCTGACATTTCTAAGAACGATATAACACCATCACCAGGTGTATTGACCAATGTTTCACGAACTGTATCAACCAGTTCAGATACTGAACGCATGTCACCCACTTTAGGCATCAATGCGACTTGAATCTGTCCATACTGATCACCGAATAATATTTCAAGTTCTGTGAATTTAATACCAGCCAGGGATGTGATGGCACGAACCTCACTTTCTTCTACAAATTGGCGCAACCGCTTTTCTACCAGCATGGTGTGTTCCAGTGTTTTTTCCAGCGGCGTATTTGAAGGCATGTCAACATTGACATAGAACAGTCGAAATGGGTCAAAGGTAAAGAATTCAGACTTCACCTTTTCTTTTTGTAAAATATCCACCGCACCAAAAAAGCATAACAAGCCGAACAAAATAATCACATAGGGCCTGCGCAACATAAAACAGAGTACTTTCGTGTATTGTGTGCGGAGTTTTCTGGTCCAACTGCTGCGCCACTTTTGCATGCGCACCGCCCCATGATCAAAAGCTCGTGCCAGCGGGCGCTTAAACCCTTGCCACAGCCAGCTGATGTATTTCATTGGATTGAATTGGCTGCGCTTTTTCTTGATGGGTGCTTGCTTCATTTCGCTGCCAATCACATGGGCAGGCAAAATCCAAAAAGCTTCAATCAAACTGATGGCCAAACCCAAAGTCACAACAAATGGAATGACAAACATGAAGGCACCCAAAATGCCGGGCAACAACATCAGAGGCAAAAAAGCGGCAATCGTAGTCAAAACACCCGCAGTCACGGGAGCACCCACTTCACGCAATGAATCCAAAGAAGCCGTCAAAGCATCAGCGCCACGTTGCATGCGATAATAGATGGCCTCAACCACCACCACCGCATCATCTACCAACATACCGAGCACTATCACAATACCTAACAACACAGAGACATTCAGCGTGTTGCCAGTCATGCTCAACACCCACATGGTACCCGCAACTGAAAATGCGATACCCAAGGTCACAAAGAAAGCGATTTTGAAGCCCAAAAACAGCCAACAAACAAACAACACCAAAATCATACCCAATGCGGCATTGGTTTGCATGATAGATAAAGCATTGCGGGTTTGAATCGTTTGGTCATCAGCCAGAACCAACTGAATGCCCATGTCAGCCACTTGCTTGTTTTTATCATCAATATAAGCATTGATGCGATCAACCAAGGCCAGCGTATTGACCATCGACACCTTGGTCACTGCCATTGAAACCGCAGGTTTACCTTGATACGCCGCCAGTTGAGCAGGCTTTTCACGGCCTCTGGAAATGCTGGCCACACTGTCTAATGTAACCGATGATTCGCCCACAGCAGGCAATTGAATCTCAGCGACCAGCTCAGGTTTATCCGTGGTACCTGCCACGCGAACCAACCATTCATTACCCGCAACCTGTGCACTTCCTGCCGAAACGTCTCGAAAAGCGCCGCGAATGGTTTCTGCCAATTGCACCGCATTCAAACCGTGAGCTGCCAAGGCGTCAGGGTCAAATTCAACATGCAATTCAGGGTCATGCAAACCTGAAGGGGTAACTTGATCCACGCCGCGCAAGCCTTCTAAATCTTCTTTAATCTTGCGTGCTTGTGAACGCAACACCTCATCATCGGCCTGCCCTGTCACCACCACCAAAGCCGTAGGAAATCCGTTTGAAGTGGTTAATTCAATGATCAAAGGATCATCAGCCTCATCAGGTAATTCAGCACTGGCTTTGTTTTGAATTTCACGCCTTAAATCATTGATGCGTTTATCAAAATTACGATCGCCAATATCCCTGAACCGCACTAAAATATTTGAAATGGACTCGCGAGAAGAAGAATTGGTGAAGCTGATGTCTTGAACATTTTTTATGGCATCTTCTAAAGGTGAAGTCACCAGTTTTTCCACATCTTCAGCTGAAGCCCCCGGTAAAACGGTATTGATGTTAACCCAATAAAAATTAATTTCAGGGTCTTGTTCTCGTGGCATGATGAAATAGGACATCAATCCCATAACCAGAACGACAACAAAAAATATGTTCACCAAAGGGTGGTTCGTGAGGATTCTCGATAACATGTTAATTCCTCAAATCACTTGATTGTTATGCTGTGGCCGTCTTGCAAACGGTCACGGCCACCAATGATCACCTGCCAGTTTTCCGCCCCACTCGTGCTCATATCCAGTGGTACAGGCCGACCTTCTTGGGCATTGGGCAGTGGCATGAACTGGGCTTTTTGTCCTCTGGCTATGAAAACACCCAATTGACCTTGACGCTTAACAACCAAATCGGCAGAAAGCAATTGATCATTCAAATACCAAACCAGTTGCCCCGATTGTCCTACTTTGAGTGGGTTACTATTTAAAGGCGAAAACCTAGCTGTTTGCAGGCCAGCTTGCTGACTCACCACATCAGTCAGTTTGATGAGTTCAACAGCAGTGGACTTATTCTGTGAAACAAACTCATAGCGATCTGCCGCACTCAATTCCTCAGACAAATGACTTGGCACCAAGGCTTGTATTTCCAAGCCAGTTGTTTGCACCAAATTCAAGACTGGCATACCAGCGGATAACAACTGCCCCAACTGCGCTTGCCTGGCGGTCACAATGCCATCAAAAGCGGCCTTGATTTGTGTTTTATCTAATGTTCTTTGCGCCATTCTTTCAGCCACTTTTAACGCCTTTAAATCGGCTTTTAAAACCGCCACGTCAGTTTCTCTGGCCAATAAATCATCAGTTGAAATGAACGTCTTAAGTTCTTTAGCCCGATCAAGACGCAATTGAGCTTGTTTTAATCTGGCCTGCGCAGCCAAAATATTGGCTTTTGCCGAAGCCAACTGAAGTACATAATCGGACTGGTCCAAACTGATCAACAGGTCACCCGCTGAAACTGCATCACCAATGTCAACACCTATACCCATCACCACTGCAGTGACTTCTGCAGAAATCTGGCTGTTGTTCAATGAAGTGACGCTGGCATTGGCCGTCAAACGCCGCTCTATCAATACTTCTGACAGTGGTTTTGTGGTCACAGGAACCGTTGGTAAGTCTTGCGATTGGACAGAGCCAATCAAGAAAAATGAAATCAAAAGTGTCAATGTGATGCGCATGAGAACCCTCAATGTGAAACAGTT
>JAUIHY010000007.1 GCA_030432115.1 Gammaproteobacteria bacterium | reverse complement strand
GTTTGCATGCCGGCATTGGTTGATTTTTTCATCAAGTCTTTGAGTTTCTCAATCTTACCTTTGCGAATGTACTCAGCAGCCAATGGTGAATTAATCAGCACTTCGACTGCAGCGCGGCGACCATTACCATCTGGTGTTGGTATTAATTGCTGTGCAATCATGGCACGCAAGTTCAATGACAAATCCATCAACAACTGTTCACGGGCGTCTTTCGGGAAAAAATGTAAGACTCGATCCAAAGCTTGGTTGGCGTTGTTGGCATGCAAGGTGGCCAAACACAGGTGACCAGTTTCTGCAAAGGTGATCGCTTGCCCCATGGTTTCCTTGGTTCTGATCTCACCAATCATGATGACATCTGGTGCTTGCCTGAGTGTGTTCCTCAATGCAATTTCAAATGATTCGGTGTCCAAACCCACTTCACGTTGCGTGATAACACAACCTTGGTGTTCATGCACATACTCAATCGGGTCTTCAATGGTGATGATGTGACCGGTGGTGTTGACGTTTCGGTAGCCAATCATGGCCGCCAAAGAAGTCGATTTACCGGTACCGGTACCACCCACAAAAATGATGATGCCACGTTTGGTTAATGACAGTTCTTTTAATACCTCGGGTAATTTCAAAGATTCAAAAGTGGGGATTTTGGTTTCCACACGACGTATCACCATGCCCACTGCATTCCTTTGGTAAAAAGCAGAAACCCTGAATCGACCCACCGAAGACACGCCGATGGCGAAGTTACATTCGTGGGTTCTTTCAAATTCTTCTTTTTGATAGGGTGACATGATACCCGTCACCATATCTCTGGCCTGCGCCTTGGTCAACGGCTGTTGGGTGATGGGAATCACACGACCGTGAATCTTGATACTGGGTGGCAAATTGGCTGTAATGAATAAATCCGAAGCCTTTTTGTGCACCATCAATTTGAGGTAGGAATTAAAGTCCATGCTGTTCTCTGTTTTCTTTTCGCTCAGTTGGCCACTGGAACAAGAGAAAACCCCTTGTTCCAGTACCCTTTTAAATATTAATCAAAGTCGGCTTTCTTCACCGCTCGGCTTCTTGCTTGAGGTTTTGAAATCAAGCCTTTGCGAACCAATTCTATCAAACACTGATCCAGGGTCTGCATACCATGGCCTTGACCGGTTTGAATCGATGAATACATTTGTGCGACTTTATCTTCACGAATCAAGTTTCGTATCGCTGGGATACCAATCATGATTTCATGGGCTGCCACACGGCCACCACCCACACGTTTAATCAAGGTTTGTGCCACCACCGCTCTGAGAGACTCTGACAACATCGAACGCACCATCGGTTTTTCACCTGCTGGGAACACATCAATGATACGGTCAATGGTTTTAGCAGCTGATGTGGTGTGCAAGGTGCCAAACACCAAGTGACCCGTTTCTGCCGCAGTCAATGCCAATCGAATGGTTTCCAAATCACGAAGCTCACCCACCAGAATGATGTCTGGATCTTCACGCAATGCCGAACGCAGTGCGTTTTCAAAGCTGTGTGTGTCTCTGTGAACTTCACGTTGGTTAATCAAACACTTGTTACTGGTGTGAACAAATTCTATCGGATCCTCAATGGTTAAAATGTGACCATGTTCTTTTTTATTTAACCAATCTATCATCGCCGCCAAGGTCGTTGATTTACCAGATCCTGTCGGCCCAGTCACCAAAATCAACCCCCGTGGGATGTCGATGATTTCCTTGAAAATCGCCGGACAATTCAAGTCTTCAAATGTCAGAATTTCTGTTGGAATGGTTCTGAAAACCGCACCACATCCTCTGTTTTGATTGAAGGCGTTGACACGGAAACGTGCCAATCCAGGAATTTCAAATGAGAAGTCAATCTCATAATTTTCTTCGTATTCCTTCCTTTGGTAATCGTTCATGATGTCATAAATCATGTCGTGCAACTCTTTGTGCTCCAAAGGCGGTAAGTTAATCCTTCTGACGTCCCCATCCACCCTGATCATGGGTGGCAAGCCAGCTGACAAATGCAAGTCTGATGCTTTATTTTTTACTGTAAATGCCAATAACTCCGCTATATCCATCACTTTACTCTTAAATGAACCACCATTGAGTTTATCCCCGTTAAATGATAAATTCCAGTTACTTTTCAACATTTTACTGAAAATTCATGAAGAAATTACTCAGCCTGATACTTTTGACTTTGTTCATTAGTGGATGCCAAAACAAAACGAATTATGTCAAATTAAAAAACCAAAAGTTTCATGTCGAACTGGCTGAAACCAATGAATCACGAGCCATGGGGTTGATGTACCGCAAAAAGTTGGGTGATGACGAAGGGATGTTGTTTATTTTTCCTGACGAATACCGCCGCGCTTTTTGGATGAAAAACACGTTGATTCCTTTGGACATTCTGTATTTTGATGGCAACAAAAAACTGGTCAGCTTGAGTTTGAACACACCTCCTTGCAAAAACACCACCACCCGATGCCCCAATTATCCCAGTGAGGGACCTGCCAAATATGTTTTAGAAATCAATGCCGGCCTGTCTGAAAAATACGGCTTTGAAAAGGGCGATGTATTGGAAATCCACAGAAAATAAGGCTGTCGATTTCAAATTTGTGTTAAAAAATAGTAAGATGTTTGGCGCTTGACGTCTGGTCATGAGCTTACCATGATCGATTAATTCAATAATAAAGGGAAACCCTAAATGAAAATAAAAACCATACTTGTGATGTTGTTAACAACCATCACCACCTTTGCCTATGCTGAAGGCATCGACCAAAAAATCAATGAATCGGTGGGCCCGGTACTCGGTGTTTTCACCAACTTGATTTTTTACACCGTACCTTTGTTTGGTAAACAAGTACCTTGGGTTGTCATCTGGTTGGTTGTGGCCGCCACCTTTTTCACCATTTACTTTAAATTCATTAACCTGCGTACCTTTGGTCATGGCTATGCTTTAATGCGCGGTAAATACGATTATTCCAATGCACCAGGTGAAGTGACACACTTTCAAGCCTTAACCACTGCTTTATCAGGCACTGTAGGCTTGGGTAACATCGCCGGTGTGGCCGCTGCCGTAGGTATCGGTGGTGCGGGCGCCACATTTTGGATGATAGTTTGTGGTTTCTTAGGCATGTCTACAAAGTTTGTTGAATGTACTTTGGGTGTGAAATACCGTGATATTTTACCTAACGGCCATGTTCATGGCGGCCCGATGCGTTATTTGACCAAAGGCTTTGCAGAAAAAGGCATGGGCGGTTTTGGTAAAGTTTTGGCTGTTATTTTCGCCATTTGCTGTATTGGCGGCTCATTCGGCGGTGGAAACATGTTCCAAGTGAATCAAGCATTAGAGCAAGTCGTTAGCGTCACGGGCGAAGATTCCTTTTTAGCCAACAATGGTTGGGTTTTTGGTGTGGTGGTCGCAGCTTTGGTTGGGTTAACCATCATCGGTGGTATTAAATCAATCGGTAAAGTGACCTCACGGCTGGTGCCTTTCATGGGTATCATTTATGTTGCAGCTGGCTTGGTTGTTATTTTGATGAACATCTCACATGTGCCAGCCGCTTTCGCTGCTATTTTTGAAGGTGCATTTTCTACTCAATCAGCTTTTGGAGGCTTGATTGGAGTTTTGATTGTCGGTTTCCAAAGGGCGGCATTTTCTAACGAAGCCGGTATTGGTTCGGCATCGATTGCCCATTCGGCTGTAAAAACTGATCACCCTGTAACAGAAGGCTTGGTGGCTTTGTATGAGCCATTCATCGACACCGTGGTTGTATGTACCATCACTGCTTTGGTGATCGGCATTGCTGGATTCATTCCTGAAGAACCTGTGAAAGGCATGGGCATCGCGTTGACCTCATCTGCTTTTGGTTCAGCCATTTCATGGTTCCCATATGTGTTGACCATTGCTGCCGTGTTGTTTGCTTTCTCAACCATGATTGCTTGGTCATACTATGGCTTGCGTGCTTTTAACTATTTGTTTGGTCACGGCAAAGCCCAAGACATGACTTACAACATTTTGTTCTTGTTGTTTGTGGTACTGGGTTCTTCCATGAGCCTGAAAGCCGTGATTGACTTCTCAGATGCCATGATTTTCGCCATGTCGATTCCCAACTTGATTGGCTTGTATTTCTTGGCACCTGTGGTGAAGAAAGAGTTGAACAAATACATGGCCAAGATTAAATCTGGCGAAATCACACAAAGTTCTAACTGATACAAAACCTCAGCAAAGCTGATATCAAGGCGCTGGAATAACTCTGGCGCCTTTTTTTGTCTCTGATAAATGGCTCTGAGGTTGTGGATTATCAACAAATCAGTGACAATTGGCCTTGATTGTGGCCGAAGGCGGCCACATACGATGAACACAAGACAAAAGAATAAACAACATGACAATAAAAATAGCCATCAACGGTTACGGGCGCATCGGACGCTGTATCTTACGCGCATTGTATGAAGCCCAAAATCAACACAACATTGAAATCGTTGCCATCAATGACCTTGGGCCTGTCGATGCCTTGGTGCACTTAACACAATATGACACCACCCATGGTCGATTGAATGCTGACATAGCCATTGAGAATGATCATTTAATAATTAACGGTGATCGCATTAAATTGTGTGCAGAAAAAGACCCCAGTCTGTTGCCTTGGGGTGAATTGGATGTCGATGTGGTGCTGGAATGCACCGGCGTTTTTCGTGACCGAGATTTGGCACAACAACACATCACCGCAGGTGCCAAAAAATGCATCATTTCAGCACCAGCTTCTGGCAACATCGATGCCACCGTAGTCATGGGCGTCAATGACCATGTGTTGAAAGCGGAGCACACTGTAATTTCCAACGCCTCATGCACTACCAATTGTTTATCACCTTTGGCCAAACCCATTCATGATGCCATTGGTATAGAGTCAGGTTTGATGACCTCCATTCACGCCTATACCAACGACCAATTGTTGATAGACAATTACCACAAAGACCTGAGACGTGCCCGTTCTGCTACCATGAGCCAAATACCTACCAAAACCGGCGCGGCTGCTGCCATTGGCTTGGTTTTGCCCGAATTGGATGGAAAATTAGACGGCTATGCCATGCGGGTACCCACGCTCAACGTTTCTGCTGTGGATTTAACCTTTGTTGCCAGCAGAAAAACTTCCATCGAAGAAGTCAATGAAGTGGTACAATGCGCTGCTGCGCAATCCAAAGTTTTACACTACAGTGACCAACCTTTGGTTTCGGTTGATTTCAACCATTCACCAGCCTCATCAACCTTTGATGCCACCATCACCCGTGTGATGCCTGGAAATTTGGTCAAAGTGTTGTCATGGTATGACAATGAGTGGGGCTTTGCCAACCGCATGTTGGATGTCACACAGGCATTGATGAGCGCACCCTAACAAACTGCTGAAAACCATAGAATTGACACGCTAATGACATCAAAAATACTGAAAATGAGTGATCAAGACCTGAACGGTAAAAAGGTGTTGATCAGACAAGATTTAAATGTCCCCATAAAAGGTGGCCAAGTCACCAGTGCCAAACGCATTGAAGCCTCTTTGCCCACCATCAAGCTGGCCTTAGAAAAGGGTGCTGCTGTGATGGTGATGTCACATTTGGGTCGCCCAACAGAGGGCCAGGCAGAAGATAAATTCTCACTACAACCCGTGGCTGATTACCTCAGCCAAGCTTTGGGACAAACCGTTGTTTTAAAAACCCATTGGTTAAATGGCGTTGAGGTCAATGCGGGTGAAGTGGTTTTATTGGAAAACGTCCGCTTCAATGTCGGAGAAAAAGCCAACAGTGATGATTTGGCCAAACAAATGGCCGCCTTGTGCGATGTGTTTGTCATGGATGCCTTTGGCACCGCGCACCGAGCACAAGCCTCAACCCATGGTGTAGCCAAACATGCAAAACTGGCTTGTGCAGGTCCATTATTGGCAGGTGAGCTGGACGCTTTGGCCAAAGGGTTGGACAATCCAGCCAGACCCATGTTGGCCATTGTTGGTGGCTCCAAAGTTTCCACCAAGCTCACCGTTTTGGATGCTTTGAGCGAACAGGTTGATCAATTGATTGTTGGTGGTGGCATAGCCAACACCTTCATTGCAGCAGCAGGCCACAACGTCGGCACATCACTATTTGAAGCCGATTTGATTGAAGAAGCACAAAGCTTGATGGCCAAAGCCAAAGCCGCAGGCGGTGAAATTCCAGTGCCAACTGATGTGGTGGTGGCCAAATCATTCAGCGAAGATGCCGAAGCCGTGATTAAAGCCGTTGATCAGGTGAGCGACGACGAAATGATTTTGGACATTGGTCCAGAAACCGCTAAAAAATATGCCAACATGGCGAAAGCCGCAGGCACCGTAGTTTGGAATGGGCCTGTTGGCGTGTTTGAGTTTGACCAATTTGGCCACGGCACCAAAACATTAGCCAAAGGCATCGCTGAAGGTAATGGTTTTTCCATCGCAGGAGGTGGAGACACTTTGGCTGCCGTTGATAAATACGGCTTAGAAAACAACATCTCTTACATTTCCACCGGCGGTGGCGCTTTCTTGGAATTCTTGGAAGGCAAGGTATTACCCGCAGTGGCAATATTAGAACAGTAAAAATTTAAAAACAGCAGAAGAAATACAGGAAATACGATGACTGATAAATTGAATGAAATGATTGAAACGGCTGCGGCCATGGTTTCTAAAGGGCGTGGCGTTTTGGCCATTGATGAAAGTACAGGCACCTGTCAAAAACGTTTTGACTCCATTGGTGTTGAATGTACTTTTGAATCTCGTCGTGATTACCGCCACATGCTGTTAAGCACGGAAGGTTTGGGTGAGCACATTTCTGGCGCGATTTTATTCGACGAAACCTTGCGTCAATCTTCAGAGGCTGGTGTGCCATTCGTTAAAATCATGCAAGACAATGACATCATCCCAGGCATCAAAGTCGATAAAGGTGCTCATCCTTTGGCCGGTTTTGAAGGAGAAAAAATCACCGAAGGCTTGGATGGTTTGCGTGACCGTTTGGCCGAATACTATGACTTGGGTGCGCGTTTTGCTAAATGGCGTGCGGTCATCACCATTGATGAAGTGAATCCTTCTCAAGCCTGTATCGACGCCAACTGTCATGCCTTGGCGCGTTATGCAGCCTTGTGTCAAGAAGCCGGTTTGGTGCCGATGGTTGAGCCAGAAGTGTTGATGGACGGTGACCATGACATCGCCACTGCTTATGAAGTGACTGAATTGACTTTGAAAACCTTGTTTGAACAATTGTACGAGCAAAATGTGGTCTTAGAAGCCTGTATCTTGAAATCAAGCATGGTCGTGGCCGGTGCTGATTGCCCAGAACAAGCTGACATCGAAGAAGTGGCCGAAGCAACTTTGAATTGTTTCTTTAACACCGTACCTGCTTCATTGGCTGGTATCGTGTTCTTGTCAGGTGGTCAATCTGAAATCGAAGCCACTGAGCATTTGGATGCCATGAACCGCGTTGAAAACCTGCCTTGGCCTTTGAGTTTCTCATATGGTCGCGCTTTACAAGCTTCGGCTTTGAAGGTGTGGGGTGCCAACCCACAAGACAATGTCAAAGCAGCGCAAGCTGAATTGTCTCACCGTGCCCGCATGAACGGTTTGGCTGCCATGGGCGAATATGACGGCAAATTAGAAAACGAATAAAAAAACTCGACCCAATTCGGGTCATATGAATTGAAGATCCTAACCAGATCGGAATACACCCTTGGGTTAATTGACTCGCATCAATTGGCTCAAGGGTTTAACGCTTACAATAGCGTCAAAAAATAAAAAACGTGTATAAAAGACACCTTTAACACAACGGGACAAATTATGGGCTTAAAAGACGACATCAGACAAGCCGCACTGGACTACCACAAAGAGCCAGTACCTGGAAAAATTAAGATCACTGCCACCAAGGCACTGACGACACAAAAAGACTTGGCTTTGGCTTATTCGCCAGGTGTGGCCGCGCCTTCTGAAGCCATAGCTGATGACCCAAGCTTGGCCGCTGATTACACCGCGCGTGCCAATATGGTGGCAGTGGTGACTAATGGCACCGCCGTTTTGGGTTTGGGTGACATCGGCGCATTGGCCGCCAAACCGGTGATGGAAGGCAAGGGCGTTTTGTTCAAAAAATTTGCTGGCATCGATGTGTTCGATATTGAAATTGATGAAAAAGACCCAGACAAACTGATCGACATCATTGCCTCACTGGAACCCACTTTTGGTGGCATCAACCTCGAGGACATCAAATCTCCTGAGTGTTTCTACATCGAAGAAAAGCTCAAAGAGCGCATGGACATTCCGGTTTTTCATGACGACCAACACGGCACTGCGATCATCACAGGTGCCGCCGTCATCAATGCTTTGAAAGTCATTGGCAAAGACATCAAAGACGTGCGTTTGGTGACCTCTGGTGCTGGCGCTGCAGGCATGGCCTGTTTGGATTTGTTGGTGACCTTGGGCATGAAAAAAGACAACATCACGGTGTCTGACTCCAAGGGAGTTTTGCACCAAGAACGCGAAGACATCAAATCAGATGCCAACCGCATGTCTTATGCCGCAGGCGTAGCACAACAAAGCCTCAGCGAAGCCTTGGTGGATGCCGATATTTTCCTCGGCGTTTCTGTGGCTGGCGTTTTGAAGCCAGAAATGATCAAACCGATGGCCAAAGACCCCATCATCTTGGCCTTGGCCAACCCGATACCAGAAATCATGCCCGATTTGGCCATGGAAACCCGACCCGATGCCATCATTGCCACTGGACGTTCTGATTTTCCTAACCAAGTGAACAACGTGCTGTGTTTCCCGTATATCTTTCGGGGCGCACTGGACGTGGGTTCCACCATCATCAACGATGAAATGAAAGCCGCCTGTGTTTATGCATTGGCCGAACTGGCCCAGTTAGAAAGCAGTGACGTCAGCAGCAAAGCCTATGGTGGTAAAGAGTTGAAATTTGGCCGTGAATATTTGATTCCACAGCCCTTTGATCCGCGCATCTTGTTACATGTGGCACCCGCTGTGGCGCAGGCTGCCATGGATTCGGGCGTGGCCACACGTCAAATTGAATGTATGGACGATTACCGCCACAAACTGACCGAGTTTGTTTACCAAAGTGGCCTGTTGATGCGACCCATCTTCGATGCCGCCAGAAAAAACCCCAAACGTGTGGTCTTGGCCGAAGGTGAAGATGAGCGTGTGTTGCGTGCCGTGCAAACTGTCATCAGCGACGGTTTGGCCAAACCGATATTGATTGGGCGACCTGATGTGGTTAATTCCCGAATCAAACGCATTGGCTTAAACCTGACCATCGGTGAGGATTTTGAATTGGTCAACCCACAAGACGACCCCCGTTTCAAAGATTACTGGATGCTGTATCACAGCATCATGGAACGCCAAGGGATCAGCCCTGAAATTGCCAAAGCAGTGGTCAGAACCCGCACAACAGTCATCGCCGCCTTGATGGTCAAACGCGGCGAAGCCGATGCCATGTTGGCCGGTTTAACCGGCCGCTATCCGAAAGTGTTACAGCACATCATCGATGTGATTGGCTTGAAAAACGGCACACCTTCTTCCTTAAGTGCAGTGGCCACGGATATGGGTAATTATTTCATCACAGACACCAATGTGACAGCCAACCCGAATGCCGAACAAATCGCCACCACAGCGATTCAAGCAGCAGAATTGGTCAAAACATTTGGCAAAACACCCCGCGTGGCTTTGATGTCGTATTCAAACTTTGGCTCACGCGATGGCGAAAGTCCGAAAAAAATGCGCAAAGCCTTTGAACTCATCACCGAACGTGCGCCTGATTTGGCCGTTGAGGGTGAAATGGACGCAGAATATGCTTTGCTACCGGGCATCAGGGCGCAAACCTTTCCCAACTCACAATTCAATCAACGCGCCAACCTGATGGTGATGCCCAATTTGGACACTGCAACAACGGCGCTCAACATGATAAGATATTTTTCCCAAGGCGTGACCGTCGGGCCCATTTTGATGGGCACCAAACAACCGGCCCACGTATTGAATCCATCGTCTTCGGTCAGACGCATCATTAACATGGTGGCGATTGCCACAGTTGATGCCCAAAAAGCAGCCGATGAAAAAGTACAGGACAAGAACAAATGACGAACATCAAAACACAACAAGACTTAGATCCAATCGAAACACAAGAATGGTTGGATGCGCTTAATGCTGTGATCAATGAAGAAGGGCCAGAACGTGCGCACTTTTTGATTGAGCAACTGATTGAATTGAATCGCCGTTCTGGTGGCCATTTGCCTTACCAAGCAACCACGGCTTATTTGAACACCATTCCTGTGGGTGAAGAAAAACCACACCCAGGCAATGCCGACTTGGAATGGCGCATCCGTGCCATCATCCGCTGGAATGCCATGGCCATGGTGGTGCGGGCCAATCGCAGGCCTGGTGCTTTGGGTGGACACATTGCTTCTTTTGCTTCTGCTGCAACCATTTATGATGTCGGTTTCAACCACTTTTTCCGTGGTGCAGAACACGCGTCAGGTGGTGATTTGTTGTATGTGCAAGGACACTGTGCACCTGGCTTTTATGCCCGTGCCTTTTTAGAAGGACGTATTGATGAAAAGCAATTGGATAACTTCAGACGTGAAGTTGATGGTGAAGGCTTGTCATCTTATCCGCATCCATGGTTGATGCCAGATTTTTGGCAGTTTGCCACCGTTTCAATGGGCTTGGGGCCAATTCAAGCGATTTACCAAGCACGTTTTATGAAGTATTTGCAAAACCGTGGCTTGATTGAAAAAACAGACAAGAAAGTCTATTGCTTCCTCGGTGACGGTGAAACCGACGAGCCAGAATCACTGGGTGCCATTTCTTTGGCAGGCCGTGAAAAATTAGATAACTTGGTGTTCGTGGTCAACTGTAACTTACAACGCTTGGACGGTCCTGTGCGCGGCAACGGTAAAATCATCCAGGAACTGGAAGGCGTGTTCCGAGGCGCTGGCTGGAACGCCATCAAAGTGGTTTGGGGTTCTTATTGGGACAAACTACTGGCCAAAGACAAAGACGGTCTGTTGCGCAAGCGCATGGAAGAAGCGGTTGATGGTGATTACCAGAACTACAAATCCAAAGACGGCGCCTATGTGCGCGAACATTTCTTTGGTAAATACCCAGAACTGAAAGCCATGGTTTCCAACATGAGCGACGACGACATCTGGCGTTTGAATCGTGGTGGTCATGATCCATTCAAAATGTATGCCGCTTTTGCTGCGGCCAATGAACACGAAGGGCAACCCACCGTCATCTTGGCCAAAACGGTCAAAGGTTACGGCATGGACTCAGGCCAGGCCGCCAACACCACGCACCAACAAAAGAAAATGGACACCGATGCCATCCGTCATTTCCGTGACAAATTCCGCGTGCCCATCACCGATGCACAATTAGAAGAAGTGCCTTACTACAAACCAGCAGACGATTCTGAAGAAGCCAAATATTTACAACAAAGGCGTGAAGCACTGGGCGGTTACCTGCCCAAACGCACTTTTGAACCACAGGCATTAAAAACACCTGAACTGTCGGCTTTCAGCAGCATCACCAAAGGCACAGGCGACCGTGAAATTTCGACCACCATGGCCTTTGTTCGTTGTTTGTCTTTGTTACTGCGAGATAAAAACATCAAAGAGCGCATCGTTCCCATCCTGTGTGACGAAGGCCGTACCTTTGGTATGGAAGGCATGTTCAGACAGCTGGGCATCTACTCGCATCAAGGCCAGCAGTACGAACCAGAAGATTCTGATCAACTGATGTTCTACAAAGAATCATCCGATGGCCAAATCCTGCAAGAAGGCATCACCGAAGCCGGTGCCATGTCATCTTGGATTGCTGCCGCCACATCCTATGCCAACTACAACATGCCAATGATTCCGTTCTACATCTATTACTCGATGTTCGGACACCAACGCATTGGTGATTTGTGTTGGGCAGCAGGCGACATGCGTGCCAAAGGCTTCTTGCTTGGTGGTACCGCCGGTCGCACCACATTGAACGGCGAAGGTTTGCAACACCAAGACGGTCATTCGCACTTGATTTCAAGCACTGTACCAAACTGCGTCTCTTATGATCCTGCCTATGCACACGAAGTGGCAGTCATCATCCAAAGCGGTTTGGAACGCATGTACGGTAACAACGAAGACGTCTATTTCTACTTGACCCTGATGAACGAAAACTACAGCCACCCAGAAATGGTTGAAGGCCAAGAAGAAGGTATCTTGAAAGGCATGTACCCATTGAGGTCGGTAGGTAAAGGCAAGATTAAAGCACAACTGTTGGGCTCTGGTACCATCCTGCGTGAAGCAGAGCTTGCCGCAGAAATGCTGGCCAAAGACTTCAAAGTGTCTTCAGACATCTGGAGTGTCACCAGCTTTACTGAATTGAAACGTGATGGCCAAAGTGTCCAACGTCAAAACAGACTCAATGCCCATCAGTTAATTGATAATAAGAAAGTACAAACTTCATATGTGGAAGATTGCTTGAAAGACGCTCAAGGTCCAGTAATCGCCGCCACCGATTACACCCATGATTTTGCTGAACAAATCAGACCTTGGGTACCAGGTACTTACACCACTTTAGGCACCGACGGTTTTGGTCGCAGTGACACCCGCGAACAATTGCGCAGCTTTTTTGAAGTCAATGCCAATCACATCGCCTACACCACAGTTGTTGAATTGGTGAAAGCAGGGGACTTACCCAAAACCGCGATTGCCAAAGCGAAAAAATTGTATGAAATCGATACCAAAGCCGCTGATCCAGTGAAACGATAAACAGGCACAGATAAGAGGAAAAACATGAGTGAAGTGATTCAAATTAATGTACCGGATATTGGCGATTTTGACGCCGTTGAAGTGATTGAAGTGTTGGTTGCCGAAGGCGATGAAATCAACGCCGAAGACCCGATCATGTCTTTGGAGAGTGAAAAGGCCACCATAGAAGTGCCTTGCCCACAATCTGGCGTGATTGAAAAACTGATGGTCAAAGAGGGCGATCAGGTTTCAGAAGGTTCGCCTATGATCATGTTAAAACTTTCAGCGTCAGATGACAAAAAAGCCGAAGCAAAGCCTGTCGAGCCGAAAAAAGAAGCAGCACCTACATCTGAAAAACCAGCTAAGGCAGAAAAACCCAAACCAGCACCTGCAGCCAAAGCACCACCAGTCCCTACTGAAGTGCCCACCCAAGCCAAAGGCAAATTGGCCCATGCATCACCTGCGGTGCGTAAATTTGCCCGCGAATTGGGTGTCGATGTGTCTGTGGTCACTGGCACTGGCAGAAAAGGCCGCATCACCAAAGAAGATGTGAAACAGCACATCAAAACCGCCATGCAATCAGGCGGCCAAACCGTCGTCACGTCTAATTTTGATGTACCACCGTTCCCAGCTGTGGATTTCACCGAATTTGGAGAGGTTGAATCCAAAGCCCTGTCACGCATTCAAAAGATTTCTGGTAAATACCTGCACAGAAACTGGGTTCGCATTCCACATGTGACCCAATACGACGAAGCTGACATCACTGAACTGGAAGCCTTCCGGAACGAAAACAAAGCCGAAGCCAAGGAACAAGGGTTTAACCTGACGCCATTGGCCTTTATGGTCAAAGCCATGGCCAAAGCATTGAAAAAATTCCCTAAATTCAACAGTTCATTAGATGTTGATGGCGAAAACCTGATTTACAAAAAATACTTCCACATCGGCATAGCCGTTGATACGCCGAACGGCTTGGTAGTTCCAGTCATCAAGGACTGTGACAAAAAAGAAGTGTTTGAAATCGCCAAAGAAATGCGCGACATTTCAATCAAAGCCCGCGAAGGTAAATTGGCTCCCAGTGACATGCAAGGCGGTTGTATTTCGATTTCGTCCTTGGGCGGCATCGGTGGCACCGCATTCACGCCGATCATCAATGCACCGGAAGTGGCCATTTTGGGCGTATCACGCTCCAGCATCAAACCGCAATGGAACGGTAAGGAGTTCAAACCTCGCCTGATGTTACCGCTGTCACTCAGCTATGACCACCGTGTTATCGACGGCGCCGATGCGGCCAGATTCATCGTTTACTTGTCGAGCATTTTGTCCGATATGAAGAAAATGATTTTGTAAGGTTTATTGTTGAAAATCATCAGTTCAGTCATTCAACGCGCATCATTATTGATTGAACTGATGATTACTTGAGCGCAGAGAATCTATCTACAAAACAGTGCTTCAAGTATTTATAATTAATGCGCCAAACACGACCGATAAAATATCATGCGCTCACCAACATTGTTAAAATCCAGCTTAATATTTTTTCTCTCTTTCCCCTTTTTATGCAGTGCTTTACCTAATCTCAGCATAGAACCAGAAAACCCAATCGCTGGTGAACCAATCAGTTTGCATTATGTGGGTTGTGAACCACCTTTTCCTCATGTTGACAGTGGTGATTTGTTCTATACGGAGCAAACTGATAATCTGATTCAATTTGTTGGCTTTTTTACTTTTTCGCCACCGATTTGTTCAAATCCAATAACACACACATATGATTTGGGTGCTTTTGAAGCAGGTGATTATGAATTAGAAGTGTACTTGTTATTAGCTATTGAAACCCTACCTGTCAATTTTGACATCTGGACACCCAATGAAATATTGTCTTTTGCAGTTTCCCCACCACCCAGACCTGTACCCACAATGAACTTTATGGGCTTGGGTTTATTGATATTATTGATGCTATCGTTCGCACCATTTGTCGGAAGAAAAAAATCATGAAAATATATTTAATCTTATTAGCGCTCCTTTTTTTGCAAAAGCTCAAAATGATCAACAGATAGTCATCAGTTTAAAACACGGTGAAAATATCCCAAAAGTTGAAGATGTGTACCAAGAAGGACAACTCTTGTGATACATTCACCCTTACACACCTCAAAAGGGCTTCAAACATGAGCCGATTAAAAAAACCAATTTGTATTGTTTTGCTTTTTTTCTCACTGCAAGGCCTTTCCCAAGGTTTTTCGCCTTTTGAACTGCTGACACCGAACCCAGTTGAGGGTGAGAATATCCAAATTTATTATTACAATTGTGAAGCACCAGCCCCCAATCTGTTTACGGGCGAATATTATTATGTACAGCAGGATGATGATGTGATCAGTGTGGTGATTTCTATGGCACCGGGACTACCGACTTGTCCATTTGCTTTTGAGTATTATTATGATGTGGGTGGTTTAACTGCTGGTGAATATATAATTGATGTCTATGTCACATCCAGTGGCGCATATTATCCGATTAATTTAAATGGTGAAATACCTGTGGATACTTATACAATATCTGTTTTAAGCGCACCGACAACTGTGCCAAGTACAAATTTGATTGCCTTGGTAATTTTGGGGTTGCTGTTTGTCGTCTTTACATACTTAACTTTCAGACAAAAGGAATTGAAATGAAGATACTTCTGATCTTACTGTTTGTCAGCACACCATTGATGGTGGTTGGCCAAGAACCCTTAACCGTGGTGATCACATTAAAAGCCGGTAATGACAACCCAACTGCGGAACAGGTGCTTGAAGAAGGCAGCTTAAGCCCGCCAACATCCTCATTGTGTTTAAAACGCTATCAGATTCACGAATAAGTCTGAATTTTTTATTCTATACAATTGCGAACTGCTCAAGTTTAAACCTGTTGTCATCAGATGATTTAAAGTGTTATGTTAAAAAGCTTTTCACACATACGAATTATGCTTTTGCCAGCCAAAACTTTTTTATTTATGGTGCTTACTTTTTTTAGCTTGACGACTTTTGCCAAAGGGGCATCACCATTCACACTGTTAACACCAAACCCAGTTGAGGGTGAGAATATACAGATTTACTATTATGGTTGTGACACACCTGTAGCCAATTTGTTTACCGGCGATTTTTTTTATACAGAACAAAATGGTGATGAGATCAACCTCGTTGTTTCGATGGGTCCAGGGTTGCCTTTGTGTAATATTCAATATGATTATTATTATGATTTAGGGCAATTTTCAGAAGGCAATTACGAAATTAAAGTTTATGTGACTGGTGGTAGTGCGATTCTTCCAATCGATCTCACCAATGAACTTCCCGTAGATGAATACGATATTAGCGTTTTAGGGTCACAATTCACAGCCACAAACGTTCCTAGTATGAATGTATTGGGGTTGCTTCTCTTGATAATATTGACTTTATGGCTAACCGCCATTGTAACTAAAACAAAGAGGGTGTTATGAAGAAGCTTTTGATGTTTTTGTGTCTAGGTTCGACTTATACCTATGCCCAAGAACCATTGGATATTGTGATCACATTAAAAGCTGGATCAGATCACCCAACAGCTGAAGATGTTCAAGAAGATGGCAGCTTAAGTCCACCACCATCAGCATACATCCTCAGTGCTTTTAATGCCTATCCGCCTTCAGCAGTCAGTTTTGTTATGAAACTCCGGGCTTACGGCGATTTAAAAGCTCTGATTGACTCAAAACCCAATTGGAGCCGGGCTCAATCCTAATCATCCCACAAACACCTATTTGAAAAAATTCAATTGATGACTTGTGAATAATGAGTTTATCTACAAAACAGCACTTCTGGCATTTATAATTCATGCTCCTGACATAAATAATATTTTCTATGCGCTCACCAACATTATTAAAATCCAGCTTAATATTTTTTCTCTTTTTCCCCTTTTTATGCAGTGCTTTACCTAATCTCAGCATAGAACCAGAAAACCCAATCGCTGGTGAACCGATCAGTTTGCATTATGTGGGTTGTGAACCACCTTTTCCTCATGTTGACAGTGGTGATTTGTTCTATACGGAGCAAACTGATAATCTGATTCAATTTGTTGGCTTTTTTACTTTTTCGCCACCGATTTGTTCAAATCCAATAACACACACATATGATTTGGGTGCTTTTGAAGCAGGTGATTACAGTTTAGAGGTATACCTATTGTTAGCCAACCTTAATTTACCCATTAACTTAGACACACGCCCTCCAAATGAAACACTACCGATTGTAATTGCAGCTCCACCCAAACCTGTACCTACTTTTAATAAATCAGGCTTGCTCTTATTGATTCTCTTTCTTTTAACTCACACTCTTCTTTATAAAAGGAAGTCTAAATGAAAAAAATATTAACCCATATGGTTTTGTTATTGTCATTTTCTAACTTAATGGCACAAGAAAGTAATGTAATCGTCATCAGCTTAGAACATGGTGACAATATACCCACAGCAGAACATGTGTATCAGGAAAGTCAATTATCCACACCTCCACAAAACCATATTCTTTCATCATTCAATGAGGCCAAGCCAGAAAAAGTTGATTATTTGGTTTCGATCAGGGCTTATGGTGACTTAAAAAACTTGATTCAAGAGAAACCCAACTGGAACAGGGCTGTTTTTGAGCGATCATTAATCCTCAGATACAATGAAAATGCTGATGTAACAGCGATTGAATCAATACTGATATCAGATCCTTATATATCTGCTGTTTCTGTGCTGGTAGCAGGCGACTTTTCCTTCACCGCACAGCAATCTAAAGCGAATCATTCTGGTGATAAAGCAGGTAATAATAATTGGCATTTGTCGGCCATTAATTGGTATGTTGCCAATGACTTAACTCCGGGTTTTGGTAACATTGGCATGGTGGACACTGGTTCTTTACCAGAACGCAGTGAATTTTCTGCATTTGATCTAAATTCTGGGGCATTTTTAGGTGGCGGTTTAAATGTCAGTAAAGGTTATTCCACTTATTATCAAGACAGGGCAATTTCTGAACTCCGTGAAATAGACGAAGATAAATTACGTTACGGTTCTGGATTGTGTGACAATTTTGATAACAACCCGAATGATGGCTTTGTTTTTCCTGATCCTGCTTATGTTGGACACGGTTCACATGTTTCCGGCTTACTTGCTGCCAGAAGCAGCACTGCTCCCGGAATATGTCAAAACTGTTTTATCAATACCACCCAAGAGTCATACCACACCTGTAATTATGATTCTGATACCGAAACACATTTTGTCAATAGCTTTTCGGATGTTGGTTTGTACGCCTACTCTCTGAGGTATTTAATTGATACTGGGATTCAAACAGCCAATTTAAGTTTGGGAGTTCCCTCATTAGTTGATGAATGTGATGATGATCCTGAGTTCATTACCTGTTTAGTCATATCGGATGCAAATGCACGAAATGTGACCATCGTCGCCGCTGCTGGAAACGACCGTGCACCGATTGAGTTCCCGGCTTCTGACAGAAATGTCATCGGTGTCTCAGGGATACAGTCTGACCTTAAATTTTGGAACGAGTCACCGACCAATGGTGACAACTTTCCACCATTGGATTCAATGCAAAGCCAAAATAATGATGATTGCCCGTTTTATGTTGCGCCAAACTATTTTACTGCTGAATGTGGTTCAAACTTCAGTTGGCCAGAAGAAATACCAGAATTTCCTGGCACATTTAGGGCTGAGCGTTACCGAAGGGTAGATGTGGCAGCACCTGCCAGAGACGTGATGTCCACTCTGCCTGTTGGCTCTGAGTATGAACCACAAATAGGTGACGCTGGGTGTACAGATGCGGCTGATGGTATGATCGATGGCTATGGTCCGTGTACAGGCACTTCGATGTCCACGCCCATTGTTGCGGGTATTTTACAATTGATACGCTCGGTTAATCCTTTGTTACCTATCGGTGATGATGATCCAGAATTTTTAGACGGTATCAGAGATGTCTTACTTTTCTCAAGCTCTGAGTATCAAACCAATAAACAGCACAATCCTTGGTTGGGATTCGGCATTCCTGATGCTGAAATCGCTGTTAAAACTGTTCTGGGTGTTTCCGGTGGTCAACAAATGAAAAATCGCCTCACGCCTTTGTTGGCCTTATACCATGAGGGTTTTGAGGATTTCGCTTACACTGTTTTTCCACAAGTGGCGGTAGCCCATGCGCTCAACCCTGCGGGGTTTTATGAAAGTGCATCAGGTGCTGGTGTTGAGCCCATTGAAGAATTAACCGCGTATCCTGTTGAAGAAGTTGGTGGCGTGCCTGTTATTGACATAGTTCCTCAATCAATTGGGCATGTTTTTACTACACCATGGAACCCCGATACCCAAACCGATACACTGATTCCTTTGTATCGAATGGACAAAGAAGCAGTCAGTGATCCAGGTTGTTTCCCCGGAATAGACAACCCCGGCAGCTGCTATTTTACGGACAGACAAACTATTATGGTTACTGATGAAAACGAACTGGAATCATTTCATGCCTTGGGTTTTGAAATACAAAGTATTGAGGGTTATTTGATTCCTTGCCCTGATGCCAGCTGTTCGACGAGCTATGCAAGAATATACAGGGTTTATGATACAAATACCGACAGTTATTATTTGACTCAAATACTACCTCCCAGCAATTTCGAAGTCTTGGGTGCGACATTACCCAGTATCGATTTTGATGGTGATGGTTTATCTAAGGGCATGGAACAACTCCTTGGAACAAGCGATTTACAGATTGACACTGATGGTGATGGATTGACTGATGCTAAAGAATACCCTCCTGCTGGTGTACCCTACAGTGATCCATTGATCAGTGACTTGATTTTTGAACACGGTTTTGAATAAATATAAGCATGTTTGAAAAGCTGAAAAAAAAATTTGAGTCCATGGTTGAGCAGGCACAAAAGCGGCATGCCGAAAGTGCAGATGTGTCGCGATTCAATCACCCTTTGGCTGAACAAACCGATTGGCATCCTTTGAAACGCGGTGGCAGTAATTTCTGTACCCACCGCTTAGATGCTACGAAAGGCGATTTGTTGGTTTTCAAGGCCACAAAAGGAGCGAAATTTTTTATCGGCCTTTTTGGTTTCTTTGGACTGTTGGGTTTGATTATTCCGTTGACCATTTTCTTTTCTGAAGATGGCGAATGGTTTTTGCTGTTATTCGCCTTGCTTTTTGGCGGTATTTTCACAGGTGTGTCGTTTTTGTTGTTCTATTTTATGACCATGCCAAGGGTGTTCGATCGCTTTTATGGACATTATTACCAAGGCCGTAAAAAGCCCGATGAAATGAAACCAAACCCCAAGCGGCCATTGATCAACTGTAATGACATTGTGGCACTGCAATTGATTCGCGAATACGTGCGCAGTGACAAAAGCAGTTACCACAGCTATGAATTGAACTTGGTTTTACGCGATGGTAAACGCATCAATGTCGTTGACCATGGTAAAATCGATGCGCTGCGCGAAGACGCAGAAATCTTATCTACATATTTGAGCGTGCCTGTTTGGGACGCTGCTTAACTTTGAATAAATATTATGAGTAAATTAACCGACATCATCATTCCAGACATTGGCGATTTTGACAATGTGCCCGTCATCGAAGTGTTGATCGCTGAAGGCGACACCGTAGAAAAAGACGATTCTATGGTCACTTTGGAAAGTGAAAAAGCGACCATGGAAATTCCAGCACCGCAAACAGGCACCATCAAAGCCATCAACATCAAAGAAGGCGATGTGGTCACCAAAGGGCAGGTGATAGGGCAAATGGAAGTCGAAGAAAGCGCCCCCGAAGCGGCTGTTGAGTCGGCACCAACAAAAGAAGAACCAAAACCCCAACAAAAACCAACAACCCCTGCCGCCACACCATCTGAATTCGATACCGAAATGTTGGTCATCGGCGCAGGCCCAGGTGGTTACACTGCGGCCTTCCGAGCAGCCGACCTGGGCATGCAAACCACATTGGTGGAACGCTATGAAAGCCTGGGTGGTGTGTGCTTGAATGTCGGTTGTATTCCGTCCAAAGCCTTGTTGCACACCGCAGGCGTGATCCGTGAAGCGGCGCATATGGAAAAGAACGGCGTGGTATTTGGCGCACCACAAATCGACCGTGAAAAGCTGTTGGGCTTTAAAAACTCAGTGGTTTCAAAACTCACTGGCGGCTTGGGACAAATGGCCAAGCAACGAAAAGTAGAGCGTGTTACTGGCGAAGCCAAATTCATTGATGCCCACACCGTGGCTGTCGATGGCAAAAACATCACCTTCAAACACTGCATCATTGCCGCAGGTTCACAGGTGTTCAAATTGCCCGGCATGCCTTGGGACGATCCACGCCTGATGGATTCCACCGATGCTTTGGACTTGGCTGAAGTGCCTGAATCCATGCTGATCATTGGTGGTGGCATCATCGGTTTGGAAATGGCTACAGTGTATTCTGCTTTGGGCACCGAAATCACCATCGTCGAAATGATGGATCAAATCATTCCAGGTGCTGACAAAGACTTGGTTCGACCTTTGATGCAGCACATCAAAAAACAATACAAAGACATCAAACTGAAAACCAAGGTCACGGCTTGTGTACCGGGTAAAAAAGGCCTTGAGGTCGAGTTTGATGCCGGAAAATCTGATGGTGTTGACAAAGTCACTTATGATCGTGTTTTGGTCGCTGTTGGCCGTGTGCCCAATGGCAACAAGTTGGATGCCGACAAAGCCGGTGTTGAAGTCACAGATCGCGGTTTCATCAATGTTGACAAACAAATGCGCACCAATGTGAACCACATTTTCGCCATCGGTGACATCGTGGGACAACCGATGCTGGCACACAAAGCCACCCACGAAGCCAAAATCGCCGCTGAAGTGGCACATGGCGAAAAGGTCTTCTTTGATGCCTTGGTCATTCCTTCTGTGGCCTACACCGACCCAGAAGTGGCTTGGGTTGGCTTGACCGAAAATGAAGCCAAGGAAAAAGGAACAAAATACGAGGTGGGTAAATTCCCATGGGCTGCCTCAGGCCGCGCCATCGGCAACGACCGCACCGAAGGTTTCACTAAATTATTGTTCGACCCCGAAACCAATCGCGTTCTGGGTGCAGGCATCGTCGGCACCAACGCTGGCGAGCTGATCAGTGAATTGTGTCTGGCCATCGAAATGGGCTGTGAAGCCGCCGACATCGGCCTGACCATTCACCCACATCCCACTTTGGCCGAATCAGTCGCCATGAGCGCCGAAGCCTTCGAAGGCACCATCACTGATTTGTATATGCCCAAGAAAAAGTAAAACTTATCAAGCACCCTGAGCCCGTCGAAGGGTGCTTTTTTCTCCCCAAAACACCGCTAAACTTTTTGATTACTTTGTAGTCTGATTAATTTATTAACTCAAAATCAGGGTGTATGCCTAAAAAATTAATCAGATTCATTGTCGTTGTTACAATCGGTGGTCTTTCACTATTAGGTGTTCTTTCTATTTTTTTCATCATCCACACAACCACAACAGGCAGTCATACAGGACACACCAAACAGAAAAAAGCCCAAATTACCCTGACTAAATTGGATCAAGCCATCCATGAGTATCGATTAGATATTGGTAATTATCCAAAAAATTTAAAAGAGTTGGCCTTTGATAACAGTGATACCATGTGGATGGGGCCATACATCAAAGAAAAAGAACTCAAAGATCCCTGGGGTGTAAACTACCATTATTATTTGATAGAGCACACCAAAGGTTACCAGCTTTACACATTAGGATCAGATCTTTCAGAAGGGGGAGAAGATCAAAATAAAGACCAGTTGAGCAAAGGCTCTCTCATTATTTTCAAGCCAAATTTTTAATTGGTTGAATTAAGCAGGGATAAAATGCCTCAAGAGATAATTTTTACGTACCAGTCATTTATAAAGCAGTTAGAACAGGACGTGGTTTTTCTGATCTTGTTTATTATCTTTCATGTGACAGTGCATAACATTTCTAGTGAGGGTATATGCTGCCAACAACCACTACACTACCAAAAAAATCGAATCTTTCTCTCCAAATTAGACCACGCCATCAATGAGTATCGATCAGATACTGGTACTTATCCTTACTCATTATCACTGTTGGTTTACAGCAAAAGTGATCGTTGGATGGGTCCCTACATCAGGGAAAAGGATCTTACAGACACATGGCAACAACCATATCAATAACTTTTAATAAATGAATCAGTCGGGTATTTTTTATTCAGCTATGGTGAAGACCATAAGATCGGAGGTGTACATGATGATAAATATCTATTAAGTAAAGGGTCAATCAAATTTTAAGGTGCACATATGGTCAATTCATATTTTTAATCATCACTTAACATCTTCCCATAATGGTTGTCGATCATTATGATTACCAAACCCGTGAACACACCATTATCAACTATATATACCGGAGAAAAATAAATAGATTCTATGCATCCCATGGCTGCTGAATGTTGCTAATTCTTAATCAATAATTACAGCAGTGCTTATGATATTACGTTAAAATCATAAGATGCAGTCTTACCAACAAATCACACAATACCTTCAAGCATTCAATAAAGGTGATTCCTTAGCCTTGAACCAAGTGATCGACTGTTTATATCAGCAACTGTGTCAACTGGCCAACAGCCAACTGAACCGCTACCAACAAAAAACCATGGTTTCTGCTGAGTTGGTTCACGAACTGTACCTTAAAATCAATCAAGCTGAGCAGCTGGACGCTCAAAATCGACGTCACTTTTTGGCCATTTCGGCCACTGCCATGAGGCAAATTGTCATCGATCAAATCAAAGCCAAAAACAGCATCAAACGTGGCAAAGACATGGTCATGACCACCTTGTCAAACCAAGCCAAAACTTGGATAGACAACCAGCTCGAAATTTTGGCCGTTGATCAAGCATTGATTAAATTAAAAGATATGGAGCCGACACTTTCTTGTGTGGTTGAGTGTAAATACTTTGCTGGTTACACAGAAACAGAAATTGCAGAAACCCTTGGTGTCACCGAACGAACCGTGCGCCGACATTGGCAACGCGCCAAAAAGTGGTTGGCTTTGGAAATGAGCCGTGGACAAAAATAAAATAATTAAACAGGCTTTGATGCTAGAGACCAAAGATCGGACTGCTTTTCTCAATGGAATTGATGACGAGCAGTTGAAATCTGAAGTTGCATTCATCATCAATGACGACGATGAGTTGACCGCTTTTGCGCTACAAACAGCGGCCGCAGACATGGCCATGGAACGAGTGACATTTAACAACCTCAAACCAGGCCAAACCATCAACCGCATCACCATCAAATCATTGATTGGGAAAGGAGGTATGGGTCGGGTATATTTGGGTTATGACGAAACCCTCAAGCGAAATGTTGCCATCAAGTCGATTCGGTCTGAGTATTTAGCCAATGAAGCCACCCAAAAACGCTTTGTTCAAGAGGCACAAATCCTTTCTCAAATTAACCACCCTTCAATTTGTCAAATATATGATTATATAGAGTCAGACTCTGGAAACTTGCTGGTATTGGAATGGATTGATGGTCAAACCTTGAGTGGTGTCAAACTGAATCCAACGCAAGCGATGCAGGTGTTAACATCTTTGGCTTCAGCTCTGAAAAAAGCGCACAGCAAAGGAATCATACACCGGGACTTAAAGCCAGAAAATATCATGATCACACATGATAACCACATCAAAGTTTTGGACTTTGGAATTGCTCAGTCTGTCTCAGACATTCGAGAAGACCATTCTCCCATTGGTACCTTACGGTATATGAGCCCAGAACAAGCAAAAGGGGATACGGTTGGTTTACATAGTGACATTTACGCATTTGGTCTTATCATGTCAGAGTTGCTTTCTGGTCAAGACTGTTATCACTATCATGACACTGATTCTCTTCTGTCTGAAGTGGTCAAAGCCAATGTTCAACTACCCAAAAACATTAAAAAATCTCATGCCAAGATCATAAAGCAATGTGTATCGAAAATCCCTGAAGAAAGACCAACTGCCGACCATTTGGTCAAACTCTTGTCCCACCAAGAAAAAAAAATTCATAGGTGGAAAATTGCTTTATTGTTGATACTTTTGAGTCTGTCCGTTCTGCTAACTTTACACTTTTGGCAGCAGAATCAGTCCAGTCTGGCTTTTGCTGAATTCGACCAAAGGATCGATGGCTTGCATGATCGTTTGCTGCAGGTTGAAACATTACCAGCCCATGACACCACAGCTAAGCGCGAATCTATTCAACAAAATGCGAACAACATTCTTTCGGATATCAAAACCCACAGTGTATTGTCTGATTATGAAAAAAAACACCTCGAAGGGAAGTTACATTTTTACAACCGAGCATACCCCTTGGCTGTCAAATCTTTGACACTGGCATATCAGCTTAACCCTGGCAATAAAGCACTGATTTCCTTATATGTTCAAGCATTAGGTCAAAATTATTTTCTTACCCTCTCTCAGAATATCGAGGACACAAACAAGGGACAGGAAAACAACAGTGTGTTGGTTTCGGCAAGCCAAGAATTGAAAAACAAGTTGTCTCAATTAAAAGCCTCTTATCAACTTAATGATAAAAATGTCTTGCCCCTACTGAGCGCCACTGAACACATTATCAAAGAAAATTTTGATGAGGCCGTAAAAGCAATTGTCAGTGAAAAAACGAAACTGGATGGCAGGTACGGTGACTATTATTTGGCAGGAATCATCAAAAGACAACAAGGATTACGGGCCTTTTATCAGGCAGAATATGCCAATGCAATAAAACACTTAACTGAGTCAATTGATTTTTTTAAATCATCAAATAACATCGCCAGAAGCTATATTGGTAACTATTATGAGTTTTGTTACCTGAGCGCCGAAATTTTAAAAACCCATCAATTTCATAGCAAAGAAATCTCAAATAATTATCATCAAGCCATGAGCTTGTGTGAACAGGGTCTTATCGTCAACCCCAAAGATCAATATATCATGGCACAACTGGCAACCATTAATTGGCGATACGGTCAATGGCTTTTAACCCATGGCAAAGTGCCTGATGAATACTTTCAACAGTCCCTTTCTTGGGGTGAACGCTCATTGTCACTGTCTGAGAATGCGCCAGCCTGGGAGAACCAAGGAATTGTTCACGACCTAATCGCCTTGCAAAAACTGGAACAAGGCAGCAACCCTTTGCCTCACTTAAAAAAAGCGATGGCTGCTTATGACCGAGTTAAGAAACTCAATCCAACTCAAATCACCCAGACCACGGGCAATCAACTTTATGCGCTTAATATCAAGTCACAATATCAATTGTTGGTGGGAGAAGACGTGGCTGAAACAGCACAGAGTGCTTTGGAATTAGTAAAACATGCCCAACAGCATCAAAATTATCAACTGGCACAGGCCAGTAATATTTATAACAATTTTGCTTACATTGCTTTACTGGCAGCATTTTCTGACTTTAATTATGGCAGAGACCACCTCAAATGGCTGAACCAGTCCAAATCCTTTTACAAAGGCATAGAAACTGAGTTGGGCAACACCAGTTTGTTTGCAGCTGGTGGGTTGGCCGAAGCCCATTGGTTTAATGCAGAAGTGTCCAGCAGCAAGCAGCAGCCTTTTGATACAGACTTGTCCATCGCAATCAATCAAATTGACCATGCTTTATCCTTAAGTCGTCAATATTATTGGATGCCACTTACCAAAAGCAAAACTTTGTTATTGAAAGTCAAAACAGGGCTGTCTTCAGATGAAGAAAATGAACTCGCTATAGCCAAAAACCTGCTCGATGAAAGTGTTACGCTCAACCCTAAGTACGCCGAGACCCATTTGGTTCTGGGCTATTGGCACCACATGAAACTTGTAAGGGCCCAAGATATCGACGCCATTAATCACCATTATCAACAAGGCCTTTCTCACACCAGCCAAGCCTCTTTGATTAATCAACTGGCTGCAGAGCCTTGGTTATTAAAACTGAAATTGCTTGAGTTGGCGAAACTGAAAGGACTGGATGATGTGGCCAGTGAGTCCGAGCTACTCACATGGAAACAAACGGCAATGGCGCTGAACCCGTATGCCAAAATTTGGCAGCTACCACTTCATTTGAAGTGAATTCAGGAATGCGGTTGTGTTACCCCAATCAGAAACTTAATTTCATCAAAACCCAACAGGAAGGGTATCTAGGCTAGGCGCTGTAGATTGACGCTGATATTTGACCTGACTTTAACCATGAGTAGTCAATCAGTACAACAAGGAGTTGGTGCGAACGCACATTTGCAACCCAGTTTTGTTGACACTGGGTTGCTTTTAATCACTGTGAGCCTTACTTGATGCCCCTTTTCTTTTTGATTTCTTCCATCCGTTTTTGGTTGGCCAGATGGTCTTCAATTTTGTATTTGTTATTGGCTTTGATGATCACCAATGGTTCCCAGCTTTCACCTTCCCTTAAGTTACCTGCCATGTCCATTTTGCTCCATTGGGAGTTACCAATATAAAATAAATGATCACCATCTATCACCCCTTTGGTCATGGCTTTGGCTTGCTTGTTGTTGCTTTCAATCGGAACCGCTGCCTGAAACAACACATCTTGCTCCAATAAAATTCGCATCACGCGATTGGGTGATGTTTGGGTCTGAATGGCGACCAAATCACCCTCATGGTAAAACAAGTCATCTATACCACTTAAGTATGCCTTGGTGGGGTCATTCAATCGAGCCAGTTTTTTATTTTCCACATTGATGGCAAACAAACCTTGGTCATAATCAGAAACATAAACAATCGACCCTGTGCTGTTGCTGCTGATGGCTTTGACCGACGCCAACTGTGGTAAACTCATGAACAAATTGATGTTGGAATCTTTTTCAGAAGTGGTCATCAATTCGCGTTTGAATTCATTGGAAAACATCAATTCACCGGAGGCCATCAGGTGTAAATTGGTGAAAAGCAAAGGTTTTAGCATGCTGCTAGTGTCTATGTTTTTGATCCATTCCCCGGTGCTTAAGCGATACAAGGAAATGGTCGCCATACCAAAATTGCTGTTGTTACTTCCATTGTATTGAGGCATGCTGGCAGTAGATACCCAAATCAAGTCTTTGTCTTGATCTATTACCAAATCAACCACACCAAAAGTTTCATGTTCACCTGTTTGTGGTTTGATGAGAGATTTGAATTCACCCGATGCTGTCAGACTATACAATTCACCTGATCTTACACTACCCAAAATAAAACGATTTCGCTTTTTGTCATATGCCATGTTTTCAAACAACATGCCAGAATATGCCTGTGGCACTTTAGCCACCACTTGGCCTTCACCATAGGAAGCAGCATTGTTGACCATGCCTTCATCAACAAAAGTATACACTTCCGTTCCGGCGATGGCATCAAATGCAGGGTTGTCTGCATAAGGGTAGCTGAA
>JAUIHY010000181.1 GCA_030432115.1 Gammaproteobacteria bacterium | reverse complement strand
TGTTGCCTTTGTGTAAACCGGGTTTTATCACGGCAGCGGTGTTGGGATTTGCCCACACCTTGGGTGAATTTGGTGTGGTTTTGATGATTGGTGGCAACTTGCCGGGTGAAACCAAGGTGGCGTCCATTGCCATATACGAACATGTGGAAGCCTTACAGTGGACTCAAGCCCATGGTTTGGCACTGGTGTTGCTGTTGCTTTCTTTCGTTTTGCTGCTGCTGGTATACGCTTTTCAAAGTAAAAACAAGGTAGCCAGATGAAAGGTATAAGCATTGCCATCAATCACCAGCAAGGTCATTTTTCCTTAAACCTGGATATTCAATTGCCCAGTGAAGGTTTGAGTGTGATTTTTGGGCCTTCCGGCTGTGGTAAAACAACTTTGTTACGCTGCTTGGCTGGTCTAGAAAAACCTGCCGATGCTGCGCTTCGGTTTAATGGTGAGGTTTGGCAGCAAGGTCGAACTTTTGTTGCGCCACAGCACAGGAAAGTGGCGATGGTTTTTCAGCACAACAATTTACTGCCCCATTTGACTGCTCAAGAAAACATTGAATATGCCATTAAGCGTCGCAAGCAGCAGGGCCAATCATTAAATGAACTGCTTGAATGGTTAGATTTGTCGACGCTCAAAAATCGTTACCCTGATTCGCTGTCAGGTGGCGAACAACAACGCGTGGCCTTGGCACGTGCATTGGCCAGTGCACCTCGTTTACTTTTGATGGATGAGCCATTTTCTGCTTTGGATGAAGAAAGAAAGCAACCATTGTTGGGATATTTGAATCAAATCAAGCACAGGCTTCCCATTATTTATGTGACCCATGCACGTCAGGAGATGATGCGTTTAGCGGATCAAGTGCTTGTGATGTCTCAAGGAGCGGTTGTAGAACAGGGAGTGTTTTGGGAAGTGATGAAGTCACGACCGAATGTGGTCTTAGGCGTGCACGCCAAGTGGTCTGTTTGGACAGGACGGGTATTAGCTAAAGACTCGAACTGTACTTTGGGTCAAATCGAAACGGCTGCTGGCATTGTGTGGGTCACTCGTATCTCAGAACAAGTAGGGACAGATGTTAGGTTATTGTTCAATGCCAGCGATGTCAGTATCAGCCTGTCAAAACCATTGGACAGCAGTATTTTGAATGTGCTACCCGCTCAAGTTTCCACAGTGCTTACATACAATGAGTCGCAGTCTGTGGTGATTTTAAACACTCAAGCAGGTGTGTTGAGGGCTTTGTTGACCCAGAAATCAATACAACAACTGGACTTGAAGGTCGGTATGGCTGTTTATGCGCAAATTAAATCTGTGGCCATGTGGGTTTAATTCATTATTTATCACAATAATGCAATTGACAATGATTCGCATTATCATATAATGCTGTTTTTTAAATATGCTGATCACTCATGAAAAAATCATTGTTAATGGCTGCTTTGGCAGCATCTTTTGCTGTTCAAGCAGATGAAAGCCTTTGGACATATGCCAAAGGTGCTGACACCATGCCCAAAGGTGCAGTGGAATATAAACTGGCTGTTATCTCGCGCCAAGGAAAAGATTCTGGTGACTATGTATTCAATGACATCCGCCCTGAAATTGAATGGGGCATTACAGATCGATTGACTTTTTCAGCCGAATTGATGGTATTTGACCATGATTATGCGGTCGATAATGAAGCGTTAAACCCGATGTATGAAACCCAAGGTGGTGAGGGTGGCAGTTTTGACAGAACCCAGGTGGGTGGTTTCGAATTGGGCTTGAAATACAATGTTTTGAGCACATACAAAGACGCCATCGGCTTGTCTTTTGGCGTGGCTTATGAAAACCGCAATAAGTACCGTTTGGATGGCGCCGATATCAATCAGGACTCTTTTGTTTTTTCAACATATGTGCAAAAAAACTTTCTCGACAACACTTTGCAATTGGTTGCCAATTTGAAAACAGAATTTGAACGCAGAAAATCGCCGGGGGTGTTAGAAGAGGAAATTGCTTTTGATGCGGCCATTGGCATTGCTTATCGATTCAAACCACGTTGGTCTGTGGGCTTGGAATTTCGTCACCAATCAGATTATCTGAATCCGCAAGAAGATGGTGTGTTTAATCCAGAGCTTGATCGTTCGAGCTTCGATTTAACAGATTTTCGCCTTGGTTCGCAGCACCAAAGGGGTAATTATTTAGGCCCTTCGCTGCACTATGCATCTAAAAAATGGTGGTTAACTGGGGGAGTGCTCTGGCAAGTGGCCGGTGGCGGTTCGCCATTCTCTTTGAGTTACGGAGATCGAAACTGGGATGAGCATGAGCGTGTGCATTACGGCATGACTTTGGGTTTGGAGTTTGACTGAGCAGGCTGGTTTCAATGAACAGAAGACATTTTAATCGCCAAGCCATGCTGATAACAGCTGGCTTGGTTTTAGGCGGACAAAAAGTGTTTGCCAAAACATTTTTATCCGCAGCGCAAGCCAAGCAAATCATATGGCCTGATGTGCTTATGGAAGCCTTCGAGGTGACCTTAAGCAAGGCGCAGATGAAAGAGATCAAAAGCGCATCAAGGACCCGCGTCCGAAACAATGTGATCAAGGGGTTTAAGGCCGAAAGTGGTGAGTGGTTGATTATCGATCAAGTGATTGGTAAACATGAATTCATTGATTTGGCTGTGGGTTTGGATGCAAAGGGTAAGGTCAAAGGCGTTGAAGTGCTGACATACAGAGAATCTTATGGTGATGAAATCATGAACCCCAAATGGCGCGAGCAATTCACTGGTCGTGGTGCCGAAGTATTGGTGTTGGACCAGCACATAAAAAACATTTCAGGAGCCACCATGTCATGCCGACATGTGACCGACGGTATCAATCGATTGACCCACACATGGGAACAAGTGTTGCAGCATGTATGACATGAAAGGCATCAGTCGTTGTCAAACTTTATTGGGTACCTTTGTGCAAATTGACATTGAAGCGGATGCTGATGATCGGTTATTGCTATCTGCTTCCGATGCTGCATTCAATGCCATTCATGAGGTGCAAGACGAGTTGAGTTTTCATGATGCTAACAGTGCCTTATCGCTGGTCAACAGCAGTGCTCACCTTGCGCCTGTTCCGGTTTCACGGATGTTTTGGGATTTGTTGTCATGGTGTTTGTGTTTGAGTAAAGACAGTGATGGTTTGTTTGATGTATCGGTGGCTCCTGCTTTGCTCAACGATGGACGTTTGCCTAACCACTGGCCTGCGAACTTACGTTCAGGCAACCATGAATCAATCGTTATGAATAATGGGACTGTGTATTTTGAGCAAGCCATGGCACTTGATTTTGGTGGAGTGGCCAAGGGCATGGCTGTGGATTTTGCTATTCAAGCCATAAAGGAGGCTTTGTCAGCTGATTTGGTTCAAGCAACAGTCAATGCCGGCGGAGACATCCGCATGTATGATTGCCATCAGCAAGTGGTCGGTGTGGTGAATCGTTGCCAAAATGTTGAAATGCTGCACATGCAACAAGTGGCAGTGGCGAGCAGCGCCGCATATTATGACAATGGCGTGTCAGCCATATACCACCCCAAAGCAATGAAGGCACGAAAAATGGATCATACCGTGAGTGTGTTTGCGTCAAATTGCCAATTAGCAGATGCACTGACCAAAGTGGCTGTGTTGGATCTAAATCACTCAGTCCTGAATGACAGAGGGGCTCAAGTGGTGTTGTCATGAGTGCTGTAAGGTTAATGATACAGCCATGGTTCAAAAAGTTTTTTTATACCTTATTGGCCTGCAGTTGGGTGACGGGTCTGGTATTCTTTGTGCTCAATACTTGGGTTCGAGTGGCTGGAGATTTTGGGCCTGAGAAGCACCCGGTCCAGTTTATAGTATTGGTGATACATGGTTTTTCGGCTTTTGTGATGTTGATGCTTTTGGGCGCTTTGTTCAGTAATCATGTGCCCATAGCTTGGCGCAGTCGACGATTAAGGAAAGTGGGCGTGGCTTTGGTGAGTTTTGCGGGAACTCAGATCCTAACGGCATTTTTACTCTATTATGTGGCCAATGAAGCAATTCGTGAGTGGGCCATGTATATACACTTGTTTACCGGATTGTTATTGCCTTTTATGTTGTACCTGCATATTTTCTTGGGTAAACAACGCAAGCGCACTTTGGTTCAATAATCCATTAGCCAGACATCGGGGTATTGGTAATGGTATTTGAGCCATTGTTTGCTTTTGCTGTTATTGATGATTTTGCCTGAACTGTTCTTTGTATGGGTTTCTTGTAAAGCGGGTCGGCCAAGCTGCGCTACCATTTGCTGATAAAAATCTGCTTTTCTGGGGTGGTTATCGGCGCAGGCATTGATGACTTCGTTCTGAATTTTAAGCTTTATCACCGCGCAGATGACACCAATGGCGTCATTCAAATGAAGCAAGTTAAGTGGGCAATGGCCGTTGTTGATGATTCCTCGTTTAAAAAATTGGCCTGGGTGTCTTTCAGGACCGACCAAGCCAGCCAATCGAATGATGGTGGCATTCAAGGTTTTGAGTTGTTGTTCAATTTGATAAGTTGGGTGTGATGTATTTATGTGGCTGCTGCTTTCATCATGACTGGCATCAATGTCTTGGTACACCGCGGTTGAACTGGTGTAAATAATATGAGGTGAGAATGCAGTTGGCCAGTCATTTATCATCTGCTGATAGGCTTGAATATCTTTACAGGTGTTGGCAAAAATCAAAACATTGGCATCATACATTGCAACTGGTAAATCTTGACCCAATTGGTAAGCCAGGGCTTGGTGTCCTTGTGATGTTAACTGTGCTGTTTTATCAGCTGTGGTCGAAGTGACTGTGACATCATGTCCGATTTCAGTGAGTTGTTGTGCCAAAGGCAGCGCCAACCAGCCACTGCCAATGATTGTGATATTCATCAGGCTTTGGGCAATGTGACGCCTTTTTGACCTTGGTATTTGCCACCTCGGTCGGCATAGGAC
>JAUIHY010000180.1 GCA_030432115.1 Gammaproteobacteria bacterium | reverse complement strand
CATGAATATGTATAAAGGCAGCTGTCTGTGTGGAGCCATTGAATTAACATTGGATGGTGGCATCACCGACATCATCCATTGCCATTGCTCTTTGTGCAGAAAATCCAGTGGAACGGCCTATGCCACCAATGGCTTTGTGAATGTCAGTGAGCTTAAAGTGTCTGACCCAAATAAGCAAATGACTTATTTTGAAGTGAAAAAAGGCATGAAACGGCATTTTTGCAAAACCTGTGCCACGCCCATATTCAGCTCCAATGCGCAGAATCCAGACCGTTACCGCATCCGCTTGGGCGTATTGGATTCCGACATCACCGAACGGCCAAGTGCACATAATTTCGTCACTTCAAAAGCCAACTGGGATGACTTAGATGCTGATTTACCACGCAATGATCGTTATGAACCCGTCCGAGGCAAATGATAGAATAATGTCCAGTTCAAACATGGTTAATTAAGTTCTGATGAAAGGTAAAACACGTTCGGAGCAGGTACTTATCATTCAAAGGCTGTTAATTTGTGGCATCATCGCAGCGCACGGTTGGGCACGATTTTTATCTGATGCCGTGGCACCATTTGGTGCTTGGTTAGATGGACAAGGTTTTCCAATGGGTACGGCCATTGCTTATGCAATCACTGCAATTGAAATTATCGGCTCTGCGGTGTTGGCAGTTGGAATCTGGGTGCCATACTTGAGTCTGACTTTTGCTTTTATTTATGTGATGGGGATAATTTTAGTGCATGCGCCTGTCGGTTGGTTTGTCGTGGGTTTAGGTCGCAATGGCATGGAATACAGCGTGTTACTGGTGTTTTGTTTACTGGGTTTTGCTTACCATTCTTGGCCTAAAATCAAATCTAATGATGATTAAAAAACTAGATCACAAAAGCTTAATTGAGGCCTTTGATATCTATCGAGTGTTTCAAAATTCATACCAAATAGAAGCAGACCTCATAGGCGTGGATGACTTTCCACCATTGAGTCGCAGCGCAGAAGACATTCGACATTCGGATACAGCGTTTTACGGTTGCTTTGAAGGCGAGGAATTGGCCACAGTCATTGAAATCAAGCTCATCTTGGGTGACGACTCTAAATTGAAAATATGCAGTTTAACGGTTGACCCAAAGCACTTCAGAAAAGGCATGGCAGGACGTTTAATACAATATGTGTTCGACTCATACCCGCTTAATGAGTTTGTAGTCGAAACCGCCGTGGTCAACAAACCCGCCATCAAGCTGTATAAAAAACACGGGTTCACGGAATACAAGCAGTACTTGCCAGACCATGGCATTCCTAAGGTGGTGATGAAAAAAATATAAATGATGAAAGTAGAACTGTTTACTGTCACGGTTATTTTCGGCTTAATGGGGCGCTGGTTCTTCAAAAAGCAGGTTGCCAAAAAAAGGCGTCAATTCATCGATGATTATATTTTTCCTGCAACAGTGGGGGAAAAAGTGGCCGAAAGATACGACCATTTGTCAGAAAAAGATTTGGCAGCAGTGATTCAAGGGTTGAGGCTTTATTTTCATGTTTGTCATGATGCAGGAAAAAAAATGGTGTCGATGCCATCGCAAGTCGTAGATGTGGCATGGCATGAATTGATACTTTTTACCAAAGAATACCAATCATTTTGCAAAAATGCTTTGGGACGTTTTTTGCACCATACACCAGCTGAGGCAATGAATTCAGCAACTACTGCTCAAACTGGAATTAAAGTGGCTTGGCGTTATTCATGCTTAAGAGAAGGTATCGAACCTTTTGAGCCTAATAAATTACCGTCTTTGTTTGCGCTTGATGCAGCATTAAAAATACCAGATGGATTTAAATATACATTGAATTGTAAATCCAAGAATGGTCAGAACTATTGCGCATCTCACATTGCTTGCAACGCAGGCTGTGGTGGTGGTTGTGCAGGTTGTGGCAGTGGTTGTGGTGGTGATTGATTTTTTTCTATCATTATTGAGGCTTCCAACAATAAAACATAAAATTATTAACAATCAAAATGGAGGCAACCCATGTTTAAAGTGACAGCAAGTCAGCACGTTTTAGCTGTGAATGATTTAGAACAAGCGGAACGGTATTTCATCGAAAAACTGGGTTTTAAATTGCGCTTCAAGGTGGACGGTTGGTCTTTTATCAGCCTTCAAGATTTTCATGTGATGTTGGGTCATTGTTCAGATGAAGTGCCCGCCAGAGAAACCAACAACCATTCGTATTTTGCTTACGTTAACTGCGAAGACATCGATGATTTATTTCAACAATACAAGGCAGCGGGCGTTATCCTGACTCAGGATGTGGCCGATAAACCGTGGGGCCTCAGGGAATTTGGTATCAGTACACCGGAAGGCCATCGAATCATGTTTGGCCAAGAGATTGAGCCTTAAAAGTGTGGATTAAACCTGGCGTAAAGTCACATTGAATCTGTGGAATCCGAGTTCTGGGTGGGGTTGGGTGTTTTTGGTTTCAACGCCGTGATACATCAAGCGGGCAGATCGGCCCCAAATCATCACATCGCCATCGTTTAATATGATCTTTTGGGCTTTGTTTCCTCGTTCATCACCATAGATTAAGAAGGTGGCGCTCATGCCAAGTGAAACCGAAACCACAGGTTGTGACAGGTCGGGTTCGTTTTTGTCTTGGTGGGCGTTGAGTTTTTGACCGGCTTGGTAGTGGTTGACCAGACAGGCATTAGGTTGAAAGTGTTCAAAGCCAGTTAGGGCTGCTATTTGAGTGCCTAATTGGGCAAAGGATGGAGGAAGTTTTGGCCAAGGTTTACCTGATGCAGGGTCGCGAGAAAGGTAGCGGTAGCCTTGTTCACTGCTGGTCCAGCCCACGTCACCGCAGTTTGTCATGGAAATGTTCAATCTTTTTCCACCAGCAGTTCGCATGAAACGCAGCGGAGCCACTTTGATGAGGCGCTTGATGTCATCGGCCCACAATGCCCAGGAGACTTTTTGGCGATACAAATAAATGTCTGGACTGATTTCACAGTCTTGGTTAAATAAATCTGACATATGTTTTGCCTCCTGATGGTTATGTTATATGTCTCCTAAAAGCCAGCACCATTATAAAATCATACGCCATGATTTGTTAGGTGTTAACCAAAACATGAGTTCTGGTTAATGCTGGGTATGTGTCGTTAAAATTATCCATTTTCAATTAAGACATTGACAGCCGATTAAAAAGCCGTTTTAATGGACTGACAACAAAAACCTTTAGATAATGATTTTAAACAGCCGCACAATGACTATTACGACAACGTTCACAACCGTGACTCGTCGTGAGGTCATGCGCTGATATAATCATTTTATTTATCGGCCCGTGACTTCCTCAGGAATCACGGGCTTTTTTTTGCCCTGAAATTTATGAAAGTTGTGGGAAGAAAATGAAAGTAATGAAATTTGGAGGATCTTCACTGGCCTCCGCTGAACAATTTGCAGCAGTGGGAGAATTGATCATTGCTGAAAAAAATCGAATGCAAGGAGCACCTTTTGTGGTGTTGTCAGCACCTGCTGGAGTCACCAATGATTTGTGTCAAATGGTGAGGTCATTGGCCAATCAAACCAAAGGATTAACTACAGGAAAAGAGAACAAGCTGAGTGCATTTCAACAACGCTCATCACAACTATTGACTGACAGTAAAAACGTGCTGTCAGAAGTATTATGGCAAAAAGCAAAGAATCAATTGGATGCATTGTTTTCAGAATTATCTGACATGGTCAAAGGTTGCGAATTGTTGGGCGTTTGTCCTGCACCAGTCGCAACGGCATTGTCGGTGGCAGGCGAGCAGTTCAGTGTGTTGTTGATGCAAGCCTATTTGTCGCAATTGAACTGTGAAGCGATTAAGTTAAATCCTGCTGATTTTATTGTCGTAGGTGATCAAAATTTGGTTGATGTCAGTGCAAGTCACAAACGTTTTGGTTCTTTGGGTTTGTTGCCTGAAGTGCAGTTGATGCCAGGTTTTTATGGAGTCAATCAGCAGGGTGACTTACACACATTGGGGCGCAATGGTTCAGATTATTCTGCGGCGGTATTGGCTGTTTGTGCTGGGGTCGAAGCTTGCGAAATTTGGACTGATGTGGATGGTATTTACCATGCTGACCCCAGAATTGTTGAAGAACCGCAGTTGATAGCACAATTGTCATTCAGGGAAGCCATTGATTTGTCCTATTTTGGAGCCAAGGTACTGCACCCCAATACGATTTTACCTTTGGCACAAAAGAACATTTGTTGTGTTATCAAGAACAGTCAGAATCCTTCGGCCAATGGCACCTTAATTTCTAGCAAGCACAGCAGTAAAAAAACCGTCAAGGCGATTTCTAATTTATCTGATGTTGCCATGATAAATGTCAGTGGCGTTGGTATGAAAGGTATAGTGGGTATGGCCGCGCGGGTTTTTGAGGCCATCGGTCGGTCTCAAATTTCGGTGATTTTGATCAGCCAAACGTCATCAGAATATGGCATCAGTTTTTGTGTTTCTGGTGCGCAATCTGACGAGGCAGTAGCGGTGTTGAATCGTTGCTTTGAGTTGGAAATCGACTTGCAGTTAATCAAGCCGATTCAATGTCAAAAGCATTTATCAGTCATCAGTATCGTTGGTGACAGTATGTATAACCACAAAGGCACAGCGAGTCGATTTTTTGCAGCCTTGGCCCATGCTGGTGTGAATGTCATCGCCATAGCCCAAGATGCTTCAGAACACAGTATATCAGCAGTGGTTCGCTCGGCGCGAATTGAAGATGCGGTGATCGTTTGTGATCATTATTTGTTTTCAAAACAGGCGCGTGTAGATGCATTCTTGATTGGCTGTGGGAACGTCGGACAAGCATTGATTGGTCAAATCAAGAAACAACAAGCCTGGCTAAAAAAGCAACGCATAGACTTACGTGTGGTAGGCATTGCTAACAGCAGCAGGCAGGTGTTGTCGGCGCAAGGTTTGGAATTAAAGCATTGGAAGCAA
>JAUIHY010000179.1 GCA_030432115.1 Gammaproteobacteria bacterium | reverse complement strand
AAGCTCAATGCTTCTCCACCTTCAATACCACCTGTACGGTCACCAAAATTCCAGCCATAGGTGTCTATATGAACCCAAGGGATTTTTTTAGACACAAAGTGTTCTAAGAACAATGCTGCCGTGATACATCCTGCTTGCGGAATCGAGCCTGAATTGGTCAAGTCAGCAAGTGAAGGTTTAATGTACTTGTTGTAATCGTGGTATAGGGGCATTGGCCAAGTGTGGTCATGGGTGTTCAGCCCCATGTCTTGAATGGCTTTATTGATGGTGTCTCTGTTGCTGAATGTTGGGGTTAACGTGGGCCCCAATGCCACGCGCGCCGCTCCAGTTAATGTGGCAAAGTCGATGATTAAACTGGGATTAAATTCTGTTGCATAGGTCAGCGCATCTGACAATATAACGCGACCTTCGGCATCGGTGTGTCCAATCTCTACCGTCTGACCTGACCTTGTTTTGACGATATCACCCTGGCGGTGTGCGTTGCCAGAAACGGCATTTTCTACAGCTGGGACCAAAACTTGTAATCGGATCGGCAGGTCATGGTCAATGATGAGTTTTGCCAATCCCATGACATGAGCGGCACCGCCCATGTCTTTTTTCATGAGCTTCATGAAGTTACCCGTTTTCATGTTGTTACCGCCGGTATCGAAGCACACGCCTTTTCCTACTAATGTGACTCGAGGGTTGGCATCATCACCCCAATTCATTTCTACCAGGCGAGGGGCTTTGTGGCTGGCACGGCCAACCAAATGGATGGCGGGAAAATTTTGTTTTAATAAGTCATCGCCCACCACGTGTTGGGTTTTGGCGTTGTGACTGTCCGCAAAATCATCAATCCATTGGGCCAATTCTGTAGGCCCCATGTCATCTGCAGGTGTGTTGATTAAGTCGCGCACCCAGTGGGTGGCGGTCACCTCAGATAACACCGTTTTGTATTTTTCTGTGTCTGTTACTACCAAGTGTGGGACTTTTTGCTCGGCTTTATAGCGTTCAAAACGGTAGCATGAAAATCCCCATGATTTGATTAATGATTCATTGGCCTGTGTGTCGTCTGAAGCCACGTGGTAATTAAGCAATGGTAATTGGCTGATTTTGGCACCCACGGCATATGGGTTTAAGTCATCTGCAATGATTAAATAGACTTTTGATAAATTGCCATCGGCATGGTAATCGAGAAAAAATTGACCTACATTTTTTCCAAAGCCTTGGCTTTGGGTGGCATTGTTAAGGTATTCATTCTGTTTTGATATCCAATCATCATAAGCAGAAAGCAAAATTGGGACAACAGGAATGGAATGGCTTTTGGGTGTTGTGGTGATGCAATTGAGCATGAGAAGGTTCGCAGCAAAAGCATCATTATAACCCGCTGATGAGGGATTATCGACCCTCAGTCTGATGAAGCAGGTCGATAAACCATGGTCTGGTGCGGGATGTCATCTTCCAGATAAAATGCGCCAGTATTGACAAAGCCAAGACCCTTGTAAAAATGAGTTAAATAGCTTTGGGCAGAAATTTCTAAGATTGCATCAGGGTGAATTTTGCGTGCTTGCGCTATGGCATAGGTCATCAGCTTTTTCCCCCATTGGTCTTTTCTTTGTGAGGCTGCGACGACCACACGGCCAATGCTGCTGTGCCCTTTGCTGTGTCGTTCTGGCGGCAGGATGCGGGCATAGGCAAAGATATGCTGATCCTTTTGGGCCATGATGTGAATGGACCGAGCATCCAAGCCATCCATGTCTTGGTATGCACATTGTTGCTCTAAAACAAAGACTTCACTGCGCAAGGCCAGAATTTGATACAACTCAGAGGTGCTCAACTCGCTGAATGTTCGGTGAAAAAACTGGGGTTCATTCATGGCTGTTTTGCTGCAAGGTGGCGGCCAGTTTGGCGGGATAATTTTTATTCAGGACATGTTGTGGCAAGGCTTTTTGATTCATGATGGTGTCGATCATCATCATTGTCATTTCTACCGTTCCTTTGTGTTCATTGACCAAGTTGAAAGCCGCTTGTCCCATGCGGGTTCTGACGTCTTTATCGGCCATCAAACTTTCCATGGATCGAATGATGTCATTGGCATCGTGAACCAGAAATGAGCCGCCACAATCATTCAGTAACAAGGTGATTTCTTCAAAATTGTGGGTGTTGGGACCGACCAAAACAGGCAGTGAAAACACCGCCGCTTCAAGCACGTTATGGCCGCCAATGTCCGCGATGCTGCCACCAACAAAGGCGATGTCACTGGAGGCATAAAACTCCAGTAATTCACCCATGGTGTCAACCACAAAAACATCGGTGTCTATGTCGCTTAAACCGTCTTCACTGCGTAACTGTGTTTGAAAACCTTTGTTACGACAAGCTTGGGTGGTGCTTTGGAAACGTTCAGGATGCCTGGGAACGATCACCAGCATCAAATCTGGATGGCGTTGTTTCAGCACCGCATAGGCGTCTAAAATTTCAATTTCATCTTCCAAGTGGGTACTGGCCGCAATCCATATCAAACGATTTTCTGGGTAATGGCTGCGAATCTCTTGCCCTTTTGTCAGGATGGGTTCTTCAATGATGATGTCAAATTTCAGGCTACCAATGACAAAGATGCGCTCGGGCTCACAACCCAGTTGTATCATGCGTTTGGCATCTGTCATGGTTTGAGCCGCCACATAGGTGGTGTTGTTGAATGCCTTGGCGGCCAAGGACTCCACCCAACGGTATCCTTTCATGGACACTTCTGATAAACGGGCATTGGCCACCACAATGGGGATGTTTCGCTTTTTGCAAAAACGGAACAGATTGGGCCAGATTTCAGTTTCCATGATGACCGCCAAATCGGGTTGCGTTTTGCGCAAAAAGCGTTTAACAGCACCGGGTAAGTCATATGGCAAATAGACATGGAATACCTGATTGCCGAAAATTTGTTGAACGCGGTCAGAGCCGGTTGGGGTGATGGTGGTGAGCACAAAATCATGCTCTTTGTATTGTTCCATCAAGGCTTTAATCAAAGGAATGGCAGCATTGACTTCACCCACAGAAACGGCATGTACCCATATGGTTTTTTTTAATTTGGGGTTTTTAAACCAGCCGAAGCGTTCATGCCAGCGTTGTAGATACGCCTTGGTTTGGAGTCCACGCATCAACAGACGAATCAAGACCACAGGTGTTAAAATTGCTGTGGCCATGGAATAAAGGCGGCTTCTGAGTTCGAGTTTCATCGCAGGCTGCTGCCATCTTTGGCCAATCGAATGCGGCTGGCTTGTTGTGCTTGACCCAAGGGTGCATCCCAATAGCAAGCAATGTCATTGCCCAACTGGGCTTTGGCTTGTTCGATGTGGGTGGCCGCGTCTTGTCCACTGAGGTTGGCGCTGGTGGAAACTATGGGGTGACCCAAGGCATCACAAAGTGATTTCACTGCAGGGTGCGCAGACACCCTGAGGGCAACTGAGTCATGCTCTCCTGTGATCCAATCGGGCACTTTTTCGGTGGCTTGAAAGACCCAAGTGTGGTGCCCAGGCCAAGTTTTTAAGGCCCGCGCCAAATCGTTTTGATCTGACAAGCGCATCAAGGGCAAGGCTTGCTGGACATGAGAAGCAATCAGAATCAAACCTTTACTCACCGGTCTGTTTTTGATGGCCAACAGGCGCGTGACGGCCGCTTGGTTGCGGTAATCACAGCCTAAGCCAAAAACAGCTTCTGTGGGATAAACCAACAAACCACCTGATTGGATGGTTTGAATGGCTTGTTGGATTGCAGGGTCATTTGACATCTTCACAAGCGATTATTTTTTACTGGCTTTTTTCTTGGCCGTTTTCTTTTTGGTTGTTTTTTTCTTGGTGGTCTTTTTCTTCGTTGTTTTCTTTTTAGCCACTTTTTTCTTGGTGGTTTTTTTAGCCACCTTCTTTTTCGCTTTTTTCTTTGTGCGTTTCTTTTTCTCGGGTGCAGCCGCCAAAATGGCAATGCATTCTTCGTGCGTTAACAGCTTGGGGTCTTGGTCTTTGGCAATTTTACCGTTCTTGTTGCCGTCGGTGACATAGGGGCCCCAACGACCATTCAACACTTGAATGCCATCATCAAAGGTTTGGATGATTTTATTGGCATCGGCAATTTTCTTTTCTTGAACCAATACCAAGGCTTCTTCCAATGTGATGCTGTACGGGTCGCCGTCTTTGATGCTGACGAATTTGTTGTCATAGCGCACATAAGGTCCAAATCGCCCTATGTTGGCCGATACCTTTTCGCCTTCGGGTGTTTCGCCCAAATGACGCGGTAGGTCAAACAGTGCCATGGCTTCATCAAAAGTGATGGTTTCCAATTTTTGGCCGGGTAACAAGCCTGCAAATCGTGGTTTGTCTTCATCCTCTCGGGTGCCTATTTGCGCAAAGGTGCCGTACTTGCCGATTCGCACAGAGAGGGGTTTGCCCGATTTGGGATCGGTGCCCAGCTCACGTTTGTCTTGTGCTTCTTCGCGTGAAACCGACTCTTCTTTGTCTTCAATCAAGGCAATGAAAGGCCGCCAGAATTCTTCCATCAAGGGTTTCCATTGTTTCTCGCCACGAGAAACGGCATCCAAATCATCTTCCAATCGTGCGGTGAATTCATAATCCACGTATTGGGTGAAATGTTTGCTTAAAAACCGTGCCACCACGCGACCAACATCAGTGGGGATAAAGCGCTTTTTGTCCAATTCAACATAATCCCGGTTCAATAAGGTCGAGATGATGCTGGCGTATGTGGAAGGCCTGCCGATACCAAATTCTTCCAAAGCTTTGACCAATGAGGCTTCAGAATAACGCGGCGGCGGTTCGGTGAAATGTTGTGTTCCCAGTATTTCTTTGACATCAATGACATCGCCTTTTTTCAAATTGGGCAGGTGTTTTTCTTTGTTCTTGTCATTCTTGACATCGTCCACACCCTCTTCGTAAACAGCAAGGAAACCTTTTTCTAAAATGGTTGAGCCTGAGGCACGTAGGTTATGTCCGTCACCGAATGTAAAGTCAGCCGATACCGTGCCAATGGTGGCATTGATCATTTGGCTGGCCA
>JAUIHY010000178.1 GCA_030432115.1 Gammaproteobacteria bacterium | reverse complement strand
TCAGCAATTAATTGGTATTCTTTCAGTTGTTGGTTTTGAGAGGCTTCAAATCCACCCAGCCTTTGGGTGTATTGATCAATAAAATGTGGCAATTGTAAAAAAACAATCACACCCAAGGCAAAACACAGTTTATCCAATAGATTTTTAATCATTTAAATATCTTAGCACCATTGGGTTCAGGTTAAAATCATCAGTAATTAAAATGTTTGAAACTGATGACAGACCTCAGCAAGTACAGTTTAAAAATAAAGCAAGCCGTTGAATCTTTATTCGAAAGCAATCAAATTCACCTTCCGGAAATGGCGTCTTTTTTACCGCTCAAGTCAGTGCTTAAAGCGCCTGAGAGCCGCCTGTTGATTGTGGATTTTATGTCGTTACCTAATGGAGACACGGTACATGGTTATGGCCAAGCCATTGGGGATGCCATCAGAATGATCATGTCTGACTTGCCGTCGTTTGGTTTTGCTCAGGCGGTTTATGTGCCTAAAGTGACCATTGGTACTGATTATGAGGTAATGTTAGACTCCAAAGGAGCCTCTGAGCAACAATTGAGTCAACGTCAATCTGCTTTGAATTGTTTGCACGAAATGTCGATTGATCATGTGCTCAAAGGCAGCATCACTGATACGGGCAGTGGCCTACAGGCAGATATACTTTTGGTTGCAGTGGGTGAGCATGATACTGTGATAAAGGAGATGAGCTTCACCATTGATGGCTATGTTGAGTTGTCTAAAATTGTTAAAACGGTCATTAAAATGTTGGTTTCATTTTATCAGCCGAAACCTTCTGCTCAATCGGCATCCCTGATAACTCAAAGACTGGTGGATCAGGAATTGTCTGAATATGCTGAGATTGTAGCCACCCATGGATATGACGGCGCTTATGAACGCCGCTGTAAATTGAAAAAGAAATTTAATGAATATGATTCGATATTGATGGCTTTCTATTGCTTGAACCAAGCATCCACCTTGTTTTTTACCAAAGGTCGGTTTACAGACACTTTAAAGATCATTAATGAAAAATTTTCAGGTCACAGTTATTTGTTGGCATTGCTGATTCCAGAAAGTGCGAACGACCCTGAGGACAGGGAAGTGCAGTTAGAGAAAGCAGAAGGCAACTTCATGTTAACGCCTCTGTTTAGCAAAGAAAAGCACCATAGCCAAGCGCTTGGTGAAATCATGATTGATAAATTGTGTAAGCGGCCTGAGGATCTTTTCCTTGCGTTGTCAACAGCTGACATGCTGAACAGTTTGGGTGAGATGAGGCGCTCATTGGTGTTGATGATTGAAGTGTTGGTGGCCAATCCCCAATTCAGAATGAATTGGGTGTATGTGGCAGAACAATTGGGACGCTTGGCTTTTCAGTTTCGTGGAGAAGAATGGTGGGATGACGTACCAGACCGTGACCAAAGGCTTTTTGTCAACTTATCAGGTTTGGCAATGGAAGCTGCCGATGCTGCGCTTGCTGTTTACCCCAAAGATGCCAGCTTACTTGAAGCAAGGATGCGCTTTGAGTATGGTACAACAGATGATTTGGTTAAATATTTTCTCAAGGGTGTGGAAGCCAACCCACAAAACGAATCGTTGTACAGTGAATTCATACATTACACCCAGCCCAGGTGGGGTGGGTGGTATGAATTGCAAATGGCGGCTCTGGCTTTGGCTTTCAAGCACAATCCCAAAGCGTATTGGCCATGGCGATTGATGCGAGAATACATCATCAATGGTGGTGACTATGGCTTGATTATTCAATTAAAAACCACGTATAAAACGGTGTTTCAGAAAAAATGGTATCTGAAAGCAGATACAGATGTATTAACAGTTTATAACAATGACTAACAGCGAAGAATAAGTTATCGTTAATTTTAGGAGAACATAATGGCAACAATTAATTTTAAAGGAAACCCTGTCAATACCCAGGGTGATTTTCCACAAGCTGGAACCCAGGCACCTGAGTTCACTTTGGTCAACACCGACCTCAGTGAAACCAAGTTGTCTGATTTCAAAGGAAAAAAAGTGGTATTCAATATCTTTCCCAGTGTGGATACAGGTGTTTGTGCCTTACAGTTGAAAACATTCAGTGCCAAATTATCAGGGCGAAATGATGTGGTTTTGTTGTTTGGCTCAATGGATCTGCCGTTTGCTTTGGGGCGTTTTTGTGGTGCCGAAGGCATCGATAATGCCATCACGGCTTCTGATTTCAGGTACAACAGCTTGGCTGAAAATTACGGTGTCAAGATGACCGATGGTCCTTTGGCTGGTTTGTACGCCCGTGCCACTTTGGTGATAGATGAAGCAGGGCAAGTCATTCACAGTGAGCTGGTTTCAGATGTGGTCAATGAGCCAGATTATGATGCGGCTTTGTCTGCTTTGGCTTAAAACGTCGTATTGCTCGAAATAAAAAAGCCCAAGTGGTGGGGAACCGACTTGGGCTTAGGGAGGCAGCAGTATGTTGCCTTGTTTTTCTTCAAAGTTTCTTCTGTGTTTTCTTACAAGCAGTCTTTCAATGCAGTAACGAATTCATCCAAATCGGCTTCGGTTTTGGTTTCTGTTACGCACAATAGAATGACTTGACCCAGTTCTGGGTATTGTTCTGAAATATTCACACCGGCCACATAGTTTTTGGCGGCCATTTGTTCAATGGTTTTCTCAGCGTCGTTCACTTTGATAACAAATTCATGGAATCCAGCGCCATCAAAAGCCAATTCAATGCCAGCAGCTTTCAGTTTTTGTTTCAATGCGTCGGTGTTTTGGATGCAGTTACTGGCGACATTGCGCAAGCCTTCAGAACCCAATAAAGACATATAAATGGTCGAAGCAGTGACCATCAAACCTTGGTTGGTACAAATGTTTGAAGTCGCTTTGGCGCGTCTGATGTGCTGTTCACGGGCTTGGAAAGTCAAAGCAAAACCGCGCTTGCCTTCCAAATCTTCGGTGATACCAACAATACGACCAGGCATTTGGCGAACCAATTTTTCTTTACAAGTCAAAAAGCCGTAATAAGGTCCACCAGATGACATCGGCACACCCATGGGTTGACCTTCGCCACAACAAATGTCGGCGCCATTTTCACCCCAGTTACCCGGTGCTGAAAGCAAGGCCAATGAAGTGGGGTTAACCACGGCAATGACCATGGCTTTTTGCTCATGTGCCCAGTTGGTCAAACCATGCACGTCTTCATACAAGCCGAAATAGTTTGGTTGTGGCACAACCACGGCCGTGATGTCTTGGCCTTCGTGTTCTGCCAAGGCTTTGGCATCGGTTAAGCCTGTCGCGCTGTCAAAATCCACATCGACCAATTTAATGTCTTGGTTTTTGACGATGTTGTGCGCCACGTGGCGATACACAGGATTGATGGTTTTGGGCACCAAAATAACCTTGGACTTGCTCTTGCGATTGGCGCGAACCGCCATCAAAACCGCTTCAGCCAATGCCGATGCACCGTCATACAAAGAAGCATTCGATACTTCCATGCCGGTCAGGTGAGCCATCATGCTTTGGTATTCGTAAATCACTTGTAAAGTGCCTTGGGACACTTCTGGCTGATAGGGCGTATAAGCGGTGTAGAATTCGCCTCGCGTGGTCAATTGCCAAACAGCAGCTGGAATGTGATGCTCGTAGGAACCTGCACCTGCGAAACAAGTGGGGGTGCCGTCTTGTTTCGCCAGGGCTGTGACGTGTTTGGTCACTTCCATTTCGCTCATGCGGTCAGGAATTTGATCCAATTTGGATGAAATCAAATGGTCTGGAATTTCGTCAAATAACTGATTGATGCTGTCAACACCAATGGTGTCCAGCATTTCTTTGATTTCGTCTTCAGTGTGCGGTATGAATGGCATGGCGATTACTTCTTAGTCTTCTTCAATAGAATTGCGGTAGTCTTCAGCAGACATCAAATGACCCAAATCAGCGTCATCGTCAACTTGAATTTCAAAAATCCAACCATCATCATAAGGTGAATCGTTGATCAACTCAGGTGTGTCTTCCAAAGAATCATTGGCAGCCACAACAGTGCCAACCACTGGACAATAAATGTCTGAAGCTGTTTTCACTGACTCAACCACGCCACACTCGTCTTCCTGGGCATAGCTTTCATCCACTTCAGGTAACTCAACGAACACAATGTCGCCCAATTGACTTTGAGCAAACTCGGTGATGCCGACTTTGTAATTGCCGTTATCTAATTTTTCTAACCATTCGTGGCTGGCTGTGTATAACAAATTATCTGGTACGTAACTCATGATTTATCCTCTATTCAGGACCCTCTCAGGCCTCTAACAATGATTTGCCATTTCTGACAAAAGGTAATTTGACAATTTGACAAGGCAAAGACTTTTTGCGGATTTGAACATTCACCGTGCCAGTCATGGCTTTATCAACAACAGCCATGGCAATGGCTTTTTCTGTGGAAGGTGAAAACCCGCCGCTGGTGATGATGCCTGTGTTTCCAGCTTCATCGCTCAAAGTTTGGTCATGGCGCAAAATGCCACGATCTTTAAGGACCAAACCGACTAATTTCTTTTCCACACCCTGAGATTTTAACGCAGTCAAAGCTTCGGCGCCGATAAAATTATCATCATCTTTGCGGATGGTCCAAGCCAAACCGCATTCCAAAGGTGTGATGTTCTCGTCCATGTCTTGGCCATACAAGTGCATACCAGCCTCTAAGCGCAAAGTATCTCGTGCGCCCAAGCCACAAGGTTTAACACCCGCTTCAATCAATTGATCCCACAAAGGAACAGCTGCTTCTGGTGAAACAATGATTTCCACGCCGTCTTCGCCGGTGTATCCGGTGCGACCAACAAAAGTGCTGTCGTTATAGGCAGCATAAAAGCGTTTGGTTTCTGATAAATCGACATCGATCAAAGGTTGCAACTTGGCAATCGCATTCGGGCCTTGAACAGCGATCATTGCAGCATCGGCTTGTTCAACCATTTGGGCATCAAAAGCCGCAATTTGTTTTTCAAACCAAGCAATGTCCTTATCACGGGTACCTGCGTTCACCACCACGCGGTAATTGTCATCGGCCAGTTTGTAAACAATCAAATCATCAATCA
>JAUIHY010000177.1 GCA_030432115.1 Gammaproteobacteria bacterium | reverse complement strand
AATCAAAAACTGGTGCCGACACCAAGAGTCGAACTCGGGACCTACTGATTACAAGTCAGTTGCTCTACCAACTGAGCTATGTCGGCACGTATGTTTTTGTCTCGTTTGAAACGAGGATGCGAAGTATAGCAAAAAAATTTATCGGTTCAATGCTTTTTTTGTTTTTTCTGAAAATTTAATTGCTGATGTTTTTAAAATTTGTTGGCTGAGCCCGTCGAAGCCGCTTTCAATTTGGCTGGTGCTTTTGTTGCGCTGGTCAAGGCAAGGGCGCCAAAAGTAGGGGACCCTGAGTGCAGTCTTGAGGCTACAAAACGTTCAGGTGGATAAAATAAAGGTTGTTAACTGTTTTGGCAGCTGACCTCGTTGCTGCTGATGCCAGGGTTTTCTGTACTGAGGTCGGGGATTTGGGGTAACTGTTCTTCGGTGACGCTGTAATCCAACCAAAATTCAGGCCATTGCTCAATGCGAACTTCTTTTTGGACGGCGAAACCTTTGCGGGTTAATTCTGTGATTCGGTTATCGGCATTGTATTGTTCGCGGTAGAGGCCAAGCGAAACGGTGTTTTCATGGTTGCCAGCGGTGACCACGTAGTAATCTTTGACTTTGGCGGCGGCCAATTCACGGCCTTTGGCCAAGGCTTCGGCACGTGTTGGCATGGCGGGTAGATAGACCCAATAACCCGCTTCTTGCGTGGTGGTTAGTTTGCGGACTGAACTTTTGAGGACCAGCGGTGTGATCTGTTCTTCTGTGGCCTGTATCGTTGCTTCTGAATCAAAAGGTCCGGCTGAGTAACAGATTTGTTGAACACTGGTGGACACAGTCGCCTCGGGTGTCCGGATGGTGGTTTTGGGTAATTCGCTGAGCAGTTTGAGTTTTTCTGTACCTGGGTCGTTTGGAGTGAATTTATGTGTTTGTGGGGTGCTGAGTTTTTGGCTCCAAACATAAAAACCGATGTTGGCCATCAACAAAATCAAAAATACATACCGCACAGCTTCACAATCCAAACTACAAAATCTGAATTATACAACCGGTGGTGCTTGTGGAGACAATTGATTTGTGATTTTTCAATAAGGATGGTGGTACCAATCACCCCAGTAACGCGGTTGCTGCCCTACTCGCTTTAATGATTCAGTTTTTGTTGAGCTGGGCTTCACCGCTGGCAAACCGTTTTAATTCACCATTGCAATTGATTTGTAATTCACCCAATGGGCTGATGCCTGCATAGTTGCCAGTGTAGCTGCCTTGAGCGGTGTTGACGGTGACTTCTTGCTGATTCAGCTGGTCGTGTTGCTGCCACAGTTCCAGAAAACCGGCACAGCCGTGTTGGCAGAATCTTTGCTTGTGCTCATGAATTTGTTGTAACAATGCGATGATGAAGTCGGTTCGGTTCACGTTTTGGGTGTTCAGTGGAATGTTGCATACGGGTTGATCAATTTGAGCAAAATGTTGTGGCCCCAATTGCCAATTGATGCCAATGCCCAATGTGATTTCAGTATGTCCAGTGGCAAGTGCTTGAGCTTGGGTCAATATGCCCGCAAATTTAATGCCATGACAGTATAAATCATTAGGCCATTTGATGGAAACAGCGGCTTGCGGGTCAAAATGCTTGATGCTTTGTAAGCATGCCAGTGCCACGGTCAAGGTGTAGCCAGCCAATTGAGACAAGGGCAGCGCCAGCTTGAAACGATGTGACAAACAAATCGAAGACCCCAGTGGTGTCAGCCAAGATTTACCGCGTTGACCGACGCCAGCACTTTGGTGTTCGGCGATCAAAGTGCTGTTGGGTTTGACTTGTTGTTGGGTGGAGTGGGTGGAAAAAACCACATCAATCTCACTGAAGTCAATGGCCGATTGGATGCGTTGTGGGTCGATGGCTTGTATGGGCCTGAACACATCCAGTCCCAATGACGCCAGTTGGGCTTGTTGTTCCAATGTCAGTGGAATTTCTGCGCTCAACCACTGCTTGAATAATTGTTCTTGGGTTTTTGTCACTAGACCAAATTGAGCATGAATTGTTTGATGTCTTCCAATTCGTCCATAGACACGCCGTGCTGTAATGGGTAACTGTGCCAGCTGACATCAAATCCACCTTTTTGTATCATTTCAGCCGATGATTTACCCAAATCAAAAGGCACCACAGGATCGTAACTGCCATGGCCTATAAAATAAGGTGTGTTCTTGTTGGTGTCGGTTAATTCTTCTGGCCATTTGTCTTGAATCGGCAAGTAACATGACAAAGCCACCACGCCCGCTAATTTGTGCTGCATTCGGGTTGATGTGTGCAAGGTGATGGCGCCACCTTGGGAAAAGCCGGCCAAGACGATTTGTTCGGCTTGCCACCCTTTGGCGATTTCAGCTTCAATCAAGGACAACACGCTGGCTTCAGATTCGCGGATACCCTCCTCATCTGGCATTTTGCCTATGTCCATCATTTTGATGTCATACCATGAGCGCATTTTCATGCCACCGTTGATGGTGACGGGCTGAATTGGCGCGTGCGGAAAAATGAATTCGATGTCAAATTTAGGGTTCTTGAATTGTGGCACCACTGGCTCAAAGTCATGGCCATCTGCACCCAGGCCATGTAACCATATGACCAATAATTTGGGGTTTTCGCCAGTTTTTGTTCTGATAAATTCTAACATGGGTCTCTTCTGCTTTAATGGTGTGACATATTATAAGATGCGCCATTATAATGTCCAATTTATCGGAGAAAGGCATGAAGCAAAAATTATGTTGTGTGTTATTGGCACTGGCTTTGGGAGCCTGTGGTAACAAAGGTGATTTGTATATACCTAAGGAACCCGCGGTAAAAAGTCAAAACAATGAATCCCAAGAAACAGCAAAAAACCTTGAGGCGGACGCGGGCCAAGATGATCTTTCATAAATTGCAAGGTCTGGGCAATGATTTCGTTTTGATCGATGGGCTCGCATCTGAGCCTGTGCCTGCCGCTGCTCAAATTCAGGCTTGGGCAGACCGAAGAACCGGTGTGGGGTTTGATCAGTTAATTTACCTCAACCAACAGGGTGATGGGCTGCATTACCGCTTTTTTAATGCCGATGGTTCTGAAGCAGAGCAATGTGGTAATGGTCAAAGGGCTTTGGCCTTGTATTTACATCGAACGGGTTGGCAACAATGGCCTGTTACCGTTCAAGGTTTGGGTGGTGATGTGGTTTTGGATTTCAAAGATGCAGACCACATCCATGTGACATTGCATTCACAAGTGAACATCGAAACCAAGGACATCGGTGTGGCTGCGGATGTCGGTAATCCGCATTGGATAATCCGTCAAAACAATTTGGATGAGGTGGACTGGTCACAGCACACAGAAGCCGCAACTTTACTTTTTCCAAAAGGTGTCAATATAGAGTTGGTGCAACAGCTGTCTGATTCGGTGATGAAAATCAGAATTCACGAACGTGGAGTGGGTGAAACCCAGGCCTGCGGCAGTGGGGCCTGTGCAGCGGCATGGGTGGGTCATGTGCTTATGGGGATGAGCGAGCAGATTGAAGTGCAAATGCCAGGTGGTGATTTGACCATTGTTTGTGATGTGAATCATGATAGAATCACCATGATTGGTCCAGCGCGTTATGTATATCAAGGAGAATTTCAGTCATGAGTGACAACCCCCAGCAACAAATCACTGAAGCTCAAGTGATTCAGTATTTAAAGCAACATCCTGTGTTTTTCGTCAACAACCCCGGTTTGTTACAACAGTTGAGTATTGGTGGTACGTCAGGTGATGTGGTCAATTTGGCAGAGCGTAAAATGCTTCAGTTGCAAAACAAAAACCAACAGCTGACCGAACAAATGAAGCAATTGATTAACAATGCCCAGCGCTCAGAAGGTTTGATGGATCGCTTGTTTCAGTTGTTGACTGATTTGTCTATGAATGCCCCCAAGACGGAATTTGTCACTGCCATGGTGCGTTTTATTGCCAAAGATTTTCCCAGTGATTACTTTAAATTATACCTCGGTGACATCAAACTCAGTGACGATTCTGAATGTGTCAGTTATCACAACCCGCAGTTGAAATCACTGTTTGCCAGTTTCAATAAAAATAAAGCACCGCTGGCAGGTCGATTGCCTGCGATGAAGCTCCAGGCTTTGTTCGGCACGGAAACGGAAGCCCGATCTGCCATTGTTTTACCGATTGGTGATCAAGCGGCACATGGTTTGTTGGCCTTTGGTAGCCAGGATGACCAAAAATTTCATCCAGACCATGCCAGTGATGTGTTGCAAAAATTGGCCCATATATTGGCGGTGTTTTTGGACAGCCAACAAAGTAACAAAGAATCACAAAATTCATCTCCTTAACAATTCAAAGAAGGAACCACCCAAGTGATACCATGAGTCTGACGTGCATAATTGCATACATAAGTGGTTGTTACACCTATCGGATTAGAAAATATAATCCGTGAAAACAGTCTGATTGCGATTATGACGGTTTGGTGACAAGGCGCTTGGAAACCTTTGTAATTTGTGGCTAAACCGTTGCTTTGCGGACATATTGCACTTATAATGCACGCGCTTTTAGCAAAGGCAAAAAGTTTGACAGGTGTGAGAGGCCTGATAGTTACGGGTTTGTCAGAGCAGAAAATGACCGCTGAATTATCCTTTAAAGACGTTAAAAAAACGGTGTTTAAAATACCAGTTCACCAATTGTTGGTGGGTGTGGTTGTGGCATTGATTTATTATTTTGTTTCAGGTAAGTCGGCAGCTGGAGCCGCCATGTTTGGCGCGTTTATCAGCACCATGGGTTCATTGGTCTTCGCATTGAAGGTGTTTATTACACCGCTTCGTGATGAGCGTGAAATCAAGTCGCGCATGATGAAAGGCGAAGTCTATAAGATGGTGACTGTGGGTGTGTTGTTTTATGTGGGGATAGTCGTACTCAAACTTTTGGTTTTACCTTTGTTGCTTGGATTTATAGCCACCTTTTTGACATTCTGGGTGGCCTTGTTAACGGCTTTTAAATGAGAGAATTAAATGGCTGGAAGTGAAGTAAAAGGCATTGGTGGTTACATTGAGCACCATTTGCAAAACAATACATTAGAACTGGTTCCTGGTAACCCTTTTTGGACTGTTCATTTAGACAG
>JAUIHY010000176.1 GCA_030432115.1 Gammaproteobacteria bacterium | reverse complement strand
GTGGAACCATTGCTGGTTAAATGATAAATTCCGGTTTCCGGTTGGTTTAAGGCCAACATGGTGCCCAATGCAATGGTATTGGCCCAGGTTGGACAACCCATTTGGTCATCAACGATGGACAAGCTGTCTTTAGTTTCTGCCAAACGCAACATGGTTTGGAGAAAGTTTTGTTTCCTTTCAGCAAAAACCCATGCCGTTCTGAACATCATGTGTTCACAGCCAGAATTGAAAATGGCTTGTTCGCCAGCCAATTTACTTTCACCATAAACACTTTGCGGGCCAGTGGGATCATTTTCACGCCAGGCCACTTTGCCTTCGCCTGAAAACACATAATCGGTGGAATAATGGACCATCAAGGCGCGCTGTGCTTTGGCATATTTGGACATGATGGCAGGTGCTTCTGTATTGATGGCAAAAGCTTTGTCTTTATCGGATTCCGCTTGATCAACCTGCGTATATGCAGCGGCATTGCAAATCACATCGGCATTGATGTTTTCAAGTTTCGTTTCTAAATCCGCAGCATCAGACAAATCCAGCTTGATGGTGGTCATACCGTCCACTTCCCGGCCATCTGAGGTGGTAGGTATCACTTCTCTGTTGAATTGCAAAGCACGCCACAATTCATAACCCACTTGACCATCTGCACCTGTGAGCAATATCTTCATTTTACAAATTGCGGTAGCTTATCAACATCAAAATCATTTAACTTCAGTGCCTTAGAATCTTTTTCGGACAAACTGGGTGAATCCAAAGGCCAATCAATCCCCAAAGCTTCATCATTCCATAATAATGACGCTTCGTCTTTGGGGCTGTAATAGTTGGTACACATATAAGCAAAAGTCGCCGTTTCTGACAACACACAAAAACCATGGGCAAATCCTTCTGGCACATAAAATTGTTTGTGGTTTTTTTCGCTCAAAATGATGCCCTCATGTTGTCCAAATGTGGGTGAGCCGACTCGAATGTCTACCGCCACATCATAAACTTCACCCGATAGCACATAGACCAATTTGCCTTGTGGGTTTGGATTCTGAAAGTGCAACCCCCGCAAAACACCTTTGGCTGACTTGGACACATTACTTTGTACAAAAGTTTCTTTGATGCCCAATTCTTTGTACCTGTTGTGTTGCCAGGATTCCATAAAATAGCCACGTTCATCGCCAAACACCATAGGTTCTATGATTTTAACGCCTTGAAGTTTCGAATCAGTGACTTTCATCAAACACCTTTCACCAATGAAGCCAAGTATTGACCATAACCATTTTTTAAAATCGGTTCAGCCAATTTCAACACCTGTTCAGCATCAATCCAACCTCGGTTATATGCGATTTCTTCAGGGCAAGCGATTTTCATGCCCTGTCTTTTCTCAATGGTCGAAATAAAATTCGTCGCTTCGGCCAAAGAATCATGGGTGCCCGTGTCTAACCAAGCATAACCACGGCCCATCAACTCCACCTTCAAAGCCTGTTGTTCCAAATACACTTTGTTCAAATCGGTGATTTCCAATTCACCTCTTGGCGATGGCTCAAGGGATTTTGCGATGTCCACCGCTTGACCATCATAAAAATACAAACCAGTCACGGCATAATTTGAACGCGGTTTCTCAGGTTTTTCTTCCAAATCAATCACATTGCCAGCCTCATCAAAAGCCGCCACACCATAGCGTTCTGGGTCATGAACACGGTAACCAAAAACGGTGGCACCGGATACTCGATCAGAGGCATTGGCCATCAAATGACGCATCCCTGCCCCATGGAAGATGTTGTCGCCCAAAATCAAGCAAGAGTCATGACCATCAACAAAAGATTCACCAATCAAATAAGCCTGCGCCAAGCCACCTGGGTCTGGCTGTACGGCATATTGCAAATTCATACCCCATTGCGAACCGTCACCCAATAACTGTTGAAACAAAGCCTGTTCATGTGGCGTATTGATGATCAACACATCACGAATGCCAGCTTCCATCAAGGTACTTAAGGGGTAGTAAATCATCGGTTTATCATAAACCGGTAACAGCTGTTTACTGATGGAATGGGTCAAAGGGTACAAACGCGTGCCTGAGCCGCCTGCCAAAATAATGCCTTTTCTTTTTTTCATTTGATAACTCATTTTATTTTTTTAGGCATCCTGCCCTAAGCGTTGCCCTTGGTAACTGCCGTCTTTAACACGGTCACACCAGCTTTGGTTGTCCAGATACCATTGAATGGTTTTCTTGATGCCAGATTCAAACGTTTCACTCGGCGTCCAGCCCAGTTCATTGGCCAATTTCGACGCATCGATGGCATAACGACGGTCATGACCCGGTCTGTCTTTGACAAAAGTTTTGAGTGTCTTTCTGTCGATACCAGTTGGTTTTAACTCATCAAGCAACTCACACAAAATATCAACAATTTCAATGTTTTGTCGCTCTTCGTTGCCACCCACATTATAAACTTCACCCAATTGACCTTTGGCAATCACAGTTTCAATGGCGCGACAATGATCTTCCACATACAACCAATCACGGACATTTTTACCATCACCATAAATCGGCAAAGCCTTTCCATTCAACGCTTTATCAATCATCAAAGGAATCAATTTTTCAGGAAACTGAAAAGGGCCGTAATTGTTGGAACAATTGGTGGTCAAAACAGGCAATCCATAGGTGTGGTGATAAGCACGAACCAAATGGTCAGAAGCGGCTTTTGAAGCAGAATATGGAGAATTGGGTTGATATGGCGTGGTTTCAGTGAACAAACCTGTTTCACCCAAAGAACCATAGACTTCATCGGTTGACACGTGCAAAAAACGAAATTTATCCTTTTTCTCGCCAGTCAAACCTTGGTAATAGCCCAAAACCTGTTGCAGTAACTGAAAAGTACCGACAATATTGGTCTGAATAAACTCACCCGGCCCTTCAATCGAACGATCAACATGAGATTCGGCCGCAAAATGCACCACCACATCAGGTTGTTCATCCCGCAACAACTGTTTAACCAATCCAGCATCACCAATGTCTCCTTGAACAAAACGGTGATTCGGGTGTTCCATCACCTCAGACAAGGTATCCAAATTACCGGCATAGCTGAGTTTATCCAAATTAACCACAGCGCGGTTGTTTTTCAGCACTTGGCGCAACACAAAGTTACCCCCAATAAAACCCGCACCACCTGTGACTAACCACTTATTTTCAGGCTGTTCTGCTTGATTTTCAGTCATCAATTCAGTCAATTAAAAAAGCATGCCATTATAGCACTGTAGCGCATTAAGTGCTCATTAATGCCCCTAACAGAAATGCTTTACCAATTAACCGCTTCGCGGTGTACAGGCATGGTCATACAACGACAACCACCGCCACCGCGAGACAGTTCGGATCCGTCCATGGCCACAGCCGCTTTTTGACCCGGTTTCAATACCACTTTGTCTGTAATGATGTCTTTGGCATCGATGATTTCAAAGCCTGCTTGATTCAAGGCTTCCATGGTGCCATGGTTGTGTTTGTAGCCGATGATTTGGCCGGGCGCGAAGGTAAAGAAGTTGGCACCACTGGTCCATTGCTCACGTTCTTGGGCAAAGGCATTGTCACCGCCGCAATTAACAAAATTCAGTTCCAAGCCAAATTGACGCAAAGCTTTGGGCAAACCTGAATATTCGGTGATCTTTTTGATTTTCCCGTGGCCACAAGCCAAATGAATGGCCTTACATTTACCTGCACCGGTAATCAATGGCGAAAAATTCATCACTGTGTCGGTGTCCAACATGGTGAAAATCATGTCCAAGTGGATGGTGGCTCGGATTTTCGGCAAATCCACAACGACCACATCCAGTTTTTCCATGTTTTGTGACATGGTGGTGACGATGCGATCAATGGCCCTGGCTGAGGTGCGCTCAGAAAAACCAATCACCAACAAATCATTACGAATCACCAATAAATCGCCACCTTCGATGGTGACTTCTTCCGATTTCCTTTGCGTGCCATCGAAATGGAAGCCTTGGCCTGACAACAGTTCATGGTTGTTGAACATGGCTTTCAGCAACAATGCTTCGGTCAAGCGCACACGGTGTGCCATCGAACCGATCACCGCTTTGTCATACACACACATCACCGCATCGCGGGTGAAAAAGGCGTTCGGCAAAGGTGGAATGGCATGTCTGGACGGGCTGAGATAACGCTCCAAAGTGTCTTTGTTGAGCAAAGTGCCTTCAAAAAATTGCCGTGACAATTGTGCAGCAGGCAAAGCCATCAAATCATCCACCAACTCATTGTGTCCGTGCAATTTACACACGTCTTGCAACACGTCTAATTTGACTTTATCGTCTTGTAACACGTCAGTCAGTAAAGACGAAAACTCCAACACATTGTCTGCAACCTTATTCAAAACACCTGACAACTGTCTGTGTTCTTTAAGCGCCAAATCCAAGGTTAAAATGTCATCATACAAAACCTCTTCGGCCGTTTCGGGCGTCATGTTTTCCATCTCAGGGCCCGGCTCATGAATGATGACCGTGTTCAGTTTTCCGATTTCTGAATAATTAGATATTTTTGACATGTGGTGTTCTCGCTAGGTTTGTTTTGAGCTTACTCGTCGAAAGAGATGTGGATTTTACTGGAACGCGGTACCGATTGACAGCTCAAAATATAACCGTCTTTGGTCTCCCATTCTTCCAATGAATAGTTATTGATCATTTCAACCTCACCCTCAACCAATTTACAACGGCAAGTGGCACAAACCCCTGCTTTGCATGAATACGGCAAATCCACTCCTGCCTGTTCTGCTGATTCAAGTAAGGTGACAGATTCACCGGCTTTGATGTCAAATTGATGATTGGCACCATCCACTGTCACCGTAATACCGGCATCTTCTTTAACGGTTTTTTCTTCTATTGAAATTTCCTGACCATCTGACAGGAAGCGTTCATTGTGAATGATGTCTTTGGGCACACCCAATAACTCCAAGGCACGACACACACCATCAATCATTTCACCAGGGCCACAGACGTAATAGCCATCCACGTCAATATGATTCAAAAAATGATCCTTGATAAAAGCCACTTTGCCTTGATCAATGCGCCCATGATTGAATGGCATATCGACTTTCTGGCGAGACAAAAAGTAATGCACACTGAA
>JAUIHY010000175.1 GCA_030432115.1 Gammaproteobacteria bacterium | reverse complement strand
GTGTTGAGTGCCATAGGAATGAAACCCAAGCTGGCTACCAGTGCAGTCATGAGTACTGGCCTGAAGCGGGTTAACGCGCCTGTGATGATGGATGGCATCAATTGCTTGCTTTCAGTCCATCGCTTGCGAATAAACGCCACCAATACCAAGCCATTCAAAACAGCAACACCTGACAAGGCAATGAAGCCTACACCAGCTGAAATAGAAAGTGGCATGTCACGCAACCACAATGCAAAAACGCCCCCAGTTAATGCCAGAGGAACGCCCGAAAAAATAATGAACGCTTCTTTAACTGAACCCACTGCCAGAATCAAAATGCCAAAAATAACCAGCAAGGTGATGGGGACCACAACAGTTAATCGTTGTGAAGCCGATTCAAGTTGTTCAAATGTGCCACCGTAATCAAACCAATAGCCACTGGGAAGCTTCACATTGGCTGCCAGTGTGGTTTTTGCGTCCGCAACAAATGACCCCAAATCTCTGTTTCTCACATTGGCAGTAATGACCACACGGCGTTTGCCATTTTCTCTACTGATTTGCGCAGCTGTTACTCTTTGTTCTATTGTTGCCACTTCACTTAAAGGTATGTAACCACCTTGAGGTAAGGCAATCGGTAATGACTGTAGTTGTCTGCGGTCATTCCTGATATTTTCAGGTAACCGCACAGCCAAAGTGAAACGACGATCGCCTTGGTAAATGACACCCACAGGTTCTCCACCGATACCTGTGGATAAAAGAGTCTGCAAATCCTCAGTATTCAAACCATATCTGGCTAGCATGGTTCGGTTGGGTTCAATGCTTATTACAGGAATGTCATCTACTTGTTCTATGCGGGCATCTGCTGCACCTGGTAACCGATTGATTTCTTTTAAAACCTCTGAAGCCACACTTTTTAATACGGTCATGTCATCACCAAATATTTTGATGCCCAAATCAGACCTGACACCAGAAATCAGCTCATTGAACCGCATTTGAATGGGTTGCGTGAATTCATAGTTGTTACCCGGCACTTTACTTACTAATGTTTCGATTTGGTGAACTAACTCAGCTTTGCTCAGAGAAGGGTCTGGCCACTGGTCACGGTCTTTGAGCAAAACAAAGGTGTCTGTGACGTTTGGCGGCATTGGGTCATTGGCAATGTCAGCGGTGCCTATTTTTGAAAATACTTTGGCCACTTGCGGGGCATTGAGCAATGCTTCTTCAAGCAATTTTTGCATTTGGGTGGATTGAGTCAGGCTGGTGCCAGGTATGCGCATGGCATGCATGGTGATGTCGCCTTCATCCAGTTGGGGCACAAATTCAGAACCCATGGCGGTGACTAACCAAGCACTGTAAATAACCAGCACTGTTGCAAACACCAACACGGTGTATTTGAATTTCAGCGCCAGCTTTAGCGCAGGTTCATACAAGCTTTTACCGCCTTTGATAATGAAGCTTTCTTTTTCACTGATGCGTTTACTCAACATCAGGGCAACCAAGGCGGGCACCACCGTCAAAGACAGTATCATTGCGGCGACCAATGCCATAACAACGGTTGCTGCCATGGGATGGAACATTTTGCCTTCAACGCCGGTGAGCGTAAATATAGGGATGTATACCACGGTAATAATAGCGACGCCAAACAATGCCGGTTGTATCACTTCAGCTGTGGCTTGATAAACCACTTTCAAGCGCTGCGCTAATGGCAATATATTTTGGAGTTTATTTTGTGCCATTGAGAGGCGTCGAATACAGTTTTCAACAATAATCACCGCACCGTCCACAATCAAACCAAAATCCAATGCACCCAAACTCATCAAGTTGGCAGACACGCCGGTCTGTACCATGCCATAAAAAGTGGCCAACATAGACAAAGGGATGACGGCTGCGGTCAATAAAGCGGCCCTGAAATTTCCGAGTAACATAAACAGTACCGCAATCACCAGCAATGCGCCTTCAATCAAATTGGTTTGTACCGTTTTGATGGTTTTATTGACCAAAATGGTGCGGTCATAAACGGTATTAATGGTCACACCAGCTGGTAAGGTGAGTTTAATTTCTTCTAGCTTGGCTGCAAAGGCTTTGGCCACTTGTTGAGAGTTTCCACCCATTAACATCATGGCCGTACCCAGAACGGTTTCTTGACCGTTACTGCTGGCAGCACCAGACCTTAATGCGCGGCCAATCGCCACTTCGGCCACATCTTTGATGTGCACTGGAGCGGTGCCATGTGTTTTTACCACCACCAAACTGATGTCTTCAACGGTTTTCAGTTGTCCTTCTGAGCGGACCAAAAGTTGTTGACCATTACGTTCTAAAAATCCGGCACCCTGGTTGTCGTTGTTGCGCCTTAATGCACCAGCAATATCGGCTAAAGTGACTTCGTGTTCTAACATCAATACAGGGTTGGGTAACACATGGTATTGTTTTTCTTCGCCACCCAATGTGTTGATTTCTACCACACCAGGTACTTGTGCCAGTTGTGGCTTGATGATCCAGTCCTGAATTTCTCTTAAAGCCATGGCGTCATATTTTGGACCATCAGAAAACTCATGGTTTTCTGTGGCCTCAATGGTGTACATGTAAATTTCACCCAAACCTGTGGCAATGGGGCCCATCATCGGATCGATGCCTTTGGGCAGCTGGCTTTGGATGTTGCCCAGCCGTTCATCAATCAAGTTTCGAGCGAAATAGATGTCAGTGCCTTCTTCAAATACCACGGTCACTTGTGACAAGCCATAGCGAGACAGCGACCTGGTGTATGCCAACTGTGGTAAGCCATACAAGGCTGTTTCAATCGGGTAGGTGATGCGTTGCTCGGTTTCAAGTGGAGAGTAACCTGGGGCTTTGGTGTTGATTTGCACTTGTACATTGGTGATGTCAGGTACCGCATCGATGGGCAGCTTTTGGTAGCTCCAAACACCTAAGGCAATCAAACCCAACATCAATGCGACAACCAACATGCGCCTGTCAATTGAGGATTTTATTATTGAATTAATCATTTCATCACCCCATCAATGAACATGCGCAGCAGCAGATTTCTCTATGTCTGCTTTGATCAAATAGCTGTTATCTGTGACATAGCTTTGACCTGCTTTGAGTCCCGAAGTGATGGCAGTGAATGCATCATCACTCGCGCCCAGGGTGACCGTTTGCGCTTTGTATTCATCACCATGTTGTACAAAAACTACGGCTTGTCCTTCCATCTGTTGAATGGCTTTGTTTTCAACACGTATTGCTGCAGTAAATGAATTCACCGTGATGTCGGCACTGATTAAATCACCGGGCGTGTGCTTCCTATTGCTGTTATCAAAGGGGACACGCGCCAATAAATAAGGCTCATTGTTTGGACCGGGTACTAAGTGGTGGATTTGACTGTTGATTTGTTCATTGCTATCAAGCAAGCTGACTTTTTGCTTGGCACTTACTTGTTTTCTTTGCTGATGAAAGACTTTCAATTCAGCCCACAGTGATTGACTGTTCAATAATTTGAACAAAACCCTGCCATCGGTAACTTCACCGGGATTTAAATATCGGTGTTGCACCATGCCATTGATGGGTGCGGTGACGGTGTAGTTTTGTAAACTGTTGTTTGATTCAATAACGGCCAGTGTTTGACCTTTTTTTACCACATCGCCAATATTGACCGTCATTTTTTTTACCACACCAGGAAACCGTGCATGAACATCGGCCATGTGCTCTGGAGCGGCTTGTAATCTGCCATAGACTTTGAGTTTTTGTTCTATGGTTCCTGAAGCGGCCAGTGCCGTTTTAAGATTTTGTTTTTTTCCTACCTTGCTTTTGATGGTCGTGGTTTTTTCTTCTTCATGTCCATGATGACCATGTTCATCGTGTTCACCTGAGGCCATTACCGTTTGAACACACATGTTGAAGATGAGTAAAGTGGTTATGATTACTGGGTATGTTTTGTTGTTTTTCATTGTGCGTTCCTGTTGTCGAGCGATTGGGCACTCAATTGTTCTATGGTGATGGCTTGTCTGTGTGTGGCCGTGGCGGCTTCGATTAATTGGCGCTCTGCATCAAAGACCTGTTGTTGTACGTTGAGTAATTCTTGGTAGCTGTAACGGCCAATTTGAAATGCTTTTAGTGTTTCTTGATGGGCTTTTTTCAGCCAGGGAATCACGTCATTCTTCAATTGTTGCGTTTCAGTCATTGCTGTCTCTCTCTGTTGATAGGCTAAACGTAACTGAGTTTTAAGCGTTAATGCTTGCTGCTGCTGTTGAAGGCCAATGTGGGCAGATTGGGCTGAATTAGCAGACAACATGCCCATGTTTCTTTTCTTTTTGAACAAAGGTATTGAAAATCCAGCTGTAATCGCCGTGTCTTGTGATTCTTGTATGCGGTTGATGCCCAATTGCCAATTGAAGTCGCTTTTTGAAGAGGCATTGATTTGTTGGCGTTTGATTTCTTGAAGTCTGTTTGCTGCTGAAAATCTTTGAATGTATGGTGATTGATCAATTTTGATTAACAATACATCCAGTGGTTGAAGCTGATTAAATGACATCAAGTCACCTGTAACTGTTTCAAAGTCTGCTGTTGAACTGCCCCAAAAGTTGACTAATTTTAATTGCCAGTTTTGGTGTTCGCTTTGTAATCGCATTTGGCTTAGTTTAAGCTGTTTTAAATCGGCTTTAGCTCGGAACACTTCTGCTTCAAAAGCCACGCCTTTTTTGAAACGCGATTGGGCCATTGCCAAATTTTTCTCTGCTTGTGAAAACTGTGATGTCAATAATTTGATTTGTGCCTGAATTGAAAGTAGGGTGATGTGGATTTGGCTGGCATTGGCGAGTACATCTAAAGTGGCCAGTTGTTGGTCAAAATCACTGATGTGGATTTGTTGTTCAAACTGCTGACTGCGCCAATAGCGCTTTTTCCCAGTTTCAATCACAGAACTTAAAGACATGGACAATTCTGATTGTGAAATGCCAGTATATGGTGCGCTGCCTAAGACATTGTCAGCACCGATATGAAGCCTCAGCTCTGGTTTGAGCGCTGCGGTTTCTTTCTGGCCTTGCCATTGTTGTTTTAAATACTCAAAGCCTTTTAGTTCTGGATTGTTAGTTAATATGCGCTGTATCGTTTTGCTGAGAGTGAGCGTTGTCATTGCTTCTTTTTT
>JAUIHY010000174.1 GCA_030432115.1 Gammaproteobacteria bacterium | reverse complement strand
TGGCCAGTGAATCAATCACACAAGCTTGACGAGAACCAACAAAATCAGTCGAAACCGCTTCAGATGAAATGGTGTAACCAATTTGTTGCTGCAAACGTGAATGCAATGATTTGTGTCTCAAAAACTCATTGATTTCTTCCAAAGAAGTGTCTTTGCCCAAACGGATGTTCAAAATGGCCATCGACACATTCGGTGTGGGCACACGTATGGCATTACCTGTTAGCTTGCCTTTCAATTCTGGCAGCACTTTGGCCACTGCTTTGGCAGCTCCTGTTGATGTCAAAACCATGTTCAAAGCAGCTGAACGACCACGACGGTCTTTGCCATGGTAGTTATCGATCAAGTTTTGGTCATTGGTATAAGCATGTACCGTTTCAATATGGCCATGCTTGATGCCATATTCATCATCCAAACATTTCAAAACAGGAACAATGGCATTGGTGGTGCATGAAGCTGCACAAATCACGTCTTTGTCTGGCGTGATCTGTTCATGGTTGATACCATAAACAATGTTAGGAATGTCGCCTTTGGCGGGTGCTGTTAACAACACTTTTGAAGCACCTGGACGCAAATGGCCACGCAAGCCATCTTCGTCTTTCCAAACACCCGTATTATCTACGATCAATGCATCATTGATACCGTATTCAGTGTAGTCAATGTCAGCGGGAGAATTGGCATAGATCACTTGCACTTCATTGCCGTTGATGACCAGTTTGTTTTGATCTTGTAAAACGCGGATGGTACCATGGAATTTGCCGTGAACTGAGTCCTTGCGCAACAATGCCGCACGCTTTTCTAAATCATTGTCTTGCTTGCTTTTTCGAATGACGATGGCTTTCAATACCAGCACATCACCACCACCGGTTTTATCAACCAGCAAACGTGCCACCAAACGGCCAATGCGGCCAAAACCATACAAAACCACATCTTGTGGCTTGTCCAAAGGCTTGGCTTCAGAATCTATCAAATGATTCAATTCCTGCTTCACATACGCATCAACATCTGACTGTTCAATTTCGTCATAACTGTGGTCTTTGAAGTACCGGTATACCATTTTACCCACATCAATGTGAGCAGGCCCCAATGGCAAATCTGAGATTGCTTTGATGAAAGGAAATGTTTCATACTCACTCAGTTCATTGGCCTCAACCTGGCGGACAAATCTGTGTGCCTTCATTAAATCAGTCACTGACTGATTGATCATGCGCTTGCCGTACATATACAACGACACATTTCTGCGGCGGTACAAGCGGCCAATCATGGGGATCATGCCTTCTGCCAAGGCTTCACGCTCTTTCCAATCTGCAAAAAATTCGGTAGGTAAAGGTCTGTTTTCTTCAGTCATAACAACTCCGGCCAAAGGCCCATTGAATCAAAGGAATGGCCAAACGGCCCAAACAACGGGCGCGTATTGTACCACTTTTTATGTGCCACTACAGCATTCTGACTCCTTTGGCTTCAATTTGTTTTGAATTTTATTTATCAGTGTTCTCATCACAAACAATGCCATCAAAAGCGCTATAACTTGTTCCCAAACAGTGACATGCTCGTGGTTGAGTCGTTCTTGTAGCCCAAGCCAATCCCATCCCCAATGAATCGACAGTGCGTTCAGCATAAAACCAAAGGCAAATGCCACCGTCACAGAACCCGTTAAATAACCAACAATCGCTCGAGTCCCCAAGGTATTTTTAATGATCATCAAAGTGCCAATATTCGATGCTGGGCCCAACAACATAAAAACCAAAACCGCACCGGGAGACAACCCCAATGCCAAAAATCCAGCCGCCATGGGTGTGGACGCAGTGGCACAGACATACATCGGAATACCAATAACAGCCATCACCACCATGGGCATCAAACCGTCACCCAAACTTTCAAAAAAACCAGCAGGCAAATAAACCTGCACCAGGGCAGCCACCAACAAACCGATCAATAACCAAATAGCCACATCATCTAACAGTTTACCAAAAGCAAACGACAATCCCGTTTTAATTTTTTCCCAATGACTCGGCTCAATGGCTTCTTCAGACCCACAGCATGACTTATTCTGCTTGACCATAGTTTCACAACAAGCATCTGGTTGTGAATGTTTATCCACTTTCTGCGGCTTGTCAGCACCCACCAATAACCCTGAAACAATGGCACTACATATCGCCGCAACAGGCCTGATCACTGCCATCACAGGCCCCATCAAACCATAAGTCAAAGGCACAGAATCCACACCCGTTTCAGGCGTGGCAATCAAAAAGGAAACGGTGGTGTTTTTTGAAGCACCTGAGGCACGCAAAGCCAATGCCGCCGGTACCACGCCGCAAGAACACAATGGTAATGGCGCACCAATCAATGCAGCCTTGGTTACATCCCACAGACTACTCCCACCCAAGTGCTTGCTCAACATGTTTTCACTGATAAAAGCTTTCATCAGCGCCGCCATGACAAAACCCAACGCCAGCCAGGGTGCAGACAATACCCAGACCTGCCAAAATGCCAGAGCAATGTCCCCCAATTGCTTATTAACAGTATCAAACATCACCCGCCTCCAGCGCTTGTAATATGGAACAACATGTGGCCGCCTCGTCTCCTCCGCAACAAGCATCATGCAACTGTTGCATGGCTGCATGCATGCGATTGAATTCTTCGATTTTTTCTTCTAATTGTTTCAATTGCTGCCCCACAAACAACTTCACATCCTCACAATGGGCTTCGGCTTTATTGACTTGAATGTCCAATAATTGTTTGATGGTATCTAAAGACATCCCCAATTGCTTGGCACTGCGGATAAATCGCAACGTGGCCAACTGCTGTTCACCATAGACACGGTAGCCGGCATCATTTCGATGACCCGCTGTCAATAAGCCAATTTTTTCATAATACCGAATCGTATCCGCGGGCACTTGCCCAGCTTGCGCAAAAGCACCAATCTTCATCATTTGACATCTGGATGTTAATTGAGCACATCATAAGCTTGGACTTAACTCCAAGGTCAAGCATTATCAACAAAAACTCATTAAATTTTCAAGGACCGAAAAAAACATTTGCATGGATGAAATGAATTCAGTAGAATGCGCGCTCCTTTGCTTAACCAAGCATTGAATTTCTGCTGCGGAGCGGTAGTTCAGTTGGTTAGAATACCGGCCTGTCACGCCGGGGGTCGCGGGTTCGAGTCCCGTCCGCTCCGCCATTTTAAGTATTTCGCTTCCCTTCTTTTTTATTTCAAATCCATTCAATAACGACAGATTTGGTTATAAAAAAAACCGGCTGCGCTCAATGAATTAAATGAGTCTTTCTCTGATTCGCTGCGCTCACCAACCGCCTGACATTTCTAGTATTTCGCTTCCCTTCTTTTTTATTTCAAATCCATTCAATAACGACAGATTTGGTTATAAAAAAAACCGGCTGCGCTCAATGAATTAAATGAGCCTTGCTCTGATTCGCTGCGCTCACCAACCGCCTGACATTTCTAGTATTTCGCTTCCCATCTTTTATTTTTCAAATCCATTCAATAACGACAGATTTGGCTATAAAAAAACCGGCTGCGCTCAATGAATTAAATGAGTCTTGCTCTGATTCGCTGCGCTCACCAACCGCCTGACATTTCTAGTATTTCGCTTCCCTTCTTTTTTATTTCAAATCCATTCAGTAACGACAGATTTGGTTATAACAAAACCAGCTGCGCCCAATGAATTGAATGAGTCTTGCTTTTATTTATGCATGCCCCAATAGAAATTGCCTTAGTCAATATTTGCTTTCATTGAATAATTTCCTAAGCAGAATTTATACAAAGGGCAGAATGAACTGGCAAATTGCCATGGTTTAACAAAAAAGGCGCCATTACAGCGCCCTTTCAATGCTCGTACAAAGTTATTGGTACGCCAAAGTCCCTTTCCATGCATGCCACTGAGTGCTCATGCGCTCTTTTTTGGCGATGCATTGATCTATGGATTCAATGGTTTGGGCCAAATAACGCGGGCCACCCGACAATGATTCGACGATGGGCTCGAAGAAGGCTTTGAGTTCATCGCGCTTATCAGCTGAACAGAAACCACTGCCGACTGCGGGTAAGCGGCCTTGTGCCCAAGTGGGGAAACGGTTTTTGATGGCGTCGATGTTGTGTTGGGTCCATTGCCACAAATCATCTTGCACCGCTGGGTTACTGATTTGTGGACCCAAGACATTGAACATTTCATTCAACCTCACTTCATCAGTCATGGACCAGTCACGCAAGCTGGCCAACAATTCGGTATCTTTTGTGGCTGCAATGGCACTGAGCAATCGACCTCGGACTGTACCGTCAGTCGTCCTTAGTAATAAATTTTTGGCATGATCATGAAATGCTTGGCCCAGCTGTTCTCCCGCCACACTCATGGCCGTACCAATCAAGTTGGCATCAATGCCTTCGTCATTGATGCTGCCAGTTCCACCAAAGCCTGTATATGATTTGGCCATATTTATGAGTTTGTTTTGCCACGTTTCATCACCCGCTGTTTTGGCCATAAAACTGATCAAATTGCGTTTAAGTTCTACTTCGGGCTTTGACAATTCCGCTTTGGACAAGATTTTTTCAAGCGCACCAGCGAACAGTTCCTTGGCCGCCTTTTGCAGCAAAGACTTGTCTGTGTCATTGGTGATGCGGTTATCAAGGTATTGCATCACTGACATCGGTGCTTCAATGACATTTTTGTCATCAGATGACGTTAATTGCGGGGCCACGGCGAAAAAATCTATCAAATTGACCTGATCGGCATCTAAAGCGGCAAAAAAACTGTCGTTGATGCTCATCAACTCTTTGGCAGTAAAATCATCACTGTTGTCATAAAAGACTTTCCAACCATTTTTTACATTGAAACGGTAATAACCATTGCCTTCGGCATTCGGCATCACATAAGCCGCACAAGCTGAACCTGGCAATTGAACAGTTTCTTCAGCTTCTGACAACAGTTGACAGTGTCGATGCGCCTGTCCTTTGATTGAATAATTGAAACAAACAGGCACCTCCCAAGTGCGGTCCCGCTCGCCTTCACTGCCTGCAGGCAGGTATCGAGTTTGAGACAATGACACGGTGTTGTTTCCATCTTCACAATTCAAGGAAATTGCCAACATGGGAATCCCTGTTTGCTCTAAAAAACTGTTGAAAGCAGAT
>JAUIHY010000173.1 GCA_030432115.1 Gammaproteobacteria bacterium | reverse complement strand
AAGATTTTTTGCATTTGTTCAGTTACTTGCTCGAGTCTGGATGCCTCTCTTGCAAACAAATTTGCATTGAAATCGTTGAATCTGGGGTTTTAGCTCAACTGCCCGAACAAACAAAAGCCTCTTTACGCCTTTTCAAATCACTCGGAGGACAAATCGCTTTGGATGATTTTGGGACTGGCAACACCCACTGGGAATTGATAAACAACAGCTGGGTTGATGTGATCAAAATTGCAGCCCACAAACACAAGGGTGAAGAAAAACATCGCATTTTAAGGGCATTGTCTGGATTCTCTAACTCACTTCAATTAACAACCGTTTTTGAGGGCATTGAAAGTAAGCAAGATCTAGAAGACGCCAAAGCCATGGGAGCCACCCATTTTCAAGGATGGTATTTTAATCAATGGAAAGTTTTTGCTTCTTAACAACGGAATCACATGTCTAAGAATCTTGCACAAAATCAGAGCTTAAGCTTCAGCCCGAAATGGTTGAAGTTCATTTTAATCAGCCTTAGCCCCATCATTAGGCTGCTGGTAAAAAATAAAGTTGAATTCAAAACTTTTCTTAATTTGTGCCGAGAATTGTATGTTAAAGAAGCTGAAACATTCATCAATGAAACCAGCAAGGACAAAAGGGGCAAAATCAGCAGCATTGCTTACCAAACAGGATTGGATCGAAGAGAAGTTTCGACCATACTCAAAACACCTAAACCCATAGAGTGCGTCACTGAGCAAAACAGATCCAGAGAAGGCTATATCTTAGACCAATGGTCCAGCGACCCCATGTTTTGTGATGACCATGGCAATCCCTTACCCTTGAAACGAAGTGGCAATGGCCTTTCTTTTGAAACATTGGTACAACGGTTTGGCAAAAATATCAGCCATGGGCCCATATTGGAAGCCTTGCTTGATGCTAAGTGTATTGAGTTATCAGGCTCCTTGGTCAAATATAAAAACAAGAATTACATCCCTGCACAACAACTGAAAGACGACAAAATCAAGATTGTAGCCAAATCAATCAACAGATTGTCATCCACCATCGAACACAACCTCAGTGACAAAGATGATTTGTTTTTTCAGAGAAATCTTTATTCGATCAGAATTTCAGAAAAGCATTTAGAACATTTTAAACAAGAAGTAATGGATTTACTTAAGAACCATTATGACAAAAAACTAATCCCCGAATTTGAACGCATTGAAAGCAAATATGAAACCAACATAAAAGCAAGGCAATCCCTCCCGATTGGTTTGGGCTTGTTCTTTTTTAATGACACTACTGACCACGAAGAGGAATCATCATGAAAACACATCAAATCAAACAAAATTTAGCAGAAAGTGAAGGAACTGGCATCTTAGCTGAGAGCGAAGGCACAGGCCTTTCTTATGCTCAGTCCTTAAAAAAGATTGCACTTAGTTTGACACTGGCATTCAGTTTTCAAACCGCCACATGGGCTGACACATTGATATTATTCAGTGAAGGGAATCATGTTTATTCTGGTGTAATTCAAACCGCTACTGAAGTAGCCAAGGTAGAAGCTGTGATCGACAATGGTACACTGATTGGTGTTTCAGATGTATCAATCAATGCCGTTTCTGATGGCTCCGGTATAGATGCTGTTTCTGATGGTTCTGGCTTCACAGATGCCGTTTCTGATGGCTCTGGAATAGATGCCGTTTCTGATGGCTCTGGTATAGATGCTGTTTCTGATGGCTCTGGTATAGATGCCGTTTCTGATGGCTCTGGTATAGATGCCGTTTCTGATGGCTCTGGCTTGACATTCAGTTTAGACAACAACAATTGTCACATCATGCACATTAGTTCAGCAAAAGAAACCATCAGCATACTGCTTGATCAAGTTGTTGTTGATAAGCAGACAATCGACTGTGGATAAAGAAATGACAAAGCAAACGTTTATGGTGGCCACAAGTAACTTCCTCACACACACTGTTACACTCGGCCATCATAAACATTTTTTACGCTTTGCCTTAACAGCTTCCAAAGAAGCAATTAATAACAATAAAGCTCAACTCGAAGACCAAACGGAGTCGATGACGAGGTTGTGCATTGCAGGCACACACATGCAATGCACCCAACCAAGCACAACACGTTAACAACAATGGACCAGTGAATGAAACAAAGAAAATATAAAATGAGAATTTGAAGAGAAATCAAGCAAACGTTTATGATGCCCTAGAGAAACAATCCTCACACACGCCGTTTCTTTCGGCCATCATAAACATTTAGCGTTTGCTCTTAACCTCGTTCCAAAGATTATCTAAGAAGCTCAACTCAAAGACCTTTCGGAGAGGTTGTTGTATTTTGGCACGTTTTTCAACAGATTGGAACCGTTCGGTAAACTTTTTGTTGGCTCGGCGTAAAGCAGCTGATGGATCCAACTCAAGATGGCGAGCGATATTGGCACAAACAAACAGCACATCACCCAACTCATCCTCGACATCATCAAGGTTTTTTTCTGCCACAGCCTCTTTTAATTCTGACACCTCTTCATCAAGTTTATTCAATACATCCTGTATGTCAGGCCAATCAAAACCAATAACTGCTGCATATTTGGTCAATTTCACTGCCTTTAACAATTCAGGTAAATTATTGGCTATCCCATCCAATACACTGTCCTTACCTGACGCCTTGTTTTGCTCCCACAGCTTGCTTTGTTCGGCTGGTGTCAGTGATGCGTTGTTTTCATTAAAAACATGCGGATGCCGGCGAATCATTTTATCTGTGACATTTTTTGTCACTGTTTCAAAATCAAACCAACCTTGCTCTTTGGCCATTTGTGAATGAAAAACCACTTGAAATAACAAATCCCCCAATTCATTTTTAATGTCATCCACATCCCCTCTTTCAATGGCATCGGCCACTTCATAAGCTTCCTCAATGGTATATGGCGCTATGGATTTAAAGTTTTGTTTGATGTCCCAAGGACAGCCTGAATCTGGGTCCCGTAATGTAGCCATCAGATCCAACAGTTGATTGATTTCTTTCATATAATTAAGGTGGTAGCGTAATCTTAAATAATGCACCCAGCAACACATCATCATCACCGATGTAGATGTTCCCCTGGTATGAATCCACAATGTCTGCAACTATAGAAAGTCCGATGCCATGTCCCATCACTTTTTCATCTCCCCTAACCCCCCGTTGCAACAACTGTAGCCGTTGGCTTTCAGGAATACCTGGCCCATCATCGGCTATGGTAATCTTAATGCCTGTTCTTTTTCGCCCTTCTACAAATAAAGTTTTTACAGTCACAGCAATGTGCTGATCACACCACTTGAATGCATTCTCAAGTAAATTGCCCAATAACTCCAATAAATCACCTTTTTCGCCAAAAAACACAGCTCCTGGCGCCACTTGTGTTTTGACCTTGATGCCTTTGCTCTTGTGAATTTTTTGCAACGTTTGAATGATTTTATCAAGCACATCAATCACCGGCACACCCACAGAAAAAGTTCGGTGGCCCGCAACTGCTGCTTTTTTTAATTGATACGCAACAATTTCATCCATGTGATTTAACTGTTGTTGTATCACTTTCTTGTCGCTTTCTTGGTTCCCTAGCTCTGATTGGATCACAGCCAATGGTGTTTTCAAAGAATGTGCCAAGTCACCCAATGTTTTTCTTTGCCTCTCCAAATGGATTCGCTCATTGGCGATCAAGCGGTTAACACTGGATGTTAAGCCCAATAATTCCACAGGATAATGTTCTGAGAATATCAAGCTGTCGCCCTTTTCAAGTTGTGTGAGGTCTTTGGTTAATTGCTTCAATGGCTTGACCGCCCAAATCATGATCAACCACTGCATGCCCAGTAAAAAAAGGCTGACACCAATCAACCACGTTAACAGGGTTTCTTCAAATTCCCATAATTCATCATAAAATCGACCCGCATGTTCAGTGATGATGATGGTCACAGGCTCGGACAAAGCATCCACTTCAATCTCTACGCCTTGACTGAGGCGAAACAAGCGCTCATCTTGATAAACCAAAGGTGCTTCAAAGCGACGTTGATTGACAGCCACATGCATCACTTTGGGCAAATTCTGACCAATCAAAGAGGGCGAACGCCAATGCTCATTCAAAGACAAAATTTCAGCATACATGCCTGAACCAGGTTGGTTCATGCGCGGTGAGGGCAATTGCTCTGGAAAAACAAACTGTCCTTCAATCACCTCAATTTCAGGTAACAAAGCTTCAGCATAACTTTCCAACCTTTCTTTTACAATATGCAGAGTTTTTTCTTTGAAAGCCTGGTCCATAACCAAGCCAATCACAGCCAATGCCAACAGAAGGCCCGCATTGGAAACCAGCAAAACCGACTTGGTTAATGAGCGATTTTTGGTGCCAAGCTTCATTGATGTCAAGCTTTTCGGCTGCTCACTCTGTATCCGCGACCCCTCAAGGTCTCTATGATTTTTTCATCTGGAATGATGGCCGCTATTTTTTTACGCAACCGCCCAACAAACACTTCTATCACGTTGCTGTCTCGATCATAATCTTGATGATAAATGTGTTCGGTTAATGTGGTTTTTGATATCACTTCATCCTGATGATGCAGCATGTACTCCAGCACCTTGTATTCATAAGATGTCAGGTCCAGACTGACCCCGTCCACCTCAACCGCCTGGGTGCTCATGTTCATCACCACCGGCCCACAGGCAATTTCAGGCGTGGTGTTTCCAGAGCTGCGCCTGAGCAAAGCATTTACCCTGGCCAACAGCTCTGGAAAATGAAAAGGTTTGACCAAATAATCATCGGCACCAGCATCCAAGCCCATCACTTTATCTTGCCATGAGCCACGCGCAGTTAGCACAATAATTGGGAACTCAACACCATCATCTCTCAGGGTCTGAATCACTTCCATACCGGATATCTTAGGCAGGCCCAAATCAATGACCGCCACATCTGCTGGGAATTCTTGACCTTTGAACAAACCGTCTTGGCCATTGTCAGCGGCATCGACCACAAAACCAGATTCTTCAAATCGTTTAATTAAAATGTTTCGTAAATTGTCATCATCTTCAATCAACAGTACCCGCATACCAGAATCATCTCCTCTCTCTTTTACCCTGTTTACGTCCTTGAGGTGATGCCATCACATCTCGTGAGCGATTGGCAGCCTTAGGACTCCGCCT
>JAUIHY010000172.1 GCA_030432115.1 Gammaproteobacteria bacterium | reverse complement strand
GCTGGCACCATGGATTTTGATTTGCAAAATGACCCATTGGGTGTGGATTCAAATAACAACCCCATCTATTTAAAAGACATTTGGCCCAATGACCATGAAATTGCCAACACCATACAAAATAATGTTTCTCAGTCCAGCTTTGCCGCGGGTTATCAAGGTGTATTTGAAGGTGATGACAATTGGCAAGCTGTACAAACGACCCAATCTGAATTGTTTGATTGGCAAGCCGATTCAACCTACATCAAAAACCCACCTTATTTTGAGGACATGACTTTAACTGCTGGCACCATAGACAACATTTCTGGGGCACGTGTGCTGGCCAAATTGGGCGACTCAGTGACCACAGACCATATTTCTCCAGCCGGTGCCATTGCAGAAGATTCGCCAGCCGGCCAATATTTAAAAGCACATGGCATAGCAAAAGCCCAGTTCAATTCTTACGGTTCACGACGCGGTAACCACGAAGTGATGATGCGCGGTACATTTGCCAACATCCGTTTGCGCAATCAACTGGCACCAGGGACCGAAGGTGGATGGACCTGTTTCCAACCAACCGGTGAACAAATGACCATTTTTGATGCATCTATGCAATACCAAGAACAAAGAACCCCATTGGTGATCATAGCTGGTAAAGAGTATGGCACTGGCTCCTCACGCGACTGGGCTGCCAAAGGCACCAACTTACTGGGTGTCAAAGCCGTGATTGTCGAAAGTTATGAACGCATACACAGGTCTAATTTGGTTGGCATGGGCGTCATTCCATTACAATTTAAGCCCGGTGAAAATGCAGACACTTTTGCGCTCACTGGCAAGGAAATTTATGACATCTCAGGATTGAACAATGGCGAAAGCAAAGTGGCTCAAGTTTCAGCCCAAAGACCTGATGGCAGTGTGGTTACTTTTGAAGTGGATGTCAGAATCGACACCCCCAAAGAAGTTGAGTACTGTCGTCATGGTGGCATATTGCAATACGTATTGAGGGATTTAGCCGCTCAACAATGAGCTTAAATAGCCAATCAGCTGGGGCATTTAAACCTGCTGATTGGCTTCTAATCAACTGCCCTCAAACCCATGCTCAAATATCAAATCATTGCCTAAATTTTGAAATGAAGCTGTGCAATCGTTTTGCGTCTGAGGCGCGCTGTTGCCAAACCTGATGAACTCATAATCAGCTCGGCTTCCCTCACCCATGTTATTGTTGTCCCAGGTGTGCGCCATGATGCCCAACTGCACCGTATTTGGCATGGTTTCATGTTCAAAATACATGGGATTGGCTTGCCCAATACCTGCGGGTATGATTTCAGGTGTCACATCTCCTGAGTTTCTCCAAGTGGTGGTTTCAGAACCATCGACATCGAACTGGTTATAGAACGTTTCTTGGCGCCAATCACTGATGGCATCCGCCCAGTAATAAAAATAGAAACGATCCCCAACACGACATGCCAACAAATATGCTTCCATACTGGTTTGCTCAGTCAAATACAGGTTCGAACGCGAATTCACCGTCTTTTTCATTTCTCTGGCATAAGTCACACCATTTTGCCCCTGGCCGCCCATGTTATACATCACCCAGTTTTCATTTCCATCATGGTTGCCTGATGCATCACGTATGACAAATCCGCCTGCATTGTATTCTCTGGCAGGTGGCTGATCCACATCATCCCCTCGTGAAACCCGCAAATGAATGGCGGCAACAAAATTCCCAGTCACCTCTTGGTAAATCAATGGTCCGTAATCATCCTGGAACCAACCATTGTGATGAGTGACCTCTGGAATCACTGTTAATAATCCCTGATTGATTTCAATTGTGCTGGCCCGCTCATCCATGACATCAGAGCCCAACACTTGCCAATCAGTGCTGTTGTTTTGCAACAAATCCACATCAGCATTGAATTCATCATCAAATGGTATGGGGTTGCCAAGTAGCTGTGCATCCGTGTTGGCTTGGCAAGTCCCAAAGCCCAACAATAACACACATTTAACTGTCAATTTCATGTTCATATATCACCTCGATATATGATTTTAACGCAAGGAAAGTGTCTGCCATCCAGAATATTCGAACTGATTTCTGGCTTGTGAACCATTTGGCAGTTTTTAAGCCAACAATTCAAAACATCCAATGAATTGACATGCAGGACATAAAAAATTGACCCATTTGAGCCATAAGAATGGATGATTCATTTTCTATTGCCAATAAAAAACCCACGATTTGACACCGCGGGTTTTCCTGATTGCTTTAATGAATTTAGATCAAAGTCATCAAAACTTACTTGGTGCCTCTGGCGCCTTGATGGTTTTTCTTGGATTGGCTTCCAATGCTTTGAGCAACTCTTCAACCGCACGCTCAATTGATGGGTCTTTGCCTGCAGCAACCAACTCAGGGCGGTCAATCACTTCGATGTCTGGTGAGACGCCTTCGTTCTCAACAGCCCAATTACCATCCGTGTCCATAAAGCGGAAAGTTGATACCAATAAAGAGCCACCATCAACCAATCCAGGGTTACCACTGATACCAATCAATCCGCCCCATGTTCTGGTTCCGATGACCTTACCCAAACCCGTTTTCTTGAAGAAATAAGGCAAAGCATCACCGCCTGAACTTGACATACCATTGGCCAACATTACTTTAGGTCCATCATGAGCCACCATGGGTGTGGTCATGCTGCTGACTTTTTCACTGCGGCGTTTCCAATAACTCAATGTTTTGCGCGACAGCAGTTCAATCATGCGATCAGGAATAAACCCACCTCCGTTGTAACGGTCATCTATAATCAAAGCATCTTTAGCAATCTGCGGCAACATTTGCTTTGTCAATTCTCGATTACCTTCGACTGCCGTATTGGGCAAATGCACATAACCAATACGGCCGCCAGACAATTGATCAACCATGGCGCGTCGTTCGTTGACCCAATTCAAATAGCGCAATTGCGACTCAGATGCAATGGGTTTGGCGTGCGCCACTCTGGCACCTGCTTTTTGCGGTTTGCTGTTGATGGTTAAATCAACTGTGCGACCCACACTGTGCTCCAACATTTGATATATGTTGGCCACATTTTTGGTGCTGTTGCCATTGATGGCGATGATGAAATCACCCACTTTGGCGTCAACTGCCGATTCAGTCAATGGTGAACGCCTGTTGTTATTCCAGTTTTCACCCGCCATGATTTTGGTAATTTCAAAGAAACCACTCTTGTGCTTTTTGAATTCAGCTCCAAGCAAACCATTTTCTTGCCTTTCTACTGAGGGTTGGTCTCCAGAATTAACATATATATGTCCGGCGTTCATTTCACCCGCGATTTCACTCAACACATAATCCAAATCGGTGCGATGTGTCGCCGCCTCAGCCATGGGTTTATATTTTTCTCTGATACCATCCCAATCCATGCCGTGCATGTTCGGGTCATAAAACCAATCACGAGCTATGCGCCAAGCATCTGTGTACATCTGCATCCACTCAACTTTGGGGTCAATTTTCATGGTCAAATGAGTCAAGTCCAATTTATTGTCCATTTTTTGATCGGCAGCTGCACTGACAATGGCAAAATCATTGCCTGCTTGTAGCAAAATTTGATCACCTTTGGCTGACAATTGGTAATTGCGCACACTAGCGGCCACATTTTTAACTTCATTGGCTTGGCTCAAGTCAATGATTTTCAAGTTTGAGCCTTGGGGTGATTGCTCAATCACAAACACTGCCTTGCCGTTGGTTTGCAAGTTGTTGAAATTGCCAGAATTGCTGGTCAATGCCACGACCCGATTGTTAAAGCCTTTGAATTCAATGTTAACTGCTTTGGCCGACTTTTTATCATCCCCTTTTTTGTCTTCAGCGTCATTTGATGGCTTAACTTCTTGACCGTCCTCAGTATAAGGGAATAATTCGGGCGAATCATTGTTCAATTGAGCCGCATAAACACGTGTGGCGTTGTTATAAACGTGGTTGAATTCGTAACTGCTGAATGCCAAGTTGTAATCGCGGTTAGACAAAAAGAACAGGTAATCACCATTGCTACCAAATACAGGTGAGAAATCACTGTGTTCTTTGTCACTGAGCAAGGTACTTTGGCCTTTATTCAAATTATGAACATACATGGACGAAAAGCCATTCAACTCACCTTTGGTGTAAACCAACCAATTACTGTCAGGAGACCAGCTGTAATCAGTGATGTCATTCATTTCAGAACTGTCGGCCAATGTGCGTTTTCCAGTGCTGGCATCAACCGTCCACAATTTGTGGTCTTTGTCTGAATAGGCCAGCTTTTTACCGTCAGGTGACCACACAGGTGCAAATCGCCACACTGTACCGTCTTTGCTTAATTGTTTTTCTTTACCTGTTTTGCTGTCCTTCAAGTAAATTTCATATTCACCAGAGGCATCACTTAAATAAGCCATGCGCTTGCCATCGGGCGAATAAGTGACATTCATCTCACGGCTGTCACCCGATTGGGTCAAGTTTTTGATTTCACCATTTTTAGCCGGGACTGAGAATAAATCACCACGGGCACCCACCACCACACGTTTGCCGTCTGGAGACAATGACATGGATTCAATGTAATCTTTGACATTTTTGCGTGTTGCCATCGGGCTTTCTTGGTTGGCTGGGATATGAATAGCCAATTGCTTGGTTGCCTTGTTATTGGTGTCATAACGCCACAAAAAACCACCATTTTCATAAACAATGGCCTCAGGGCCAGCCGATGCCCACAATGCATCGTACTTGTCATGATGGGTGACTTTTTCAGCTTCTCCACCCTTAACATACTTATATAGATTTAAATGGTAATCACGGTCACTGATGAAGTAAATGTCATCACCCACCCAGACAGGTTGGTGGTCTGTGGCATCATTTGTTGTCAGTTGTTCACTGCTGTTGTTCTCTAAATCATAAGTCCAGACATCTTGAGCACGTCCGCCACGATACCGCTTCCATGTTCTGAATTCACGGTCTTTGGGTGTGAACACCATGTGTTTACCGTCTGGTGACAACATACCACCACCGGCTTCAGGAATGGGCAATGGTTTTTCCATACCACCATCAACTGGTACAAAATAAGGTTGCCCCATGCGAATGCCCCAAGGCAAGCGATTGGCACGAACCAAGATATTTTTATCATCAGCTGACCAATCCAAAATGCGGTAATCATAACCACCTCTGGGCGGCATGGCACCAACATCGTTGTACCATGT
>JAUIHY010000171.1 GCA_030432115.1 Gammaproteobacteria bacterium | reverse complement strand
GCGCCTCTGACATGCAGTATCAGGGGCAGTTGTCGCTGTTTGGCTATCTCGATTTGAGCGTCAAAGAAAGTTTGCTGTTTGCTTTTGCTCAACCCTTTGAGGTAAAAATCCATGCCACATTCCCCCACCGCTATGGGGTCATAAAGGTCAATCATACTTTCCAATGTGGTCAGGTCTGATTCTTGGTGGTCAGCGATCCAATAAGGATGTAAGCCCAGTGCCACATGAATTTTTTCACTTTGTAATGATACGGCTTTATTGAAACGATCTGCCTTGACTGCGGGCACAATAAATTGACTCACACCAGCTGTATCCGCTTCAGCAATCAAAATGCCCCGGTCTTCATCAAAACGAGGGTCATCCAAATGTATGTGGCTGTCAATCAATCCAGACATCTGCCTTATCCCCACACTGGTTGTTGGAATATTTTAGGCATCACATCACCCCAAGGCAGGTAGTGGTCAATCAACAAAAAAGCAAATAAAATCATTAAATACCAAATCGAATACTTAAATGTTTGCCATGCCAACAGGGGATTGTTGGTCTTTTTTAGCTGCCAAGCCATCCACAAAAATTTAGCCCCTAGCAACAGCGCAGCGGTTAAATAAATAAGACCTGACATGCCAATTAAAAATGGAAACACCGTCACCAAAATCAAGATAATGGTGTACAACAATATATGCAACTGCGTGAATTCCACACCATGGGTTACGGGTAGCATCGGGATGGCCGCCTTGGCATAGTCTTCTTTGCGGTATATGGCCAACGCCCAAAAATGTGGCGGTGTCCAAGCAAAAATAATACCAAATAACAGCAATGAATCGGCTGTTACCTCGCCAGTGATGCTTGACCAACCCAAAACCGGCGGCGTTGCACCGGCCGCACCACCAATGACAATATTCTGCGGTGTGGCGCGCTTCAAAAAGAAAGTATATATAAAGGCGTAACCAATCAATGATAAGAATGTCAAAACTGCTGTCAGCACATTGATAAAGTAAACCAAGACAAACATGCCTATAACTGTTAAAGCCAACGCAAACAACAGCACTTTGGTACTGGAAAGCTCACCAGAAGGCAATGGACGGTGCTGCGTTCGCTTCATGATGGCATCAATTTTTTGATCTGCCCAATGGTTGATGGCAGCAGCCGCTGCCGATGAAAAACCTATGCCTACCAGTCCCCAAAACATCAAATCTAGTGGTGGTAATGTAGGCACCGCCAACAACATACCAACAAAAGCGGTGAACAAAATCAACAGCACCACTTTCGGCTTGGTCAGTTCTAAATACTGATTGAATCCACCACTCATGGGGTTTGTTCACTCCTGGTTTTGTACAGTAACACCACCATGGTCATCAATAACAAAGCCGCCACACCATTGTGCATGGTGGCCACTGGAAGTGGCAATGCCATGGTCACATTGATGATACCCAACATGATTTGCACCAACAAAAGTGCAGCCAAGGTCATTCCCAAAGGCAACAATTCTCGGTTGCGCGTCAGTTTGAAAATCAACCATGCAAAATACAAGGTCACCACAACAAATCCAATGCGATGCATCATTTGTATTGCCATTCTGGCAGGACCATCTTTCACACCAAACTCATAATTTGGGCCATATTTTTTGAATATGTCCAATGCTTGTATAAAATCCATTTCAGGCCACCATTGGCCATTACAAGCCGGAAAACCCTGACAAGCCAGAGCGGCGTAGTTGGCACTGGTCCAACCACCCAATGCAATTTGAAACACCAACAACACCAGACCCATAACCACCATCGAACGTTTGACATGCCCCGCATATCGATACGGTGTTATGCTTTCGGTCCGAGAACAAGCCAGCCAGGTCAACAAAGACAGCATCAACATCCCCCCCATGAGGTGGCTCATCACGATACTGGGGTGCAATTTCAAGGTGACTGTCCACATCCCCAAGGCCGCTTGAAACAGAATCACAAAACACAAGACCAATGGCAAAGCATAAGATTGCTTGTGCCTCAGCTTAAATGCCCAAATGAACATGGCCAACACCATCAATCCCAAGATACCTGCCAAATATCGATGCACCATTTCTTTCCATGCCTTATGGGGTTCTACAGCACGCTCAGGATGCAGTTCATTAGCCGCTTCAATCTCATGGCTTTCTGTTGGCCAGGCCAAATGCCCATAACATCCAGGCCAATCAGGACAACCTAAACCTGCATCTGACAAGCGCACAAAGGCACCCAATACAACAACACAAAGCGCCAATCCCACAGACAGCCAAGCCAAATGTTTAAATTTCATCTTAACCACCTTTTCTTTTCAGCAATAATTTGACGTCTTGTATCACTTCTGTACTGCTGTTGTCTTTTTTGAATGCCATCATCAAATAACCTTCTGGGGCCACCACATACAAACCGTCACCGTTGTTGTGCGACAGTTGGCTCAATTCATTCATGGTTTTTTGTAATGGTATTGAATCCAATAAATTCACTTTGGTAACATGAGGATATTGATCTTCTTCTGGCATTTCTGAGAAATCATCAGCCCACAACATCAGTTTTAACTTCTCAGCACGGTGACCCATGGTCAAACGGTAACGATGCAACTCGTCTTCAAATTTAACACAAGATACATCACAGGCTCCTTGATGTCTATAAACCAAAGTCCAATGGTCTTGAAGCGATGCAACCCATTCTGAATCATTGAAATCTGCCACTTTTACTGGCGGGGAGATAAACTCACCATGATTCTTGGTGCTGTCTGGTTGATAGCTGATCGCACCTGAACTCATAAGGTAAGCCACCACTACCGGTGTGGCAAATAACAAAACGATGGCGACAATGGACAGCCTGTTTTTAGTTTTGGCTTGCATGGTTTTTCCTCAAAAATACAATATACAAACCCATCAACACCAATGACATGGTAAACCATTGGATGGCATAAGCACGATGCTTTTCAGGCTGCATGATCTGTGTCTTCCAGTCACGCACAAAACCATCAGGCATCTGTTGATTGAGCTTAAAAATAAAGGGCAGAATTATACAGTCATTGCTGGCTTTTTTCCCGCAAAACCGTTCTTTTAGCCACTGTGTTGTGACATCTTTGGGTAAATAAGTGACCGCTTGTACAGCATCATTGCTTAAGACCTGTTCTCCCAACTGAACACCAGGCCTAGGCCAGTCACTCTGATGTAGCGACCAAGTCCTGAATGCAGCTGTAACCGGTTTGATTTCATCAGAAGATGATACCCATCCACGATTCACCATAGCCAAAGCCGAACCCTCTGCCAAAGTCATCACTGAATACACATGATAACCCGGCCTGCCTTGGTGCATTTGGTTGGCTAAAACAAAAGTGACCTCTGGTATCCATTGGCCAGCTATCTGCACTTGTTGAAAACGATGGATGGAAAGCAATTCAGGTAAAGAGCTGATTTGCTGTGCTGACCCATTCATTTGCTTTAGCAATTCTTTTTTCTCTTCCGATCGATCCAATTGCCAAAAACCCAAACGCAACATCAGCACAAAAACTGCCAGCCACAATGTAGAGAACAACCAAGGAAATTTTTGCTTCATGGGATAAGAATTTAACCTGGTACCATTTTGGTGCCATGTGGCACCACCCAACCCATCTTCATGGCCAACAATATAAAAATGAACAACACCACAGATGCAATGATCCTAACGGTCAAAAACCGCACCGTATTTTGACTTTTCCCTTTGCCCTTGACCATGTAAAACAAAGCTTGACCCAAACTGAACAGGATGAACAAAAAGGCAACTATAATTAAATATTTCATATTTTTTCCTTAATCAAAAAAGCCCAGCATCAGCTGGGCTTCCTATTGTATTTATTTGTCGTTTGATTACAAAATATAAACAAAGATAAACAACCCTAACCACACCACATCCACAAAGTGCCAGTACCAAGCCACTGCTTCAAAACCAAAATGATTTTCTGGTTTGAAGTGACCTTTGGCAACACGAATGGTGATGATGGCTATCATGATGGCTCCCAAAGTCACGTGCATGCCATGGAATCCAGTCAATAAAAAGAATGTTGACCCATAAATACCCGACTCTAAAGTCAAATTCAGGTGGTATGCTTCAATGTATTCTGCCACTTGGAAATACATGAAAATTGCGCCTAATAACACGGTAGCTGCCAACCAAATAATTGTCTGCATGCGGTTGTTAACACGAACAGCATGGTGAGCTATGGTGATGGTAACCGAACTGGTTAATAACAACATGGTGTTAATCAATGGTAAATGAAATGGATCTAAAATCTCGAATTTGCCACCCAACTCACCAGGGCCATTGGTTGGCCATACACCCTCATAACCATTCCATAATTCAGTATTGGTACTCAATCCAGTGCCCTCACCGCCCAACCAAGGCACGGATAAGCTTCTGGCATAAAACAAAGCGCCAAAGAAACAAGCAAAAAACATCACTTCAGAGAAAATGAACCAAATCATCCCCATCCTGAATGACGTGTCCACATCGGTGTTGTATAAACCTTCTTCACTTTCTTTGATGACTTCACCAAACCAACCAAACATCATAATAACCATGATGAGCAAGCCTGCATACATCATCCAAGGTGTCATGGCTGTTTCAGAATTCAGTAGCTGAGCGGCACCCACAACAGTTGTGGTTAACCCAACTGAACCGACGATAGGCCATCTGGCTTGGTGTGGAACAAAATATTGATCTGCTTTAACTTCAGACATGGTCTTAGCCCCTATGTTTAAATCTTTTCATGAACATCACTGCCTTCGGCTTTTTGCTCGGCAGTCATGCTGTTTCGGTTAAAAAATGTGTATGACAAAGTCAATACATCAATGTCCTTCGGAATGTCCGAACGAACAATAAACGTCACCGGCATGTTTTTGGACTCACCCGGTTTCAATAACTGTTGTGTAAAACAGAAACACTCTGTTTTATCAAAATACATGGACGCTTCATTGGGCGCCACTGAAGGCACTGCTTGACCAGTGACATCATGGTCGGCGATGTTTTTGGCTATGTATTCTGCGGTATACATTTTGCCTGGCACCACTTCCATAGAAAACTTAACTGGTTTGAATGTCCAGGGCAAGGCACTGTTCACAGTACCATCAAATTGCACTGTTACCCTGTGGTTTTCATCTACAACCTGTTTTGCCAAGGATTGTTCTGTAGCCACCCCGGTTTTACCATTCAAGCCTGTGATGTCACATATCACATCATACAATGG
>JAUIHY010000170.1 GCA_030432115.1 Gammaproteobacteria bacterium | reverse complement strand
GCATCATGGTTTTACCAGCCTTCGGCGGAGAAACAATTAAACCACGCTGACCTTTACCAATCGGTGAAACCAAATCCAAAATTCGGGTGGTCAAATCTTCACGAGAGCCGTCACCACGTTCCATTTTGAGTTGCTCTGTTGGAAACAAGGGGGTTAAGTTTTCAAAAACAATTTTACCTTTGGTGTTTTCGGGTGGCTCGTAATTGATGGTGCCTACCTTTAAAAGGGCAAAATACCTTTCAGAATCTTTGGGGGGTCTGATTTTGCCAGTGATGGTGTCACCTGTACGTAAACCAAATCGACGAATTTGACTGGGTGAAACATATATATCATCAGGGCCGGCTTGGTATGAACCTTCTGGTGCACGCAAAAATCCAAAGCCATCAGGCAGTACTTCCAGTACGCCATCACCAAAAATGTCATCACCTTTTTTGGCGGTTTTTTTGAGGATGGAAAAGATCAGTTGTTGCTTGTGTACACGGTTGCGGGTATCCAAGCCCACTTCGGCAGCAATTTCAGTCAATTTGGTGGATGACAGCTGTTTTAATTCAGTAAGATTCATAAATGTTCAGTCAAGATCATAAGGCAGAAAAGCCCAAATAGAAGGTGTTTAATTTAATCAGCAACATGCGCCGATGGTCAATTCATATATTTAAACAATAAAAAGGTGAAACTCAGGACAGCGGAATTGTCCCTCTGATGGTGCATAAATTATCATGGAAACCCAATGGTGTCCAGTCCAATTGGAGAAAACGCCCAAATCAATGGTGATTGGGCGTTTTATGGTGAGTGTTTATATTAAGCGGTGTGCTTGTTTAAAAAGTCAACCAATTGACCTTTTGAAACAGCACCGACATGTTGATCCAAAACTTCGCCGTTTTTAAAGACCATCAATGTGGGGATGCCACGGATGCCCATTTTTACAGCAATGTCTTTGTTTTCTTCAATATTGACCTTGGCCACTTTGACCTGGTCAGACATTTCGCCGGCCACTTCTTCCAAAATGGGGGCAATCATGCGGCAAGGACCACACCATTCTGCCCAGTAGTCAACCAAAACAGGTGTGTCTGAATTAATGATTTCATCAAAAGTTGCGTCTGTGGCAGTGATGATGTTTTCGCTCATGTTGTTCTCCGAATTACTGGCCAAACTGTTAGGCCGACTAAAAGATTAAATGCTTATGTGGTGACAATGGTTGGCTTTTCAAGTGTTTAATATGTCATCCAAGGCATCTAAATCAAAAATGGTGATTTGATGGTCTTTCAGCATCAGCACGTCATCCTTTTTGAGTTTTGCAAAAGTGCGGCTTAAGGTTTCTTCTGCTAGGCCCAAATGATTGGCCAAATCCCTTTGAGACACGGGGAATGGAAACTGTTTGGCTGAAAATCCTCGGGAATAGTACAGTTCTGATACACCCTGAATAAAATGCACCAGCTTTTGCTTGGCATTGAATTCGCTGTGAGAAATTTCAAACTGTAGGATTTTTTCACTCATCATTTTTAACAAGCGGTCCTGAATGGCCTTGTGTTTGAATGCCAATTCGTTCAACTGTTGATACGGGATGATGCAATAAGAACCAGAATGTATGGCTTTAACAGTTGTTTTGTAGCGACCATCTCGGATGCCATCAAATCCCATCACTTGACCTGGGATGAATATTTCAACAATCCGTTCTTCACCTTTGTTATTGGTGTGAATGGATTTGAACATACCAGAATGAACTGTAAACAAGTGGGTGAATGGTTGACCAGTTTTGTAAATGATTTGGCTTTTTTCAGCTTGGGTATGGGATTGAATGATGTTTTCAATCGCCAAAATTTCTTCAGAATCAACGCGAACCCTGCGACGATTCACTGTGTGGGTACACAGTTCACAGTCGCCGCAATTGTTTTGATATGCGCTGTCTATTTTCTTGTTTTGGTCAAAGTTCATGGCTTTCATAAGTGTTTTTGACATTTGTCAAAAACCTAAAATGGATGGCTCATTATAATTCAAGCCAACTGAATTTTGGTTAAAAAGGCACACATATTTCATGAGTATTTATAACGACAAAGTGGTGAAACAGTTCACCATCGCCACCCTTTTATGGGGCATAGTTGGGATGTTGGTAGGGGTGTTGATTGCGGCACAACTGACATGGCCTGCATTGAATTTTGACATTCCATGGTTGACATACAGCCGTTTGAGGCCCTTGCACACCAATGCGGTGATTTTTGCTTTTGGGGGCAATGCCTTGCTGGGCACCTCGCTCTATGTGGCACAAAGGACCTGTTCGGTGCGTTTGTTTTCAGATAAATTGGCGGCTTTGACCTTTTGGGGTTATCAATTGGTGATAGTCGGTGCCGTTTTGACCTTGCCTTTTGGTTATACGCAATCTAAGGAATATGCTGAATTGATTTGGCCTTTGGATGTGTTGTTGACCTTGGTGTGGGTTTTGTATGCCATTGTCTTTTTTGGCACCATAGCCAAGCGTAAAGAAAAACACATTTATGTGGCCAATTGGTTCTACGCGGCTTTCATCATCACCATTGCGGTGCTGCACATTGTCAATAATTTGGCCATACCTGTGAATTGGCATTTGTCATATCCGATTTACTCAGGCGCTGTTGATGCACTGACCCAATGGTGGTATGGGCACAATGCGGTGGGCTTTTTCTTAACAGCAGGCTTCTTGGGCATGATGTATTACTTTGTGCCCAAACAAGCCGGTCGCCCAGTTTATTCTTATCGTTTGTCTATTGTTCACTTTTGGGCACTGGTATCCACTTATATGTGGGCAGGTCCCCATCATTTGCAATACACCTCATTGCCAGATTGGGCGCAGTCCTTGGGCATGGTGTTTTCACTGGTTCTGTTAGCACCATCTTGGGGTGGTATGATCAACGGCATGATGACCTTGTCAGGCGCTTGGGATAAATTGCGTTCAGATCCCATCATAAAGATGATGATTGTGGCCCTGTCATTTTATGGTATGAGTACCTTTGAAGGGCCTATGATGTCAATCAAAACGGTCAATGCCTTGTCGCATTACACTGATTGGACGATAGGGCATGTTCATTCAGGTGCTTTGGGCTGGGTGGCATTGATGACCATGGCATCTATTTATACTTTGGTGCCGCGTTTGTGGGGCAAAGAGAAGATGTATTCCACAGAGTTGATCAATGTCCATTTCTGGGTGGCAACCCTAGGCATTGTGCTTTACATAGCATCCATGTGGATAGCTGGTGTGATGCAGGGTTTGATGTGGCGTGAAGTGGATGCCAACGGTTCTTTGGTGTATTCACATGTGGAGAGTATTGAAGCAACATACCCTTATTATGCCATTCGATTCATTGGTGGTTTGATGTTCTTGGCAGGTGCCTGTGTTCAAGTCTACAACGTTTTGATGACCATCAAAGGCAAAAGCAAAGGAGCGGAACAATGATTAACCATGAAAAAATTGAAAAGAATATTGGTTTGATGGGCGTTTTGGTGGCGATTGTCATCAGCTTTGCGGGCATCATCGAAATTGTACCATTGATGTCTCAGGCCAGTGTGGTGGAGCCTGTTGAAGGCATGAAACCCCGCAATGCCTTGCAATTGGCAGGCCAAAATATATATGTGTCAGAAGGGTGTTATGGTTGCCACTCACAACAAATCAGACCTTTTGTTGACGAAACCTTGCGCTATGGACACTACTCATTGGCTGGAGAATCGGTTTATGACCGACCTTTCCAGTGGGGGTCCAAGCGAACTGGGCCTGATTTGGCACGTGTGGGTGGTCGTTATTCGGATGAATGGCATGAAATTCACCTCATCGATCCTCGCACCGTGGTGCCCACGTCTAACATGCCAGGTTATCCATGGCTGGCTGAAACACCGATTGATGTTGAAGAAACGGTTGCCAGCATGAAGGTGTTACAGGGGTTGGGTCACCCTTATACAGATGAAGAGATTGCGGCTGCTGCCGACATGATCAAGGACAAAACCGAACTCCAAGCTTTGGTCGCATATTTACAGAATTTGGGCACAGCAGTCCCAAGGAGTTACCAATGATCAGTGGCTTGTATACGGCTCTTTTGTTGATTGTGTTCTTGGCCATTGTGGCTTGGGCATACAAGAAAGATAACAAATCAAAATTCAATGACATGGCTGCCATGCCATTAAAAGAAGACCATCAAAAGAAAGATGAGGTGAATCATGAGTAATTTTTGGCATTGGACAGTCATCATCATTGTGGTGTTGCATATGCTGGCCTATTTGTGGCTATTGTTTGCTACATCGAAGAAAAAAGTGGCAAAAAACGATGAAAATACCACTGGGCATGAGTGGGATGGTATCGTTGAACTGGACAGTCCCATGCCACGCTGGTGGTTGTGGTTGTTTGTTGGTACCATCATTTTTGCAGGTGCCTATTTGTACGCCTACCCTGGCTTGGGTAATTACGAAGGTTCATTGGGCTGGACACAGCATAACCAATTTGAAGCCAATTACAAAAAAGTCACCGACGCCAGAAACAAATCATTTGCTGCTTTCATCGACAAGCCCATTGATGAAATGATAGCCGATAAAAATGCCATGCTGATTGGTGGACGAATTTTTGCCAATAATTGTGCCTTGTGTCACGGCTCAGATGCCCAAGGTGCCACAGGTTTCCCCAATTTGGCAGATGATGACTGGAACTGGGGTGGTGAGTTTGAGCAGGTTTTGACTTCGGTCAAGCAAGGTCGAAATGGCATCATGCCGGCTTTGGGCCCAGCGTTGGGGGAAGACGGTGTGAAACAAGTAGCCGCCTATGTGCGCAGTTTGTCATCAGGTGGCCAAGATGCCGCTTTGGTTGCTGAAGGTCAGGGCAAATTTGCCATGTTCTGTGTGGCTTGTCATGGCCCAGATGGTAAAGGAAATGATTTGTTTGGTGCGCCTGATTTAACCGATGATGTTTGGTTACACGGCTCATCTGACATCATTGAAACAGCGATGTATGAAGGCTTGAATGGTCAGATGCCAGCCCATGCGGATATTTTGGATGAAAACCGCGTGAAACTGGTCGCTGCTTATGTTTACTCTTTGAGTCAAAAAGACAAATAGATACCATGCCAACACAACCCATAGTAAAAAACAGAAATTTCAATCAAAGGCAGATAAAAAGGATTTTTATCCGCCGCTTGGCCATAGTGACTTGGGTTTCTTTTTTGGCCGCTGCGGTTCAAACCATGGTGTTTTTTGCTTTATTTGATCCCGTTTATTTGGGCCAATTATCCAG
>JAUIHY010000169.1 GCA_030432115.1 Gammaproteobacteria bacterium | reverse complement strand
CAGATTCCCTCAATCCGCATTTGGCACAAGGTTTAAACAGTCACCATGTGTTGTATGATTTGTATGAGGGCTTGTTTCGATACGGTGAGGACGGCGCACCTGTTTTGGCGATGGCCGCGGGTTATCAAGTATCTGAAAATGGCCAGGTTTGGACTTTTGATATCAGGCAAGATGCCAAATGGTCAAACGGAGATGCTGTTTTGGCCAGTGACTTTGTTCATGCATGGCATCAAGCGTTTGAACCGAAAACCGCAGCGCCTTACCGTGATTTGTTCAATCAAATGGTTAAGCATGGTGAGTTACAGGTGAGGGCATTGTCGAGCAAGCAATTGGAAGTGCAGTTGAATCAACAGAATCCCATGTTGCCGGCTCAATTGTTGTTGCCCATTTTTATGCCTCAGCACAAAGCATCAAACACATACAATGGTGCTTATCAGTTAATCGATTGGCAATTACAAGAGAAAATTACCTTAAGCAAAAATCCTCACCACGCAGAAGCCAATGCGGTGGCTTTTGAGCAAGTGGTTTATTGGGTCACAGAAAACCAGCAGAGTGAATTGAATCGCTTCAGGGCAGGTGAGCTGGACATCACCGAAACCATCCCAGATGCCAAGATAGGCTGGTTAAAAAGTGAAATGCCTGAACAATTGCGCATTGCACCTTATTACGGGACATTTTATTTGGGTTTAGATGTCAGGGATAAGTGGCTAAAAAATGTTGATTTAAGGCAGGCATTGAGTACCGCTGTTGACCGGAATATATTGGTTGAGAAAGTGTTGAAATCTGGACAAAAGCCAGCCTACGGCCTGATTCCAAAGTCATACCCGTCAGTTAATATGGATGTTGAAAAAGCACGGCAAGCCATGCGAAGAAGTGGCTTTGATGTCAACAGAGATAAACTAACACTGTTGTATAATAACAGCCAAAATCAAAAAAAAGTGGCCTTGGCCGTGGCCGCCATGTGGCGTCAAAGCTTGGGCATCAAGACACAGCTTAAAAACCAGGAATGGAAAGTGTTTGTCAGCAGCCGGAAAAAACCGGGAAAGCAAGTGTTCAGGGGTGGCTGGATTGCTGACTACCACGACCCGATGAATTTTTTGCAGTTGTTTCATTCAAGTTCTCAGTTTAATTACAGTGGGTATCAGTCAGCATCATATGACGCACTTTTGAATCAAATTTCAATGGCAGATACTGAGGAACAGCAGGTTTTGATTCAGCAAGCCGAATCAATTTTGGCCGAAGACGTTCCAATGATTCCTTTGTATCATTATGTATCTAGGCATTTGGTGCGGAAAAACATCAAGGGCTACCAAGATAATTTATTGGACCAGCATTTGAGTCGCTATCTCAGCAGGCAATAAGGGGTAGGCAATAAAAAAGGCCGCTGGGGGCGACCTTTTTATGTGGTTTTGGGTGGGATTAATCCCAATCTTGATCGGCAACCGAGTCAACCAGTTGCTTCGATACTTTTTTCATGCCTTTGGCGGCTTTTTCTAAACGGTTGGCGTTGTGCTTGGGTTTCATTAACTCGTAATATTCTCCTGAGTCACGCAACTTGCCTTGTCTGAACAGTTCAATGAAGATGGATTTTGGGGTCAAACTGCCGTTGGCATGTTTGCGACAAACGACTTCAAAAGATTGTTTGTCTTCGATTTTTGGAATCAAAAATGTGTCCTTTTTCTGACAGATGGCTTTCACGTCTTCAAAAATTAAGTCCACTTTACTGGGTTTGAGTTTGGCTTCATCGGCCATGATGTAGGGTGCAACAAAGCGACGATCGATGCCGGTGCGTGCAGAAATTTCTACAACAGTGGCTCGGGGTTTTGCTTGCTTACACTCTTTAACAATGTGCATTTTGTAGTATTCCATGAATTCTTTGTAAGAGAAATCATAGGCCAAGGTGGCTTTGGCCATCACTTTGGCAACCTTTTCGATTGACTTGCTGACGGTGGTTTGGTTCTTTTGGTTTTTGTCTTCTTTCATATTGGATATTTGTTATTTGAAGAGTCTTAATTATAATGAAAAGTGGCGGTCAAATCACAAAATGCAATGATTATTTGTGCTTATATGCGTTGTTTTGCAGCAAAAGTGGGTTCATGTACGCTGATACACATCAAATCGGCAAGCTTTTCCTTTGATTTGGTATGTGGGTGGATTGGGGGTGACAATTTTTGACTTGGCAGGCCTTTTGATGACCACTTTGTTGCGAGCATGAGACATGGCCCAGCTGAATAATTGTTCAATTTCTTGAGCGCTTTCTGAATGTAAGCGGTGAAACAGTTGCATGTCTTTTTTTACTGCTGCAGATTTGTCTCTGTCAGGAAACATGGGGTCTAGGTAAATGACTTGAGCCGGTGGTTCCAATGCGATGGATTGGGCCCATGCATTGTGCAGGATGAAAGGTGTGTCACCGGTGGCTTGCTGCATTCTGAGGATGGCGTCTTTAAGCAAGGCGTAAACCACGGGATGAGATTCTGTTGCTTGGACATGGAACCCTGCACAGGAGAGCAAAAAAGCGTCTTTGCCAAAGCCACAGGTGGCATCCAATACAGAAACTGGGTTTTGCCCTTTGATGCGACAGGCTTTGACCAGATTCTCTCCATTGATGTGCTGTTGACTGCGATATGCCAAGCGGCCTTTGAGAAAATCAACACAAGCTTTTAGTTTTGGGTTTTGTGCATCCTGCAAAAACAAAACCCCATCCGTAAGAGACAGGGTTAAGTCATTGGGTAGCCGTTCTGAAAGCTGCGTCAAGTTCACGCCCAAAGCGTTGAGGTGCGCAGTCAGGGGCATTTTATCTTTGGTCTAATGGTAAAAAATCTCTGGTTTTGGCACCACGGTAAACCTGACGTGGGCGTCCAATACGGGTGTCGGCAGTCTCGTATTGTTCCAGCCACTGTGAGGTCCAGCCCACGGTTCTTGCGATGGCAAACATCACGGTAAACATTTGAGTTGGTATGCCCAATGCTTTGTAAATGATGCCTGAATAGAAATCCACATTAGGATACAAATTACGAGAAACAAAGTATTCGTCTTTCAATGCAATTTCTTCCAAGCGCATCGCCAATTCCAGTTGAGGATCTTGAATACCCAATTCGCCCAACACATCATGACAAGCTTTGCGAATGATGGTGGCCCGTGGATCAAAGTTTTTATATACGCGGTGACCGAATCCCATCAAGCGGAATGGGTCACTCTTGTCTTTCGCTTTGGCAATGTATTTGTCAATTTGTGAGACGTCGCCAATTTCATCCAGCATGGTCAGTACCGCTTCATTGGCGCCACCATGGGCTGGGCCCCACAAAGAAGCAATGCCGGCAGAAATACAAGCAAATGGATTGGCACCCGTAGAGCCCACCAAGCGAACAGTTGATGTGGACGCATTTTGTTCGTGGTCAGCGTGCAGGATAAACAACAAGTCCAAAGCTTTTGCCGCCACAGGGTTGATTTCATAAGGTTCGGCTGGTACACCATACATCATGTGCAACAAACGTTCAGTGAAGTTCAGGCTGTTGTTGGGGTACATGATGGGTTGGCCAATGTAGTTTTTATAAACAGTGGCAGCCACAGTTGGCATTTTGGCAATCAAGCGAATGGCAGCCAAGCGACGGTCTTCTGGGTTGTTCATGTCCATGTGGTTGTGGTAGAACGCTGCCAAAGAGCCTATGGCGCTCATCATCATGGCCATAGGGTGGGCATCATATTGAAACCCTTTCATGAACGATCTGATCTTTTCATGCACCATGGTGTGGCGTGTGATTTCATCATTGAAAGCCGCTGATTGGGCTTGATTGGGCAATTCACCATTCATCAACAAATAAGTCACTTCCATAAAGTTGCTGTTTTCAGCCAGTTGTTCTATGGGGTAGCCGCGGTACAACAAAACACCTTTTCCACCATCAATAAAGGTGATGTCACTGGTGCAAGAACCAGTGGCTGCAAAACCTGAGTCATAGGTAAAATAACCGGTTTGTTTGTGCAGGGTTTTGACGTCAAATGTAGGTGGACCCATTTCTGAACGAATGACAGGTAATTCAGCCGTTTGTCCTTCTGGTGTGATTAGTTTGACAACTTCTTGACTCATGTGAATGTTTCTCCAATTGATGATTTCCTTGGCTGAAATCGGTGTTTCATGCCTTGGTGTGTTTTTGTAGGTGATTTTATCAGAAGACACGCATGTCTATGATAGACATAGGTCAATTTTCCAAAAAAAAGCCCGAGAATTTCGGGCTTTTTAGGTGAATTCGATAGAAAAGATTATTTTCTTTGGTATCTGCGTTTGAATCGATCCACACGTCCACCTGTATCAACCACTTTGTGTTGGCCAGTGTAGAATGGATGTGATTTTGATGAAATCTCGATTTTAACTAGCGGATACTCATTGCCATCTTCCCATTGAATGGTGTCTTTCGTGTGAATACAAGAACGTGTCAAGAATGCAAAATCTGCACCTGCGTCTTGGAATACCACTTCTCTGTATTCTGGATGAATATCTTTTTTCATAACTGTTTCCGATGTTCTAAGCTCAAACAAGACGGCGCATTATAATGCCACCGGCCATGCCTGTAAAGCCTTAATTCACTTCAATATCACCTAAATCCACATTAAAACGGTTCATCAGCACTCCCAGGTCTTTGAGCAAGATTTTTCCACCGATTTTGATGACCACCAATTCGTCTTCATCATCTAAAGCCATGACAGACAAGCCTTTCATGGCATCATTGTCCATTTCAGCCAAGATGAACACGGTACTGTCGTCTTCTCTGACGGCAGCAAGTTGTTGAAAACCACTGGCTTTCAAACCTTTGGCGGTGTCATTGACCCATGCTTTGATTTGAGACACATCACCTGTGAAGTCCTCATCCAGCTCATACACCCGGACAACAATTTCAGTCAAATTCTTCATGACATTGGCCACTTCTCCCTCGGATTCGGTCATACCGCTGAGTAAGCCCAGCATGCCTGGACCGAGGTTCACTTCCACGTTGGGCTCGGTTTTGATCATGTCTTGTAGGTTTTGCATGAGGTCTTGAGCCTGGCTTTGAAAGCTGAACATCAAGCACAACAATATTATTTTTTTCATTAAAGTCTCCATTATATTTTGGCCATGGATTTAGAAAGGGGGACAATGATGGCGGGTTTGATGCCGTGGGTGTTCACATCGCCCAATGTTTTGTTACTGACTTTTTGCATGTAGTGCATGGCCAGCTGTAGCTCATGTTCTGCCTGTAGGAGCTTTTGGTCTTGGTTGTGTTGCCACAGCA
>JAUIHY010000168.1 GCA_030432115.1 Gammaproteobacteria bacterium | reverse complement strand
GCTTGCTCTAAATATTGTAATAAATCACCCAAGCGGAACATTTGTGGTGTCAAAGCAGCAAACAATTGCTCACGATCTATGGTTTTGTGACTGTGTTGACCATCTGTTGAATGTTTGATGGTGTCGCTGATGGGTTTGACCAACATGCCGCCAGTTGGGTGTTGTTGGCTTTGTTCAATCAAATGAGTCAAATCGCTGGTGGTTACACAGGGCCGAGCAGCATCATGAACCAAAACCCAATCGCGATCTTGTGCTTGGTTTTCTCGCAGAGCCAGTAATCCATTGATAACAGATTGTCTGCGGCTTGAACCACCGGTGCATTGGTGCACCTTGTGGGGGCTTTGGAAATGCAAACCCGGCCACCAACAATCATCAGCATGGGTGCACACCATGATGCGCTGACAGTGAATTTTGTTAAAGGCTTCTATGCTGTGTGCCAACACCGTTTTGTTGGCGATTTTATGGTACTGCTTGGGTACATCACTTTGGCTATTAAAGCGAGCGCCAATGCCGGCTGCTACAATCAATACATGGCAGTGCGTATCATAGGTATTCATGGCTTTTTGCGTTTGGGCAGTTCCTCATTGATGATTTGGATGAATGTTTCTCCTTCTTTGATCATCCCCAACTCGGTTCTGGCACGTTCTTCGATGGCATCCAAACCATTTTTCAAACTATTCACCTCGGCTTGTAATTGTTGGTTGCGTTTTTTTAATTGCGTGATTTCTTCGGTTTTTTCAGCCAGGATCAACTGTTTTTCTTGTAATTCCACGCGCCCGCCATTGCCCATCCAAAGCAAATACAAAGCTATGCAAATCAAAACCAATAAACCGCTGTTAATCCATTTCATTTGAAAAAAAGAAGTCTTAAAAAATCAAAGCACATTGTAACACCAGCGGTATATAATCGTTAACCAACTTTAAATCCATGGCAAATCGATGATAAAAATAGAGGCATTGACCAAACAATATGGTCAGTTTACCGCGGCTGATGCCGTAACTTTTGATGTACAGGCAGGTGAGATTTTCGGTTTATTGGGCCCCAATGGTGCGGGTAAATCAACCACCATCAACTGCCTTTCTGGTCTTTTAGAGCCCACATCAGGAGATGTTTCAATCAATGGTCATCCCATGGTTGGTGATGGCATTGCGGCCAAACAGTCATTGGGCTTGGTGCCACAAGAATTGGCATTGTATGAAGATTTAACCGGTCATGAAAATTTGAATTTTTGGGGACAGGCCTACGGCCTTTCTGGCGAAGCATTGAAGCAACGCATTGACACGGTGTTGGACTTGGTGGGCTTGAGTGATCGGCAAAAAGACCGGGTCGAGACGTATTCAGGCGGGATGAAAAGGCGATTGAATTTTGCCTGTGCGATATTACATGAACCGAAGGCTTTGTTATTGGATGAGCCAACAGTGGGTGTGGATCCACAATCACGAGAGCATTTGTTGAGCGCGGTGGCGGATTTGAAAACGCAAGGTACAGCCGTGATTTACACTTCTCACTACATGGAAGAAGTGGAACGATTGTGTGACCGAGTGGCCATCATCGACAAAGGCCGCATCATGGCCATGGGTACTGTAGATGAACTGCGAAGCCAAATGGGTGAAAAAGACTTGATTGTATTGAAAGGTGATTTTTCAGTTCTGAATCAAGACGTCTTAGAAGGCTTTGAGGTGATGGAATGGTCAGATAATCAAGTGCGTTTTTGGTGTGCCAATGCGGCATCACAATTGCCAGAATTGTTGGCCAAATTTGCTCAGTGTCACATCAAAGAGACTGCTGTTAAGAAAGCCAACTTAGAAAGCCTGTTTATTAAATTGACAGGCCGAGCTTTGAGGGATTGATATGAACGGCATGTCGATGACGGTGGCCAAGCATTCCATTCTCAAAACTTGGCGAGAAAAATGGGGACTGATTTCGTGGTTGGTGATACCGCTGATGATGGTGTTTTTGATGAGTTTGATGGCAGGTGGCGGGCCTTCACCTACGCCACACGGCAAGGTTTTAGTGACCGATAAAGACCAGTCTATGTTGTCTCAATTTTTATTGGGCAGTATTGGGCAAGGGCCCACCGCTGAGTTTTTTACAGTCAAAGTCGTCAAAGAAGCAGAGGCTCAAACCTTGATGGATGCGGGTGAGGCCAGTGCGTGGCTGATGATAGAAAAAAACTTCATGGACGATTACCTGAACAAGAAACCGACCACCATCACTTTACGCAAAAATCCAGCACAAACCATCCTACCCAATATGGTCGAAACGGGCATGGACGTGATGGTAGATGCGGCTGATTATTTGCAGATGCTGTTCGCTGATGAGCTGCAAAAAATCAACAAAATGGTTTCCACAGGAAAATACAATGATGCCGATTTGGTGTTACTGACTTTGGCCATAAAAGCAGCCATTGAAGACGTGGAAGACACCTTGATGCCACCGCAAATAAAATTGGAAGAAAAAACGGTAGAAGCCGAAAGTGATGACAAACCGGCTTTCAATTTTGCCTTGATGATGTTCCCTGGAGCGGTGTTCATGAGTTTGTTATTCGCTGGTATGGGTATGGCGATGTCCTTTTGGGATGATAAGGTTAATGGTGTTTTACCCCGGTTGGTCTCTACACCGAGTGGGATTTTCCACTACTTTGTTGGTAAAACCACTCATGCCAAAGTGATGTTTTTGACCGTCAGTGTGGTATTGATGGTGGTGGGTGTGGCTTATTTCGATGTCAATGTGACTTTGCTGCCTTTGCTGATATTTTGGTTGGTGTTTTCTGGTGTGGTGATTTGGCAGCTGTTGTTGTTTTTCTCATTGTTGATGCCAAGCCGCAAATCGGCGAATATCATTGTCAATGCCGCCATGATGCCCTTGGCCATGTTGGGCGGCAGTTTTTTCCCAGCCGAGGCGATGAGTGATGGGCTGGCCAAAATTGGCAGTTATTTGCCCAATGGCATGTTGCTGAAAGCGATAAAAGACGTGATGATTCGTGGAGAAGCGTGGCAATCGGCTTTGCTCTGGCCGTTTGTGATAGGGTTGGTGATGGCTTTGGTTTTTTGGTTCATTAATTTGAAGATGGTGAAAAAATTGGCCCAGGAGGCGCGCTCATGAACAAGGTTTGGATGATTGCGGTGAAGGATTTTCAGTATTTGCTGAAAGACAAATCAGTGTTGGTTTGGATGTTCATCATGCCTTTGGTCTTCTTCAGTTTTATTGGTTTTTCCACCCAAAACTTTGGTGGAGCCAGCAGTGAAAAAGTGACCTTGGCCATCTGGCATGAAGGCGAGATGAAAGGCCAAGTGATAGATCAAATTCACCACAGATTAGATGAAGAAAACTTTGCCATCAGGGTGTTCAGCGAATCTCAGCCCCTGTATAAGGACAAATATAAATTTGAAGACTATTCACGCAAATTGTGGTTACCTGAAGGCATGGATGAATTGCTGAAAAAAGGCAAGCAAGTCACTTTGAGCTATCAATTCAAAGACAATGACATGTCAGCTCAGCTTCATGAATTCAAAATCAACAAAGCGGTGTACCAGACCTTGGGTGACTTCTTGGTGTTGAAAAAGCAAAAACTGGGTGCCGATGCTCTGAATTTCGACGCCGTAAATCAATTGCCACAATTGATCACCTTAGACAGTGCTTTGGCCGGTGAGCGCCATGAAATCCCCAATGGGTTTAAGCAAGCGGTCCCTGGTATTTTGGTGATGTTCATCATGATGTTGGCGCTGTCCAGTGGTGCCACGAGCATTTTCATGGAACGTAAAACCGGCGTGCTCAGGCGGTTATCAGCCGCACCGATTTCGCGCAAACAGTTAATCATGGGTAAGTGGTTGGGCAAATGGTTCTTGACCTTGTGCCAACTGGTTTATGGCATGATTATGGGCAGTTTGTTGTTTGACATTTACTGGAGTGATCACTGGCCTATGGTGTTTGTGATGTTGTCTGCCTGGGCAGCCAGCTGCGCAGGTTTGGCTGTCATGTTCGGGTCTTTGGCACAAAATGAAGGCCAGATTAATGGAATTCCTGTGATTGTTTCTATGCTGTTGGCGGCATTGGGCGGTTGTTGGTGGCCGATTGAAGTCACGCCTGAATGGATGCAACAATTGGCCATGTTTTTGCCCACCGGCTGGGTGATGGATGCCTTGCATCAATTGATGTATTTTGGAGGCGATTTGGTGGATGTCATGTATCATCAAATTGGACTGTATGTATTGGCGCTGGTATGCCTGTGGTTGTCTTTCACAAAATTTAACCCGGACTTCAAAGGCTGATTGGTTTTATCGGTTATACTGATGGTTTTGAAACGCAGGAACTAATATGCGCTGGAAAAACCAAAGAAGAAGCACTCGAATAGATGACAGAAGAGGCCGTGGCGGGGTGGTCAAGGGTGGTGCCAAACTCAGTGGCACCATGATAGTGATTGCCCTTATTTATTCAGTGGTGACAGGGCAAAACCCACTGAATTTGCTGGGTAACTTGATGTCACAGCAGACAGGTAATACTCAACAACAGGTCCAAATACCGAAACAACAGACTCAGGCCGAAAAAGAACAGGCAGATTTTTCTTCTGTCATCTTTGCTTCAACTGAAGACATCTGGACAAAAATATTCAGTCACTCCAATCAACAATATCAACCGCCCAACATGGTGTTGTTTGATGGCCAAGTGCAATCTCGTTGCGGGATCAACTCTGAAGCTGTGGGCCCTTTTTATTGCCCAGCTGATGCCCAAGTTTACCTTTCTTTGAGTTTTTTCAGACAATTAGAAAAAATGGGGGCACCAGGTGACTTTGCCCGTGCCTATGTGATTGGCCACGAAGTGGGGCATCATATTCAAAACATCACAGGCACAGCCAAGCAAGTCCGCCAGTGGCAGTCTCAGGCTGACTCTAAATACAAAGTCAACCAACTGTCGGTGATGATGGAGCTACAAGCTGATTGCTTGGCAGGTGTTTGGGCACACCATGCCAACAAATCACAAAACATGTTAGAGCCAGGTGATGTGGAAGAGGGTTTGCGAGCAGCGGCATCCATTGGAGACGACACACTGCAGTCCAAAGCAGGCCGACAGGTCAATGTAGAATCCTTTACCCATGGCTCTTCTGAACAACGCATGAAATGGTTGAGCCGTGGGTTGCAAACAGGCAATTACGATGCCTGTAACACCTTTTCTGAAGGTGTTTGATTAGCGTGACATATTACCAGATTGCTGAGCTCAGCTTTTCATTGAATGAAAATGAAGTGGCGACCGATGACTTAACACAACCCATCAACGATAAAACCTGGCGGGCATTGAAGCTG
>JAUIHY010000167.1 GCA_030432115.1 Gammaproteobacteria bacterium | reverse complement strand
AACCATTGTCTGCAAGCAGCGCCTTGTCTTGGGACATTTTATGACTTCTGATAACACAGCTAAGTTCAGGACAGTGCACCAGTTTCAAAGTATGTACGATGTCCACCAAATCGCTTTGGTTGGCCATCACTTGGTCGATGTCTTTGTAAGCGCCTGGGATTTCATCCAAAACGCCCTTGTCCTTACGGCATTCAACGCCGCGGGTTTGTTCATCCAAATCGCGGGTATTGAACGACCTTTTGGCCTCAGTTCGACTCATGCTGCGCCCTGCCCCATGTGAACAAGAACAAAAACTCATCGCTGAACCTTTGCCCCGCACAATGAATGACTTGGCACCCATGGATCCTGGAATGATGCCCAGCTCGCCCAGACCTGCCCGAATCGCCCCTTTGCGTGTCACAATAACTTTTTCACCGAAATGTGTTTCGTGTGAAATGTAATTGTGGTGGCAATTGATGGCTTTCTTGGTCAAGGTGAAGTCAGGTAATTTCGACGCTTTCAGCGCTTCCACCACCAACCGCATCATTTCCTGGCGATTGACCCACGCATATTCTTGCGCCCAATCCACCGCTGCCACATAGTCTTCAAAGTGTTGACTGCCTTCTCGCAAATAAGAGAGATTCACATCAGGCAAATGTTGCTGATGCCGCTGCATCTCTTTCTTAGCGATGCTGATGAAGTAACGACCAATCACATTACCTATGCCCCGAGAGCCAGAATGCAACATGATCCAAACATCATCATTCTCGTCCAAACACAACTCGATGAAGTGATTTCCACCACCCAAAGTGCCCAGTTGGCGATGCCAGGTTCGATTGAAATTCTTCAACATCTTCATGATCGCTGGGTGCTTACCCACCAAATCATCCAGTGGTTTATCCAAACCATTCACCGTAGAGCGATTAACCACCGTTCTGCTGTGGTGATTGTATCCCACCGGCACACGCTTCTCGATTTCTCGACGCACACTGTACAAATTATCTGGCAAATCTTTGGCGGTCAAACTGGTGCGAACCGCATTCATGCCGCAGCCGATATCGACCCCAACCGCCGCTGGAATCACCGCTTTCAAAGTCGGTATCACCGAACCCACGGTGGCACCAATGCCCAAATGGACATCAGGCATGGCCGCGACGTGGTGATGAACGATCGGCAAATTGGCAATATTCACCAACTGATTGATCGCTTGTGGCGCAATGTCCTCTGTGTAAATTTTGATGGGTACACGCGCCTTATTAATAATTAACTCGGCACTGTTATTGTGTCGGTTCAGTCGTTTTGTGATCATATATTCACGAGCAATGAGCATGCAGCTATAGTTCTTCATATAGTAAATGGTCATTCCGAAGTGATAGATGATCACAAAGCGACCTTCAAATGAATTTCTATAAGATGGCATTAAATAGATTTCATTTATCTTCGTTATGCTTTTTCATCAATAGAACCACTATTAATAAAAAACCAAGCCTTGATAAATTTCATCTATTTAATGCTGAACCCACACAATAACAGTGTCGGGTTAATCCTTGTATGCCCATGGCACACCTCCGTTTATAACGTCAATGTTGGGCTTTTTTAATGGCAGGCGCAGACGATAAGAATCTTTTTCTCTTTATCTGCAAGACATAAAAAAAGCCTGAATGTGACACCATTCAGGCTTTTTAGAATTTGGAAAGTCTGAAAGGCGTCAGCCCTTCAAACGATTAAGATCGAAAGGCTTATTGTGCATTGTTTGTATCAAATTGTGGTTTCATAAAGCCTCCTTAAAAATAGGTTTCGATAAAAATTTTAACTGTCGATCCTTGCCTGAACAAGAACCAATCGCTGAACGATTATCGTCATTGCTTTGATAAAGTCAAAAGATTTTTGTTATTTTTTCGTTAAAAACGTTTTGCTTGAGCAGCCTGAGCTCGTCGAAGGCGGTGTCATACTTACGAAAAAACCACAGCAATTCTCATCAATCAAACTGATAAGCAAAAGTTTCGATGTCTTTTGACCACAATTGAGCGACTTGCTCGGCGGTTTGGTCTGTGTAATAACTCTGATAAGGGGCTTTTTTCAGTTTATTGATGTGAGGGATTTGGGTGCAGTCCAGCTTGATTTGGCCACTGATTTCAGCCAATGAATCGTGTAGCTGTTCAAATCGACCGATGTAATCCATTCCCAATGTGCCGTCTTTTTTAGCCAATGCATCATACTGAAAGGCAGCGGATCTTTTGGCTTGGTATTCAATGTATTGTTCAAATGTCATGACCATCAGCTTTTTGTGCCTTGAGTGACTGCTTTGGGTTTTGATGTATTCAAATTCAGAAACCAAACGGTCCCAAGGATTCCTGACAAAAGCGAACTTGAAATATTGTTTGAATTTGTTGCTTGGCATGCTTTTTTCAGCCGTGATCAATGGGTCATGCTTTCTGAAACTGTATTGGTGATAATCTATTGGAAATCCATTACGGCTAAGAAGCTTATTCCACAGCTGATTGTTTTTTGGCAATGACACCTGTTCAAGGATTTGTCGCAAGCTGGTGCCTGCCGCTTTCCTCACATGAACAAAAACAAACTGGTGACTATCAGATATCAACATGGTAATGGATCAAAAAAATGAAAGCGCATTGTAACATTGTCTCTTTGTCTGCGTTTACAATGATATTCAAACAGAAACAGAGGAAAAACATGAAAGCTAAATTGTTGACTTTAGGTGTAGGTATCGCAGTGGCGCTGACTGCACAGGCAGGCAAAGAATTGTCTTTTGATCGCCAATTAACCCTTGAAGCCAGTCGCATAGATGGCCTAGAAATCGATGCAGGCGCGGGTCATATGGAAGTGGTTGGCGCGGATGTGGATGTCATCACAGTTGATGCCAGAATCACTTCTAAAAAATATAAAAGCAAAGAAGATTTAGAAGAAGCATTTGAAGATAAAATGGATTTTTATTTAAAGCGCGACCAAGGTTTTGCTTTATTGAAAGCATCAAACCAAAGCAAAATGATGTCATTCAGCAACCCTGAAATCAGCATCCATTTGACCGTTCAAGTACCACAATCGTTTGACTTGGTGGTTGATGATGGTTCCGGCCACATCAAAATTTCTGACATGGACGGGTCTGTTGAAATTGACGATGGTTCAGGTCATATTGAATTAAATAACATCAAAGACGATGTTGAAATTGACGACGGCTCAGGATCTGTTATCGCCAAAAATATTGCAGGTGACTTAACCATTGATGACGGTTCGGGTGAAATCAAACTGAAACACATAGGTGGCCACGTTGCCATCGAAGATGGCTCGGGTGAAATTCAAGCCAAAGACATTGCGGGAGACTTCAAAGTGGACGATGGTTCAGGTCCCATTGAAGTGTCTGACTTACAAGGCGAATTCATATTGGTTGATGACGGTTCAGGCAGCATCGAAGTCAACGGTAAATCTTGGTCAAAAAAATAAACCACTGAGGACTCTTGCCAAGCCACTTTTCGGTGGCTTGGTATCATTTCAAGCATTTAACCCTCACAAACTGCAGATAAATTTGAAATTGAGTGAGTCAAAGATTCCCCTCTGGTAAAATTTTAATACTAAATTACCCGGTGAGGACATCATGAATACATTCCATTTCAAGTCAACCATACTCAGTCTGTTGCTGCTCATCAACGGCTTGGTAAAAGCAAACAATGAGCCCCAAGTTCATTTGCCCAATGCATTACAATTACATGCACACCAAGCAACCAGCAATAAACCGATTGAACAAAGTTGGTACATCAACCAGTCTCACCAACAACAATTACGCACTGCGCAAATTAACCAAACCATCAAACTGGCTCAATTTCCACAATTGGTAACGCATGAAGACATCAAAGCATCACCTATTTTGAAAGACATCAAACTGACCCGCTATGCACTGATGGCACCGGGCGCTCAAATCATTCACATATCAAAGCATGGTGCAGAACAAATTGCACCGTTGGAAGTAATGGCATTCAGCGCAGCTGAACACAGTCTGGGTCTGCTGGTGGACAAAACAACTGGTGATGTCACCGGCATGACCATTCAAGAAGGCATCAGTTTTAACATCACGGGTAATTTACAAACTGGTTTGGATTTCAGAGTAAATGCATTGCCCAAAAATGCCACTGACGCCTCAAATTCATGCATGACCGCCATAGAAAATCAGCCCGGCGATCCTTTGGCAGACATGAATTTGGCCTTAAAATCACACACTTTAGCACCTCAAATCAAAGGCAGCATCAGCTATGAAGCCGTTCTTGCCATAGACACAGACACAGAATGGATGGCAGGAAAGTCCAACAACATCAACACCGCTATGAATTACATTAACTCCTTGTTCGTTAACATGAATGTTTTTTTTGAACGTGATGCTTCATTGCATTTTTTGATGGGCAATGTGACTTTGAGAACAAGCTCTGATCCCTACCCAAATGAACCTAATATCAGCAATGCTTTGACCGATTTTGGTGAATATTGGCGCGTTAACAACAGCGGTATTAACCGTGATTTTGCCGCGTTACTCAGTGGTCAAAACATTGGTTCAAACTCCTTTTCAGGTATTGCATGGGTTGATGCTTATTGTGAAAATGGCACCGTTTTTGGCAACCAAACCTATGGTAGCTATAGCGTCAATCGCATTGGTAGTAATGCCGGTACCAGTTGGGTTTCTCAATTTTTAGCCCATGAACTGGGCCATAACATGGGCTCACCTCACACCCATTGTTATACACCGGCCATAGACAATTGTTACAGCGCCGAAGATGGTTGTTTTTCTGGCGCTGAGGTCTGTCCAGCAGGCAATGGTACCATCATGAGCTATTGTCACCTATTGAATAATTGCAGTAGCGATGATGAATTCCACCCCACTGTCATCAACCTATTCAACAGCCGGCTGGCCAGCAACTCACCTTCATGCATTGCCCCATTTGGCACCGATTTGATCTTTAAGGATGGATTTGACAATTAACCTTTAATGGCATTTAGCCCAACAGAGATACAAACAAATACACCCTGTTTTCATAAATTCCCTCAGTTATAGCCGCTGGTTTTAAAGCCAGTGGCTTTGTGCTATAATCCGACGCCTTTTAAACAGCGTAGAATTTCCCATGAAAATACTGGTCGCAATCAAGCGCGTCGTGGATTACAACGTGCGTGTTCAGGTCAAACCTGACGGCTCTGGAGTCGCCACCGATGGCGTTAAAATGAGCATCAATCCATTTGATGAAATCGCCATTGAAGAAGCCTTACGAATCAAAGAACAAGGTCATGCTGACGAAGTGGTTATCGTCACCATCGGCAGCAACGACAG
>JAUIHY010000166.1 GCA_030432115.1 Gammaproteobacteria bacterium | reverse complement strand
CGTCCATGATGACAAAGCCGACATCACCGGATGTTTGTAAATACATGGCGGCGATGTTGATGCCTTGGCTGGAAAAGGCATGATTAAGCTTTTCTAACATGCCCGGTTTGTTTTCATGGATGTGCATCACGCGGGTTAGTTCTTGATGCAAAGAAGGCAACGACACTTCAGGGAAGTTCACAGCAGATGATGTTGAGCCATTGTTGGAGTATTTGATTAACTTATCGGCCACTTCATTGGCAATATTGACCTGTGCTTCAACGGTGCTGCCACCAATGTGCGGTGTCAATATCACGTTATCAAATTGACGCAAAGGTGATTCAAAAGGTTCATCATTGCTGGCAGGTTCAGTTGGATAAACATCTACAGCCGCGCCATTCAAATGTCCATTTTCTAGATATTTGGCCAGCGCATCGATGTCCAAAATGTCACCACGGGCGGCATTGATCACAAAAGCACCCTGGGGCAGTAGGGACAGCTCTTTTTCACCGATCATGTTTTTGGTTTGTTCAGTGGATGGCACATGCATGGTCAGCACATCAATTTGTGGCAACAAATCATGTAAGCTTTGAACCGCCTCAGAGTTCCCCAATGGCAGTTTGTTTTCGATGTCAAAATACTTCACCTTCATGCCCATGGCTTCGGCCAATATGCCCAGTTGTGAGCCGATGTGGCCAAAACCCACAATACCCAAGGTTTTTCCACGGGTTTCATTGGAATTAAGTGCTGATTTGAACCATTCTCCGCGATGGGCTTTGGCATTTTTTTCAGGCACCCCACGCAACAATAAGATGATTTCACCCATCACCAATTCGGCCACACTGCGGGTGTTGGAGAAAGGGGCATTGAATACCGGAATGCCTCGCTTTTTACAGGCATCTAAATCAACTTGATTGGTGCCGATGCAAAAAGTGCCCACAGCCATTAATTTTTCACAAGCGTCCAGTACCTCGCCCTTGAGCTGGGTGCGTGATCGAATTCCTAAGATATGGGCATCTTTGAGTAATGATTTGAGGCTGGCATCATCGGGTGTGGCTTTCAATACGTGTAAATTGTCATAGCCATCTTGACGAAACATCTGTTCTGCATCGGGGTGCACGCCTTCGAGCAAAACAACCTTGATTTTTTCTTTACTTAGCGAGAGTTTGGTCATATTCTTGCGACTTTAGTGCCTTATGAAAAACTCAGGATTCTACCAGATATGAACGCCGAAACACTGCATTCTTTATTAGAAAAACACATTCCACACATTGCCCGTTCTCATCAGCCTCAAGATTTGGAACAGTTTGGCCAAGATTGGACGCGATTCCATGAGCCCAATGCGGCCGTGGTCTTTTTCCCCAATGATGCCAAAGAAGTGCAAGAAATTGTCAAATTAGCCAATCAATCTGGCGCTGTTATTGTACCCTCAGGTGGCCGAACAGGTTACAGCGCAGGGGCGGTGGCCAGTATGGGTGAATGGGTGGTTTCCTTGGTGCGATTGAATGACATATCTAGATACAATGACATTGATCAAACGGTTTCAGTGGGTGCTGGTGTCATCACCGAGCAACTTCATAATTTTGCTGAAGAACATAACTTATTCTATCCGGTGGATTTCGCTTCATCGGGTTCCAGCCACATTGGCGGCAACATTGCCACCAATGCCGGTGGCATTCGGGTGTTGCGATATGGCTTGACCCGTGATTATGTCTTGGGCCTGACCGTGGTGACAGGATCTGGTGAACTGTTAAAGTTGAACAATGGCTTGGTAAAGAATGCATCTGGCTTGGATTTCAGGCACTTAATGATTGGTTCTGAAGGTATTTTAGGTATCGTGGTAGAAGCTGAAATTAAGTTGATTAACCAGCCGCCCAACCAGTCTGTGATGCTGTTGGCTTTGTCGTCATTAGAAGCTGTGATGGCGGTGTTTGCTCAAGCACGTGCGGCTTTGACTTTGTCCTCGTTTGAGTTTTTCTCAGACCGCTCTTTGCTTAAAGTGATGGCACACCGAGGTTTTGATAACCCTTTTGAGGCCACACATCCTTTTTATGTGCTGATGGAATTTGACGAAGACGAAGCTGGTGCCATGACCGTTTTTGAGCAAGGTATGGAAGTAGCTCATGTCGAAGACGGCATCATTGCCCAAAGCTTGGATCAATCCGAACAGCTGTGGCAATACCGCGAAGGGATTTCGGAATCCATTGCTGAGTACACACCGTATAAGAACGACATTTCGGTGAAAATTTCGCAAGTGCCAGCCTTTATGCAGCAATTGGAAGACATCTTGGTCGCCGAATACCCTGATTTTGAAACCATTTGGTTTGGCCACATCGGTGATGGCAACCTGCATTTGAACATCCTGAAACCTGTGGACATGGACACCGAGTCATTCAAGAAACAATGCGAACAGGTCAACTCACATGTTTATGGCCTGATTCAACAATTCGATGGCAGTATCTCAGCCGAGCATGGCGTGGGCCTGATCAAAAAACCATTTTTGACCTATTCAAAATCTGCAGAGGAAATCAAACTGATGGCCGATGTAAAACGTGTTTTTGACCCCAATGGCGTGTTGAACATGGGTAAAGTGGTTTAAAGTGTTCAGAAATATAAAATCAATCTTGTCGCTATGAATAACAATCAAACCATCAAGTGCAATGCCTGTGGTGCATCCAGTGTCACCTTGAATAAAGAAACGAATCTTTTGGAGTGCCAATATTGCGGTGCTACCATGCAAAACATGCAGCATCCTGCGGTACAACCGCAAAGCAAAACCAAGCTCACCGCCATCATGATCTCTTTGCCCTTGATCGTTATTGCACTGATGGTGGTTTTTTGGGTGGCTTTTCAAAACATGCGAGTTCACACGCCAGTTGATCAGTACGCATCTGACATGGTGGAATCATCAACTAAAACCATTGATCCTTTGGCCAAGCCTTTTCTCTCAGAAGAATTTCAAGCACACAATACACCGCTCAAAGAAGCGCAGTCTTTGGCAGAAAACCTCAGCATCACAAGCCAAGTCAAAGGACAAACCCCATCCGGTGGCTTGTATTGGATATTCGCTGTGGTGAATAACGGTGACGTGGCAATTTCTCGACCCGGTGCGGTGGTTAGTTTATTTGATGCTGATGGAAAGCGCACAGCTGAACAAAGTGGCTGGTCCGCCTTGAAAGTTTTGAAACCATCAGAAAGCACCGAAGTGTTGGTGTTTTTACCCGAACCACCTGAGTCCATCGCTGCCATTGAAATCAATACCTTGGCAAGCGCAGCCAATCTATTCAGTACAGCAGATGCACCTCTTGAAATCAAATCCTATTCAGTGACAGAAAAAAATGGCGCATTTGAGTTGATCGGTGATGTTCAAAATCCGAATGCCAACGCAGTGAAATACAGTCGCATTTACGCCGTGGCGAGAAACCAAGCAGGCGAGCCCATTGGTATGGGCAATGCATTCGCAACTCATAAAGACCTCAGTGCAGGCGAAAGCTCTGGCTTTAAACTCCGCGTGGGCGCGTTCTTACAGGGAGTTCCCCAAAATTGGACTGTTTGGGCGCAGGGAAGAAGTGTAGAGTGAATGCAGTAATTTAACACCATTTCGTCATCCCAGCGAAGGCAGGAATTCTTGTTCATTTAAAACACATTCCTTTGTCTTGGTACGTTATGCGCAATTTGCTTCGCAAACGAGATACCTGCCTTCGCAGGTATGACGATAGGTTGGGCCTGGACTTCTACACCTGAACTTCTACATGCGAGTGCACCCACCGCATGGTCGTTCTTTATTGTGTTCAGCTATCAGCAACAGTGGCTTTGAGTTCAAGTGAAACAGAATTTTTCTGATCGGGTTGCCCAATTTCAATACCTGCCCATTGTTTATTGAGACTGATAATGGCGCCTCTGCTCAAGTCTGTGTTTTTATCGCCATCACTGAATTCGAATGTGGTGATGATTTGAGGGATTAATGCATGTTCTGCTATCACCACTTTATCAACTTCAATTTCTTTGAATTGTGGTTGGATGATTTGTGGATTGAATACAATCATCTGCTCGTTAATTTTGATGGATGCCTCTTTTCCATCTTCAACCAGTAGGCTTAAGGCTTTGACTTCACTGCCATCAATGCTGTATTTGACATCGAGCAGGATTTGATTCTCGCCTATGGGCGGTCTGACGTTGTCAGCTAAAACGGTAAAAGAAGCCGCCATTGTGAAAAGTGTGGTTATGGTTAATACAAATTTTTGTTTGATTCTCATGGTGTACTCCTTGTTTAAATCTTGAATGCGTTGGATGTTGTTGGGGTTTTGCGACATGTAGTTGGTCAGCTTGCTGTTTTGCTTGTTCATCATCAGTAAGGTTTTTGCCAATTGCGTTTGGTATTCGCCTTGGCTCATGGTTTTTTGGCAGGCTTGGTCACACCGTCGTTCAATGCAGTTTTTACTGCTTTGCGCTAACAGCCAAACCAAAGGATTGAACCAAAACAGGCGTTCCATCAAGACAATCAGCAACAGCCAATACGGGTCTTTGTTTTTGATGTGTTGTTGTTCATGGGCCAAGATGGCTGATTGGGATTCACTGTGATACAGGGCCTCATCGATCCATATCAAGCTGGGTTTGAAGCCAGTGACGCAAGCGTTGTTCAAGCTTTTTATGGTGAAAACGTCCGTTAAATCGGTGGCTTGACCAGTGGCTTTGAAACTTTGGTGTTGTTGGTGCATTTGTATAAGGTCAAAGACAAAACGCAACAAACCCAAAGTCATCAAGATCGCTAGGATTTGCAACCAAGACAGGTCAAAACTTGTGCTGTTGGCCAGATTGACCATGGGTTGTTTGATTTGTGAAACCATGGGCTGTGCGACTGTTAAAACAGTGACATCGGCTTGAAATTGAAACCAACCAAAGGGCAGAAGCCAACAGAACAGAGCAATCATCAACACGGTAAATTGATGACGTGCATCGCATAATAAATAGTGCTGTGTTAGCAAAGCCCAAAGGCTGACCATTGTGTTGATGATAAGGTATTCAGTCATGGTCTTTTTTGCTCGCTTTAATGAGCTGTTCTAGATATTCAATTTCACTGTCATTGAGCTTTTCGTTTTCAAACAAGTGGTTGATTAATTGTTTTTTATTGCCACCAAACAGGTTGGATAACATAGAACGAAACATCGGCTTTTGAATATCATGGGCTTGAATGGCTGCTTGATAAAAAATGGTGCGACCCGATTGGCCATTGCGCGCAATGGCGCCTTTCTTTTCCAAGCGATCAATGATGGTTTTCACCGTTGAATAAGTCACCTCTTTGTGTTCAAGCACCTGCTGGTGAAGTTCCGGAGCAGATGCTTGTGGACATTGCCACAATAGTTGCATCACGGTCAGTTCAAAAT
>JAUIHY010000165.1 GCA_030432115.1 Gammaproteobacteria bacterium | reverse complement strand
AAAACGTTCCCTTCATCTCGAAGGGATGCGTATTATCGCTTTATTTTTCCCCGATGCAAGTCCTTTTTTCATCTTTTTGAAATTAATTTCAAAGCCAATCCAAAACAGCTCACAACGCCAATTTAAACGCCACATTTCGTGACCCCTAACTGACAAGGAGTGCGAATTATAGACCCAAAATTTCCCTTGTAAACACTTTTATGACACTTTTATGAAATGAGTTGGGCTTGCTGTTTTAAAATGTCGATATATGGTAGTTTCTACTACTATCTTTGACTTGCTTATCGCTGCGCCTTGATGATGGCGCGTTTAGGTAAGTCATAACCTTCTATGGTTTGACCTGTTTCCTCATTAATAAATTCCGGGAGAGAGTGGAAGCGCATCCAAGCTGTAGATCGCTGTTCTTCTGGTCTGGTTGTAGACACATCAATCACTTCGATGTTTTTCATACCTATTCTTTCGAGCCACAAACACAACAAATCCGTACTCGGTAAAAACCACACATTGCGCATTTGTGCGTAGCGGCCTTTTGGAATCAGACAAGTCTGTTCGTCACCATCCACCACTATGGTTTCTAACATCAAAGTACCGTCTTTAACTAACAGGCTTTTCAAATGTTCCAAATGACCAATCGGTGATTTGCGATGGTACAGGACACCCATAGAGAACACTACATCAAAACACTGCATGTGTTCAGGCATGTGCTCCATCTTTAAGGGCAAGATACCTGCTTGAGATTTTATGTATTGATTCACCGCCCAAAACTGTACGTTCTGCAGCAGGCCGGGCTCAATACCTAACAACAATTCTGGCTCTTGTTGTGCCATACGCAATAAGTAATAACCGTTACCGCAACCCACATCTAATACACTCTTATATGACAAGTCCGGCAAGTGAGGTTCGATGCGCGACCATTTCATATTAGATCGCCATTCGGTATCAATAAAGGTATCGAACAATTGAAAAGGCCCTTTTCTCCATGGGTGCAATTGTTCTAATTGCATTTGAAGCCCTTCTGCATCATCTTGATTTGGCTTGCCAATCGCTGTAACCGAGTCCAAATCCAAACTGACAGACTCAACATCGATATCAGGCAATTCACTCAATGCAGTCAACCACTTGGGCAAATCTCCTTGATTGATGTTATCAATGACTTGCTGGGTAACCGCTTGCAACACATGCTTGTGTGGTGCCACTTTACTGGCATCAATCTGCTTCCATAGTGAAACCAGTTGCTTTTCAAATACCGCTTGATGCATTACTTGACACAGACAATTGACACGAAATTAAATGCACGAAACCACAGCTCTATTTGGCTAAACCCTGCTTCAGCTAACCGCGTTTTCCACTCAGAAACCGTATCGGGTAACAAGGCATCTTCTAAAGCTTGTCGCTTGCGGGCTATTTCACGATCGCTGTAACCATTAATTTTTTTATAACCATGGTAAGCATCAATCAAAGCATCGGAGGACTTCACCTTTTCAGATAAAACAAAAACACCACCGGGGTTCATGCCTTGATAAACATTTTTAATCGCGTCATTTCGCAATGCAGGGTCTATAAATTGTAAAGTGAAATTACTCACAACCATACTGGCATCCTTAATATGGGTCTGAGATAAATCCTGCAATTCAACTGACACCGTGTTATTCACTTCTACTGATGTGAGCAGTTGATTCAAGCCGGTTATCATGGCACTAGAGATATCGATGGCATGGATGGTTACGTCTTTAGAGCCAATGGCTTGATCAATCGTCAAACTGGCACCTCCCAAAGATGCACCCAGATCATATACATGTGTTTTTGGCTCGACATGTTTCATGGCAAACATGGCAATACCTTTTAATATGGTGTCATAACCGGGCACGGATCGTTTAATCATGTCAGGGAACACGGAAACAACTTTTTCATCAAAAGCAAATGATGAAACTTGACTGAAACTTTCGTCAAAAATTTGGTCTTTCTTATCCATAAAAAAAACCTATTAACCTGGCGGCCAACTCATCATGCGGCCAGCCAGCAGGTGCATGTGGATATGAAAGACCGTTTGTTGGCCATTCTCATTACAATTCATCACCACGCGGTATCCATTGTCCGCTTCGTCAATTTGTTTCACGTAATGGTTGATGGCCAAATGCATTTTTGCCACATAATCTACGTTGTCTGTGTTGATGTCGTTGTGGGTACTGATGCGGACCTTAGGGATGAATAACACATGCACAGGCGCTTGCGGATTGATGTCCTTAAAACCCAAAACATAATCATCTTCATAAACAATGTCAGCAGGTATTTCCTTGCTGATGATTTTATCAAAAATGGTGCCCATATCACTCATAGCGACCTCAAATGTGAACACGTGACGCAAAAGCATGCGCCAAAGTGCTGTTATCAATGTATTCTAAATCACCCCCCAGAGGCACCCCATGGGCCAAACGGGTGGTTTTGATGCCACCTTTTTCAGCCAAATGAGAAAGGTATTGAGCGGTGGTTTCACCTTCAACGGTAGATCCTGTGGCCAAAATCAATTCTTGGCATGCCGAATCTGAAAGCAAAGTCACCAACATATCTAACTTCAATTCCTTGGGCCCCATGCCATCGATTGGTGACAATTTGCCGTGCAAAACAAAATAGCGACCCTTGAAGTCAGTCGCTTGTTCTAGGTGCACAATGTCAGCGGGTGATTCAACCACGCAAATTTGCGCCTTGCTTCTTTGCTCATTACTGCAAATTTTACATAAATCATGTTCGGTTAAGGTGCGGCAAGCACTGCATTCTTTAACCGACGCCACAGCTTCTAGCAATGTCTGAGCCAAATGTTCAGCACCTGCTTTGTCTTTCTGTAACAAATGAAAAGTCAGCCTTTGGGCTGACTTGGGTCCAATGCCAGGCATGATTTGCAAGGCACTCATTAACTGACTGATCAGAGACATCTGATTTTGATTAAAACGGCATTTTGAAACCAGGTGGCAATTGCATGCCTTCGGTCAATGCACCCATGTCCAATTGTTGCAATTCAGACACTTTGTTCAATGCGTCATTGAAAGCAGCAATCAACAAATCTTCCATCATCTCCATGTCACCATCTATCATGTCATGGTCAATGTTGATGGATTTCACTTGTTGTTGCCCATTCATGGTGACACTGACGATATCCCCACCGGCTTTACCAACAACCTCCTTTGTCGCCAAATCTTTTTGGTTTTGTTCCATTTGTTGTTGCAGCTTTTGAACCTGCTGCATCATATTTCCGAGTGTGCCTTTCATGCTTTCACCTGTTATTGTGTACCAAATTTATTTTCTATCACCGTCGCTCCAAACTGCTGTTGCAGTTCGGATACCACAGGATCTTTGTGTGGGGCCAGTTGTTTCTGCTGTGCTTGGGCGGCCAACGCTTGGGCCTTGGCCACACTATTCACTTCATCTGTCAGCTGATATACCACTTTATAGCCTTGTGTTTCGGCTTGCAAGATTTGCTCAAAAACTTGCTTCGATTTGTCTGACAAATACATCTGAGCCTGAGAATCTACAGCAAATGTGAGGGTTTTGGCTTCATTTTTCAACAGTTCGAAGTGGCGTGCCATTTCTCTGGTCATGCCTTTAAGCGGTAATTTAGGGAATGCCGCTGTCCAAACGTCATGGGTCAAACCATCAAAATCCAATACAGGGCGGGCCTGTTCTGCCTGTATGACTGGTTTTGCATTTGATTCTGGCTTCGAACTGTTTGTTGATGATACGGAATGTACGCTTTCATTTGTTGCGACCGATTGCGTCGATGACTCCGCTTGTACTGAGACAGTAGCGGTTTGAGTACTGGTTTCAGTTGCGCTCAGTTCAGGCTTTTTTTTTGAGCCCGGCTGGCCAGCAGGTCCAATTTCAAATGCCAACATCCGAATGATGGCCATTTCAAAACTGATCTTTTTATTGGGTGCCATGCGCATCTGGTCCAAGGACAACATCACCAGTTGGTAATACATTTGAACCTGTTCTGCGCTTATTTGCTGCGCAAAATATTTTAAATCCGCGCTGTCAAAAGCCGCACTGCCTGTGACGCGGTTGAATTGTTGAATCAAAGCCACTTCGTGAAGCAACAAACACAATTCTTCTAAAACTTGAACATGATCAATGGACATTTCATGCAGCCATTCGAGTTTTTCAACCACACCATCATGGTCACCTGCCGCCACCATTTTCATCAATTCAGTGACATGTGAATGCTCCACTGTGCCCAGCATGTTGCGAATTTCATCGTAAGTCACATTACCCGCACCAAAGGCCAATGACTGATCCAACAGGCTCAAAGAATCACGCATCGAACCATCAGCCACACGGGCAATCAAAGAAACTGCTTTTTCATCGAAACTCACCTGCTCTTTCTCCAACAAGGAAACCAAGTGATCAGCAATTTGCTTCTGAGTGAGGCGTTTTAAATTAAACTGTAAACAACGGGATAAAACCGTGATGGGTAGTTTATCAGGCTCTGTGGTTGCCAACAGAAATTTGACATGCTCAGGCGGTTCTTCTAACGTTTTCAACAACGCATTGAAACTGCTTTTAGAAAACATGTGCACCTCATCAATGAGGTAAATTTTATAACGTCCTTTGCTGGGTGCGTAGTGCACATTTTCAAGCAAAGCGCGGGTGTCATCCACACCTGTGCGCGAAGCAGCATCCACTTCAATTAAATCGATGAATTCACCTGACTTAATTTCTTCGCAATGGGCACAAACGCCACAAGGCGTTCCTGTGATGCCATCTATGCAATTGAGTGATTTGGCCAACACGCGAGCCAAAGTGGTCTTGCCTACCCCACGGGTGCCTGTGAATAAAAAGGCGTGGTGTAATCGATTGTTTTCTAATCCATTAACCAAAGCTTGAACAACATGTTCTTGTCCAACAATTTCTTGAAAGTTTTGAGGGCGGTATTTTCGGGCTAAAGCTTGATATGTCATTTGAGGCCAGTGATGAATTAAAGGGACTCCCGCCAGCCGATCCCCGCACATGAAGTCACGACTGTGGCTGCTCCCTTCCGGGCCTGACCAGGTCCACCGCTATTCATTGCGAGGTGACAAACGGAAGTCACCGGAGCGGTATTATCGCCAATCAGGAATTTAAAGTCTATAGCGAAGATGGATTTATTTTCTTCAACAAAGGCACAGTTAAGCGCTGCTTTTCTTTGAGCGTCGTGGTTTCTATGTTTTTTAGCAATTGAGACAAACTGGGGTAGTCGCTGGACAGGTGCTTTTCCACATAGGGCATGACAGCCAGATCATAAGTAATTCCTTTGGCTTGCAATTGGCTTTCAAACAAATCCAATGCTTTTTGACCCGACAAAATAGTCAAAGGCAAAATTTGACCTGCATTGAG
>JAUIHY010000164.1 GCA_030432115.1 Gammaproteobacteria bacterium | reverse complement strand
TGTTTCTGAATAGGTACGATGTGAATCGCTCATAATTAACTCCTTTGTAGTTAGTTGTGTTGAAGTCTTGGGCTGTTGTTACTGCAACGGCTCAAGGCGTTTAAAATTAGTTTGGTGGCTTGAACATATCGCTCTGCTCGTTGCGTGCAAATGTGAAGTTTACATGCGTGATTTTACGGCCACGCTTGATGAGTTCGTACTTGATTGTGTAATTGGTTTTTGCATTGATTTCTTTCACCGCTGGATTGATTACACGGCGCTTGAGTTCAGCCCACCGAGGGTAGTTATCAATGACGTTAAACATGGCTTTCAGGCCGTCCACGCTTTCTTTCATCCATCCAGTGTTTTTGTACTGCATCATCAGTTCATAAAGTCTGATGGCATGGCTTGACTTGAAGTCGCGAACTTCCATCAAATGATAGCTTGTGAAGTGGCTTTTTAAGTCTGTTAAATAAGGGATTATCTTGGGCGAAAAAGCCATGCTTATATAACCCTCACCATCCACATAAGAAGCTTCATAAACCCAACGCATGTCGGTCACTTTGCCTTTACCGTCATGCAAGCGAATATTGCGGTCATAAAGGTTTTGCCGTGCTTTCTTGAGTTGGTCGTAAGCATATTTGGGATTGATTCCCCATTGATGTGCAAAGTCCGAAGCATGCACGGTGACTTCATCAGGCATAGATTCACGCGGATTAAGTAAGGCAATAGATGAAAGAATTAAACGCCTTTCATCAAGCGTAAGGCTATAACTGGCGCGGTTTAAGTGGTTATGTTTAACCACTGTGAGGTTATTTTGATTATGCTTATCCATAAGGCCATGGTAACCTATAAATGTACGTTAAGCAATAGTGTACATTAATAAAACAACCACGTTGTTGTTGATAACCCTGTGAGGTTGACCCGAAGTGTGTACACCATAACTACCCGAAGTGTGTACACTTTAAACCCGAAGTGTGTACACCATAACTACTATAACCTCATGATTTTAAAGGAGAAAAACAGCCCTAAAAACAGAATAACAAGATATAGTATTTACAATAAGGCCTGTGGATATGTGGATAAGTCGAAAATCTACCGAAAAAAGGGGGTATATCAGGCACGGGATGCGGTAGGTAGGCACAAACCGCCCACTTGCTTAGAACTTCGCACACTGCATCACGCACCCCGCAGCCATACCCTTTGATGCGTTCGCTACGCTCACAGCTAAATAAAAGCCCTATACGGGCTTATTGCGCTTCGCGCGGTAATCAGGACGCAATGTTACTTAAAACGCTCTGACGGCTCTTAAATGCGGTTTAAACGGTATAAAATGCTGGTGGCTTTGTCACCGTTGTGGGCTGACGTGCATCCTGCACTGTTCAGGCCTGATAGTCCACAGGTCGGCATCCTTGCCGACACTGCCCCTGTGGGGTTCCATGGTTGGAGCATCTGAGCTGTCCAGAAAATGATTTTAGTTTGTCCATAATCTTGATGGTCTGTTGAAACTCTCGACTGAGCAAAAGCCAAATCATAGAGCCGCAGGTCTGCCGCATGGATGCGGCAAGATTAACCCTCAATCCTGATTTAGCCATGGATGGTTGGCTGTCACGAAAGGTGACAAAACCACCCGACTTTTCACAGGCAATAAAACGCATGTTTGAACCCCAAGTTTGAACACTGATCCATTGCGCCACGATGACATCTTTTAGTCTTGTAGTCTTTTCATGTTTTGGGTGTCGATAATTTCAACGAGAGGTAGGAAATTATGGACACGGTGTTTCGCCGTATCTCGGCTTTACGGCCGAGTGACGGCGAATTTCTATCACTTTTGTGATTGACATGCCTATTCTTGCGGTCTATAGTTGTTTGTGACAGCATGATTTTACATCACCAGTTTTTTAGTTGCGCATTCTTTACTTCAAATGCGACGTCCAGAAGATGTTCTTCTAAGCCACCGACGAAAAACTGGCTATTTTGGTTTACAGTATCCTTGAATTATTTTTCAAAAACCTGTCGGCGAATAAGTGTAAAAACTTATAAAACCAACGTCGTCATTTTTGGTTATTTTGGAGGTAACAGCCCAAGCAGAATATCGCTTAAAAGTTACATTACATCACTAAAAATTTAAGTGGTATTTGCGAGACTATTTCACCACTTGTGCGCTTTAGTGGTGAAGTACGTCTCTTGTTTATTTTTATAATGTGCAGGAGTAAAACAGCACGAACAATACGCGACCTATTGTTGCGAGATAGTCCACTTAGTTCTTTTGTTATAAGAACCCTTTTAATCTCGATTTATATCAGGCTAATGGCTCGGTATTTCAGGTTAGTTATTTTCATTAAACGATAACAAAATGACAGACACACACAAAACAGAATACCAGCTCAAAATGCTGATGAAATACAACCGTGATGGGTCACCAGACCGTCAACGTGCAAGGTTCCAAAACCTGACAAGGTGTATTAATCATTTGCAACAAAATAGGGGCTATGGAAAGCGGTATAAATTAGAGAAGTTCGGCAGAAAAGAAGTGTCCCGACTGGTTAACGACTGGAAGGAACAAAAGCTATCACATCGAACCATTGCCAATCGCATGGTCGATATCAGGTGGATGGCTTCAAAGCACGGACACGCTGAACGCATCCCATCAAATAAAGACATTGGTTTGGCTTTGCGTAAGAATATGGCCAGTCATGGAATTGATAAAAGTGCGCCCCTTGATTCAGGCAAGTTGGAACAACTTGATCAACGTGAACAGCTGATAACTCAACTGCGCCATGAGTTCGGTTTGCGTACTGCTGAAGCCTGCAAATTTTCACATGCATTCGCCACCAAAGACAGCCCCAATTCAATCAGTTTAAAAGGCTCTTGGTGCAAGGGTGGCCGTCCTCGAACAATCCCCATTGTGAACGACACGCAAAGGCAACTTTTAAGCCAAATACAAGCCCACCAAGACGCCAACAGCGAAAAATCCATGATACCTAAGAATCAATCATTCAAAGCGTACTACAGGGATTACAACGAGGCTCGGCACGCTTTAGGCATAGCAGGGCATGGCTTGCGCCACAAGTGGGCGCAAAATCGTTTTGAGCAGTTATCAGGCGGCATAAAGTGCCCTCTGGCAGGTGGCAAAGAATACGCCAGTTTATCACCTGCAGAAAAGGCGGCATGGGATAAAGCGGCAGGGCAGGTTAACCAAGAATTAGGACATGGCCAAGGCCGTCAGGACATTACATCAACTTACATAGGCTCAAGATGACAGAGAACGAAAAAACAAAGGATGGCGACCAAGCAAGCCAAAACATATTAGTGGCATTTCTGATTAAGGCTATCAAAATATTCTTTGAGCTTTTATTTGCAATGGTAGAGAAACTTTTCGAGATAATTTCTCTGTTTTTTCCAACACCTGATAAAGAGGATGTTATAAAAGCTGATTTACTTAACAGTGATGCGGTTAAATCCAAAGTACAAGCAGACCTAAGCAATCATGAAAATGGTATCTATGCAGGGCAAATCAGCTCAAATCATGGCGGTAAAAAGGTTTTTATAGAATCCAGCGATAGGGCTTGTGTGATTGGTCCTCCAGGAACAGGCAAAACCACGTTCCTGGTCAATCAAATTTACCATTGGGCAGAAACACAAAATAGCTTTGTTTGTTTGGACGTAAAGCCAGAAATTCATGAGATTACAAGGGCTAAATTAGAAGCCAAAGGGTACAAGTGCATCGTTTACAATCCAACGTCAAACAAGGACAAATACAACTTTTTAGGCGACCTGAAAACTGAGGAATCAGTGGGTGAAATTGCCAGTGCTTTTATCGCCAGTGAAAACGACAATAATCCAGTGTTCACCGAAACAGCGCGCGACCTCCTCGATGCGATAATCAAGCACCTGAAAACACCAACCAAAAAAGAGCCTGAACCCTTACCATCATTGGCAAACGTCTATGATTTTGTCACTGAATTCGATTCACTCAAAAGCTTACTTGCTCGACTTTCTCAATCCAACAGTGATGATGTGAGAAGAATCACCAGAACACTAAAAATCATGGCTGATAATGACCGATTATTGGGGTCTATTTTTGCCACTTTTGTGTCAAATATGCGCTTCTTGCGTTACCAATCGATTCGGGATAGTTTGGGGGCTGATGGCTTTTCACTTGATGAATTATTGAAGCCTAAAGTGGCACTGTTTTTACAGTTTGAGGAAGCCCAAAAAGAGACCACCGCCAAGCTGTTCAGTGTCATGGTTGGCCACTTGCTCAGGTTTATGATTATCAACCACCAAAACCGCAAGCCGGTGCTGTTATTTCTTGATGAAATTGGCAACGCCGGCAAGATTCATGATTTAACTGGCAAGCTGAACACCATCAGATCGAGACAGCTACCAACTTGGCTCTATTGGCAGTCAACCGAACAAATGCAAAAGTATGGACAGCAAGCCAATGAGGGCGCAAATGTGATTTTGGGTGCTTGTGATATGCACATGTGCTTTAGGCTCAATGATAACGCCACTGCTAAATGGTTCGCTGAAAAGATTGGCACTCAAAGAGTGACTAAAATATCAGCAACCGATGGCGAAAATTCATCAAATACCAAGAGTATTGACTCAGAATTTGTTATCGAACCGCACGAGATTCAACAGTTAAAAATGGGAATGGCTTTGTATTCATATCAGGGTAAAAATTGGATGGGTTACGCCAAACCTTACTATCAAGAGGAAAAAGAAAATGAACAACTACAAACAACAGTTAATTGATTCACTGCCTGAGATAATCAGGCTTGATCAAACCTTTGAGGACTTTGCCAAAGCCACTGGTTTTGATTTGCTCGGCTTTAATGATGCGGTGGTCATTCGTAAGAAAGATATGGCATGTCTGGCCGATGGTGGTGTGGTTTCTGACAAGACAATCAAGGCACTGTTTGAAAACCTACTGGCAGGCTTAGAAAGCTTTTATGTCGGCTCTAACAAATACCAAACCTTTGCTTTAGACAACGACAAGAACCCTTTTGGAGACCCCAAAAAAGCCAAGCTTTATGGCTTGGCTCGTTGTGCTTTTGTAAGCAGTGAAATGAGGTTTAAGGCTTAATTATCATTTGAGCCTGAACCTAATGCGCCTATCACAGCGAATATAAACCACCAGAATGCCACCATGATTCCTTGAACTCCACTGCCAGTCATTGCGGATATTCCCCAGCCACACATTATTGTAGAGCCTAAAACAAGTAAGCCTTTCATTGGTCACCTCCTTTGTTTTCGTCACCTTTGGTGGCGTATTTTTTAGCCAGTTGGGCGTTTTTAGATGCCAAGTTTTCATAAAACCTTTGTTCATTTTGCTTGGCTTTTGTTTCTGAATAGGTACGATGTGAATCGCTCATAATTAACTCCTTTGTAGTTAGTTG
>JAUIHY010000163.1 GCA_030432115.1 Gammaproteobacteria bacterium | reverse complement strand
TGTTTCCTGCCGACTTGTGGCAAAAGATGGGTGATTTGGGCTTGCTTGGCATGACCATTCCAGGCGAATATGGCGGTTCAGAAATGGGCTATTTGGCGCATTTGGTCGCCATGGAAGAAATTTCTCGAGGTTCGGCATCGGTTGGTTTGTCTTATGGCGCACATTCAAATTTGTGCGTCAATAATTTATTTAAGCACGCCAACGAAGCGCAAAAACAAAAATACTTACCCAAGCTGTGTTCGGGTGAATTTGTTGGCGCACTGGCCATGAGCGAACCGGGAGCCGGTTCTGATGTGGTCGGTTCTATGGCCTGTACGGCTGTAGAGGATGGTGATCATTGGGTCGCCAACGGTAATAAAATGTGGATTACCAATGGCCCCGATGCTGATGTTTTGATTGTTTATATGCGCACAGCTGGTAAAGAAGCGGGTTCAAAATGCATGACGGCTTTCTTGGTCGAAAAGGGCATGCCTGGTTTCTCTACGGCACAAAAATTAGATAAGTTTGGCATGCGCGGCTCTAATACCTGTGAATTGGTGTTTGAAGACTGCCGCATCCCGAAAGAAAATATTTTGGGTGAAGTCAATCAAGGCGTTAAAATTTTGATGTCTGGTTTGAACACCGAACGATTGGTGCTTTCAGGTGGTCCGATTGGCATCATGCAAGCGGCCTTGGACGCGGCTGTGCCTTATGTGGCAGAGCGCAAACAATTTGGACAAGACCTGGGTTCATTTGGTTTGATGCAAGCCAAGATTGGCCAAATGTATGCCAAGACACAAGCATCTAAATACTTCGCTTACGGCATTGCCAAAGACTATGATCAAGGCATTGAGTCACGTTTGGATCCAGCAGCTTGCTTGTACTTTGCATCAACTTCAGCTGTGGATGTGGCTTTGGAAGCCATCCAAGCTTTGGGCGGTAACGGTTACATTAATGAATACCCAACCGGTCGCTTGTTGCGCGATGCGAAATTGTATGACATTGGTGCAGGAACCAATGAAATCAGATTGATGCTGATTGGACGTGAATTGTATCGCGATGCCAAAGCTTAAAAAAAATAACAGAGAATTATCATGAGTGAAAACGTTTACATTGTATCGGCCAAGCGCACAGCGATTGGTTCATTTCAAGGTCAATTTGCCAACACACCTTCGCCACAACTTGGTGCTGCGGCCATCAAAGCCACTGTTGCTCAAGCAGGCATCGATGGCGCTGACATTGAAGAAGCTTTGATTGGTTGTGTTTTACCTGCTGGCGTCGGTCAAGCACCGGCCAGACAGGCGGTATTGGGCGCAGATTTGCCTCAATCGGTTCGATGTACAACGGTCAATAAAGTCTGTGGCTCTGGCATGAAAACCGTGATGATGGCTCATGATGCCATCAAAGCAGGTTCTGCCAATGTGGTTTTGGCAGGTGGCATGGAATCCATGACCATGGCGCCCTATGTGCTTCCAAAGGCACGCGGTGGTTACCGCATGGGTCATGCACAAATGTTGGATCACATGTTTTTTGATGGTTTACAGAACCCCTATGATGGCAACATGATGGGTACTTTTGCTGAAACCTGTGCAGACAAATACACGTTCACTCGTGAAGCACAAGACGAATTTTCAGCCACTTCGGTCAAGCGTGCCATGGCAGCGATGGAATCGGGTGCTTTTGATGAAGAAATCACCGCTGTTTCTGTGAAAAATCGTCGTGATGTGCTTGAAGTGAACAAAGACCAAGAGCCGCCCACCTGTAATTTGGACAAAATCCCAAGTTTGCGTCCGGCTTTTCGTCGGGAAGGCGGTACGGTCACAGCGGCCAATGCCTCGAAAATTTCAGACGGTGCCTCGATGACCTTGTTGGCATCTGAAAGTTATGTCAACGACAAAGGTTTGAAACCATTGGCTAAAATTGTTGGTCACCATCAGTTTGCCCATGCGCCTGAATGGTTCACCACAGCACCAGTGGGTGCCATCGAGCAATTGCTTAAAAAAGTGAACTGGTCGGTTGAAGACGTGGACCTATGGGAAATCAATGAAGCTTTTGCAGTTGTTACCATGGCGGCGATGGAAGATTTGAACATCGATCATGAAAAAGTGAATGTTCACGGTGGTGCCACTGCTTTGGGTCATCCCATTGGCGCCTCAGGCAACCGCATTTTGGTCAGTTTGATTTATGCTTTGAAACAACGAGGCTTAAAACGCGGTGTGGCTTCATTGTGTATTGGTGGTGGGGAAGCCACAGCCATAGCCATCGAATTGGTGTAAGCATGAAAATCATCAAAACGGCCATCGATTCGGCATCTGCGCAATACAGTGAAAACCATGAATTCATGCGCCGTTTGGTGGATGATTTAAAAGGTGAATTGAAAAGAACCGCTTTGGGTGGTTCGGAAAAATCACGCCAAAAACACACCGATCGCGGTAAATTATTGGTTCGAGACCGCATTCAATTGTTACTTGATCCAGGCAGTGCATTTTTAGAAGTGGCCCCCATGGCAGCACACGGCATGTACAAAGGGGCTGCCCCCGCCGCCGGTGTGGTGGCGGGTATTGGTACTGTACATGGCCAGCCCATCATGGTGGTGGCCAACGACGCCACCGTCAAAGGCGGCACCTATTTCCCCATGACAGTGAAAAAGCATTTGCGCGCCCAAGAAATTGCTTTAGAAAATGCTTTGCCCTGTGTTTATTTGGTCGATTCGGGTGGTGCTTTCTTGCCACTACAAGACGAAGTCTTTCCAGACAAAGAACATTTTGGCCGCATTTTCTATAACCAAGCCCAGCTGTCTTCTAAAAACATACCACAGATTGCAGTGGTTATGGGTTCTTGTACAGCCGGCGGTGCTTATGTGCCCGCGATGTGCGATGAAGCCATCATTGTCAAAGAACAAGGCACGATCTTTTTAGGCGGACCGCCATTGGTCAAAGCAGCCACGGGAGAAGAAGTGGATGCTGAATCCCTGGGTGGTGCGGAAGTCCATTCAAGTCAATCAGGAGTCACCGATCATTTTGCTGAAAATGATGAGCACGCCTTACAAATGGCGCGCAATTCGTTGCGTTTTATGAATCGATCGGCGGCTGATTGGTTACAGCAGCAAACACCGAAAGAACCGCTTTATCCGAAAAGTGATTTGTATGGTATCGTGCCACAAAGCACACGCATCCCTTATGATGTGAAAGAGATCATCGCGCGCATCGTTGACGGTTCTGAGTTTCAAGAATTCAAGGCCAAATACGGCACAACGTTGATTTGTGGCTTTGCTCACATCAATGGTTATCCTGTGGGTATTGTGGCAAATAACGGTATTTTGTTCGCTGAATCTGCTTTGAAAGGAGCACATTTTGTTGAACTGTGTAACCAAAGGAAAATTCCTCTGGTGTTTTTACAAAACATCACAGGTTTTATGGTCGGCCAAAAATACGAAAATGCAGGCATCGCCAAAGACGGCGCCAAAATGGTGACCGCTGTGGCCTGTGCACAAGTACCGAAATTCACGGTCGTGATTGGTGGCTCTTTTGGTGCCGGTAATTACGCCATGAATGGCCGCGCTTACCAAGGTCGTTTCCTTTGGATGTGGCCCAATGCCCGCATCTCTGTGATGGGTGGTGAGCAAGCCGCTTCGGTATTGACCACGGTCAAACAAGACGGCATGGACAAGGCCGGTGTTGAGTGGGACAGCGATGAAAAGCAACAATTCTTTGATCACATCAAAGATCAATATGAAGATCAGGGTCACCCTTTTTATTCAACCGCACGCTTATGGGATGACGGTGTGATAGACCCGGCCGACACCCGACGTGTTTTGGCATTAGCCATTGAGGCCAGTACCCAGGCCGATGTGGGCGATGTCCAGTACGGCGTATTCAGAATGTAATCAGCCCAAGCAAAAAGAGTAATCATTAGAGACAGTCATGCAAAATTTTGAAACCATCACATTAGACAAAAATAACGGTGTCGCTACAGTCACCATGAACAGACCGGATGTCCACAATGCCTTTAATGAGGTGATGATAGCAGATTTGACTGCGTGCTTTGAAGCTTTGAATGAAGACAAAGAAGTGGTGGTGATTATTTTACAATCGGCAGGGCAATCCTTTTCAGCCGGTGCCGACATCAATTGGATGAAATCGATGGTCAGTGCCACTCAGGATGAGAACAAAGCTGACTCTGAACGTTTGGCGAAATTGTTGCGAACCATCAATTTCAACAGCAAAGCCACCATCGCCAAAGTACAAGGCTTGGCCTTGGGTGGTGGTGTGGGTTTGGTTTGTTGTTGCGATATAGTGGTGGCAACTACTGATGCCAAGTTCGGTCTGACCGAAGCCAAGCTGGGATTGGTTCCCGCTGTGATATCGCCTTATGTGGTGGATGCCATGGGTACGCGCCATGCCCGACGTTATTTTCAATCAGCAGAAATCTTTGATTCGGCTACGGCACATCGATTGGGTGTGGTGTCAGAATTGTGTGGAGAGGCTGAATTGGATGAAAAAGTGGCAAAACAGGTCAAGTTTTTGAATTCTACTGGTCCCTATGCCAAAGAAATTGGTAAAAAATTGGTCATGTCGGTGGTGGGCAGAACTTTGCCACAACAGAAAAAATTAGACGAGTACACCACCCAAGTGATTGCTGCTGTTAGGGTTTCTGGTGAAGGGCAAAAAGGGTTGAATGCCTTTTTAAATAAAGAAAAGCCAAGTTGGTAAAAAATTAAGACCACAGCTTTTATAAAATCTCAAGTAAATTCATTGAAAAATGTGATGCGGTTGTTACAATAAGCTTAATAATTTAATAAGAATTAATTAAAAAAGCGTAACTAATGACCAAAAAAAAGCTGCCACTTATGATTGCCATGGCGCTGGCTTTGCCAATTGCAAGCCATGGGCAAGACCAAGAAGAACCCAAAGAAAACACCGCTCGTCCCAGTTGGTCTTCAGGATTGCCTGAAAGACAAAACAAACCTGCCGACTTATCAAAACCAGATTTTGACTCTGAAATCAAAGAAGGTTTAGAGGTTGAAATAGACAGGAGTGAGTTTGGTTTCAAGCCAGAGCCTCAACCAGAACCTGAGCCTCAACCAGAACCTGAGCCTCAACCAGAACCTGAGCCAGAACCTGAGCCAGAACCAGAACCAGAACCAGAACCAGAACCAGAACCAGAACCAGAACCAGAACCTGAGCCAGAACCTGAGCCAGAACCTGAGCCAGAACCAGAACCAGAGCCAGAGCCAGAGCCAGAGCCAGAGCCAGAGCCAGAACCAGAACCAGAACCAGAGCCAGAGCCAGAACCAGAGCCAGAGCCAGAGCCAGTGAGTGATGCCGCAACTTATCATTGGAAAATCATAGAAAATGCACCGCTGAATTACCCCAGCGCTGCGGCCAGAAAAGGGTTAACTGGTTGGGTGGATGTATTGG
>JAUIHY010000162.1 GCA_030432115.1 Gammaproteobacteria bacterium | reverse complement strand
CTGCACCTGTTTGTACTGTATCTCCAAACCCAGCCAATAACGGCACGACATTGACAGCCACTTGTACCAATGTAGAATCTGGTGCCAGCATCTCAATCCCAGGCTATGTTTGTGGTAACGAAAGTGGTAATGAAGTCGTTTGTACAGCAACTGCCGGTCAAGGTGGTGTTGATGGTGACGAAGTGGCAACCATCACAGATCCTGCTGGCAACACAAACACCACTCCAGCAACATTTGTATTGGACAACACGCCACCTGCTGCACCTGTTTGTAGCGTATCACCAAACCCAGCCAATAACGGCACGACATTGACAGCAACTTGTACCAATGTTGAATCTGGTGCCTCATTGAGCATACCTGGATATGTATGTGGTAACGAAAGTGGCAATGAAGTCGTTTGTACAGCAACAGCCGGTCAAGGTGGCGTTGATGGTGACGAAGTGGCAACCGTCACAGATCCTGCTGGTAATTCAAATACAGCCCCTGCTTCATTTGTATTAGACAACACCGCACCAGTTGCGCCTGTCATTACAGCGCCTTTGAATGGTGATGTTAGCAACAACAACACACCAACTGTGACCGGTACTGCCGAACCTGGTTCGGACATTGTTGTGACTGGACCGAATGGTGAAACATGCAGCACACAAGCCAACCAAAATGGCGACTGGTCTTGCGTCATCGCACCAGGCCTCACAGATGGATCGAATGTGATCAGCGTGACAGCCACAGATGCGGCGAACAACGAATCAGCACCTGCCACAGTGAGTATCACGATTGATACCCAAGCACCTGCTGCTCCAGTCATCATTACACCAACCAATGGTGCACCAGTTTCTGGTACCGGTGAACCCGGCGCCACTGTAATTGTAACCACTCCAGGCGGTTCAACCTGTACGGCTGAAGTACAACCTGATGGCACTTGGTCTTGCACCTTGGTTGGTCCACCCAGCGATGGAGAAGATGTGACCGCCATTCAAGAAGATGAAGCAGGCAACACCTCTCCCCCAGTCACGGTTTCTGGAGGCATTGATACGGTTGCACCTGCAGCACCTGTGATCACAGCACCTGTTGATGGTGACATCACCAACAACAACACCCCAACTGTGACCGGTACAGCCGATCCGGGTGCGAACATTGTTGTGACAGGACCGAATGGTGAAACATGTAGCACACAAGCCAACCAAAATGGCGACTGGTCTTGTGTTATCGCACCAGGCCTCACAGATGGATCGAATGAGATCAACGTGACAGCCACAGATGCGGCGAACAACGAATCAGCACCTGCCATAGTGAACATCACCGTTGACACTCAAGCACCTACTGCCCCAGTCATCATTACACCAACCAATGGTGCACCTGTGACTGGCACAGGTGAACCTGGTGCCACAGTAACAGTAACCACTCCAGGTGGCTCAACTTGTACTGCTTTGGTTCAACCTGACGGCACTTGGTCTTGCACTTTGGTTGGCCCACCCATCAATGGAGAAGACATAACAGCTGAACAAGAAGATGAAGCGGGCAACACCTCTCCCCCAGTCACGGTTTCTGGAGGCATTGATACGGTTGCACCTGCAGCACCTGTGATCACAGCACCTGTTGATGGTGACATCACCAACAACAACACCCCAACTGTGACCGGTACAGCCGATCCGGGTGCGAACATTGTTGTGACAGGACCGAATGGTGAAACATGTAGCACACAAGCAGATCAAAATGGTGACTGGTCATGTGTCATCGCTCCTGCATTGGGAGAAGGTGCCAATACAATCAGTGTTGTGGCCACGGATGATGCTGACAATGATTCCTTACCAGCCACTGTTAACATCACTGTAGATACCGTAGCACCTGATGCCCCTGTTATTACTACACCAACCAATGGTGCACCTGTGACTGGCACAGGTGAACCTGGTGCCACAGTAACAGTAACCACTCCAGGTGGCTCAACTTGTACTACTTTGGTTCAACCTGACGGCACATGGTCATGCACTTTGGTTGGCCCACCCATCAATGGAGAAGACATAACAGCTGAACAAGAAGATGAAGCGGGCAACACCTCTCCCCCTGTCACGGTGTCTGGTGGCATTGATACGGTTGCACCTGCTGCCCCAGTGATTACTTCCCCACAAAGTGGAATCACTACCAATGACAACAACCCCGTCATTACCGGTACTGGCGAACCTGATTCAACCATTACAGTTACAGGACCAAATGGCCAAAGTTGTGAAACTGGCGTAGATCAAAATGGTGATTGGTCTTGTACCTTGGACGCACCATTACAAGACGGTCAAAACACCATCACAGCAGTGGCTTCGGATGATGCCAACAATGCATCAGCTGAAGACAGTGTGACCATCAACATTCAAAATGGTGTAACGCACACATTGGCCATCAATTTTGATGGTGCTGAATTGGTAACCACAGAAATGGGGGATTCAGATACATTCACAGTGGCTTTGACCTTAACCCCGACAGCTGATGTCACAGTCAACTTAAGCAGCTCAAACACCGATGAAGGTACAGTTGCACCCAGCAGCTTAACTTTCACAACTGCCAACTGGAACGTACCACAAACGGTCACTGTCACTGGTGTTGACGATACCGATTACGATTTGGATCAAGATTATCAAATCATCACCAGCGCACTGGTTTCAAGTGACAGCAATTATTCGGGTGTTGACCCTGCTGATGTCGATGCAGTGAACATTGACGACGATGAAATGGCTGACATCAGTGCCTTTTTGACCAACTGTGTAGCAGGTATTCAACCTGATCGTCCATTGACTTATTACTTGACCGTTCGAAACGAAGGTAATAAGGACATTTCAGGTGCAGCAGTTACAGCCATGTTAGGTGATAAAGTCGCAGAAGCAAGTTGGGTTTGCGAGGCTTTTGATGGCGCGACTTGTGGCTCAGCCATGGGCACAGGTGACATCAACACAACTGTGGACTTGGTGGTTGGTTCATCTGCCGTGTTTACCATGAGTACAAACGTCACAGGTCAACTATTGGATTTCATTGACAGCACAGCAGCCATAGCGATGCCGTTGAATGAAACCGATGTCGATTTGAGCAACAATGACGGCGCTGACAGTGACTTGATTTATCAATTCATTTTTAAACATGGATTTGATTGCGCGGCCCCTGGCACTCCGCAAAGCACCAATGATTTGTTGATGCAAATATTGAATCAATAAGTTCTGATTCACTTTAAATAAAAAGCCAGTATGGGTTTCATACTGGCTTTTTTTATGGATAATGAAATCAAAACACTTTGATAATTTTCCCAAATGGACATACTCAATACCCATGCAGATTTTTTAACCTATTTCTTGGCATTGATCGTTTTGGGTACTGCGGTGAAATACCGCTTTATCTCACCGTCAAAAAAAGAACCAATTATCTTAATGGGGAAAGAATTTGGTCGCAATCAAGTCACTGGTTTTGCCACCATCGTATTTATGGGGGTGGTGATTCAATTGGTATCCAATACAGTGAACGCAATGCGTGATGGCTCCATACTGCAAGAACCTGTCATGATGGGCAGTTTTGCCGCCGCCTTTGCCTTGCTCGCTACAGCAAAAAAATAGCCAGGCCTGCGTGGGTCACAAACCTGACTGGGTCAATAGAAGTTTTCACTTCTTCTTTCTTCCTTGTGCCATTAATCCTAAAGCTCGCACATGAATGTTCATTCATTATGACCACATTCCAATTTCAATCAAGCACTATATGACTCTATTTCAACAAATTTACTGAATTCGATAAAACCACTGGAACCTAACTTAAATACCAGAGTCTATAGGGTTTTCGAACCTTAAATTAAATTTGCCATATGAAATTAATCACCTTCCTCAGTCTTGCTCTTTTCTCATGTTTTCAAACCCAAGCAGCGGATAAGCCTGCACAAAAGTTTCAAGCAGGCATTCATTTTGAAGTCCTTTCACCAGGTATAGACTTAGAAAATAATAAACCTGTGGTTTATGAATTTTTTGGTTACACCTGCCCAGGTTGTGCGGCCATGCAACCCATAGTCAATGCTTTGGAAGAAGAAGTAGCTTTTGATTTGGTGCGGGTACCGGTGGTATTTCATGACACATGGGAACCTTATGCCAGAACATACCACACCTTGTCATTGATGAATTTAACCGACACCACACACCAAGCCATTTTTAATGCCTTTCATGTCAACAACAATAAAATGAGAAACATTGAAGCCATTGCCAAATGGTTGTCTTCAGCTTTCAATGTTGACCAAAAAGAATTTTTGGCACTCAGTCAATCCTTTGCAGTGGATGGCAAAATGAGGCAAGCAGAACGGTTGCGACAATCACTGAACATCAACAACACACCCACATTGATTGTCAACGGTCAATACAAACCCAACATCCCCAAATTGGCAGAGAAAAGTAAAATCATTGCGGCCACCCAATACTTACTTCAAAAATAAACCTTACCCCCTGCTGAGGTTTGGTCATCACAAACCAAACCTCATCACTTGCTAACATTCTGCAAAAAACAGCTTAGAGGCATTTGATCAAACCAAAAATTGAATCAACAAAAAATCAAAAAACGGTTGATTTAAGCCATGCATAGCACCTATGCTGAATCTACAATCACTTTGGGCATAGCGCTTTCTGATTATTAAGCATCATGATGAACATAACGTCACTTCTGGTCATTTTTCTCCTGCTTTTGTTGTCATGCTTGGCTTTTGTTTTGTGGCATATATGGGAGAAGAACAACAAAGCTTGGCAAAATAAATTAACAACAAAAGCTCAAGAATTGGATGACGCCATTGTTCTGCTTGAAGCTGCCCGATGGTCTGATCCAGTCACTCAACTCCATAACCGAAACCATTTCCTTAATCACATTGCAGCTGTGGTTAAAGAGGCCGAAGCATTGAACGCACTGGACCCGCTCAAAGAAAAAACATTGATGTTCATGCGCATTGACATAGATGGCTTTGAACAATGCAACCAACAGCACGGCTTCATCATCGGCGATTCAGTTTTAAAACAACTGGCTTCCCTGCTTAAACAGTCCCTCAGCAAGGATGACTTGTTGTTTCGATGGGGAAATGATGACATTTTGGTGATTTGCAAAGCCGTTAACCCTGAAAACATGCCATTCATTGCAGAACGTATCAAAAAGGCAATTGAATCTCATGAGTTTATTATCAGCCCCGAAATCAGCCTAAGTTTCACCGCATCCATGGGCCTTTCACCCCACAACTTTAAAATTAAATCAAATCACAACCTTGTTTATGAAATCATCATAGCACTGGCTGACGCAGCGCTCTATTCTGCCAAAACTGTACAAGGTAACACTTGGGTGATTTTCAGCTTTGCTGACACCATGACACAAATTGATTCCGAGCTCTTGAAAGACATTTACTCGAAGAACAGC
>JAUIHY010000161.1 GCA_030432115.1 Gammaproteobacteria bacterium | reverse complement strand
TTGGGTTTGCCCAAAGAGGTGATAGAAAATGTTTATGGCAAAGGCTACCGTTTTTGTTTGCCGGTTGTGGCATCAGATCGGCCTTTTGTAGCGTTGAAGAAAGGCAAAACTTGGCGGCATGTGTTGCCACTTGTTGCGATGCTGTTGGTTTTATTGGTGGTGGGGAGTCAAACCAAGCCCGAAAAAGCATTGCTCAATGACAATGATAAAAAAAGCATTTTGACATTGTCTAAAAATAATTGGCAAGATGGTTTGGAGCACATTCAAGCATTGTTTAAAGAAAAAAAACCATACAGCAATGCTGATTTGGCTTTTTTATATCACCAAAAAGGTCAAGCTGAACTGAATGTACAACAGTTTGATTCTGCCAAACAGTCATTAAATCAAGCCAAGCAGTTATATCAAGGCTTAAGAGCGTGGAAAGATTCAGGTGATATTTCCCTGCAATTGGCCAGGTTGTATGATTATATTGATGACAAAGCAACACAAAAGAGCCACATCAATGAAGCCATCAGGCTGTATAAAAAAGCAGGTGCCAAAACAAAAGTCATTGATGCTTTATTGGAAAAAGCGAGTCACCAAAAGCAATTGAAAGCATACGATGCAGCCATCGAAACTTACCAGCAAGTCATTGAGGCAGCCAAATCCTATGGTGACCCAGTGGGGCAAATGATGGCCATCAACAATTTGGCCGCAACCCATCAGGTCTTGAATGATAACCAGGCAGCCATTGAATTGGCTGAGCAAGGGCTGGAACTGAGTATGTCTTTAGGGAATGGTCAGCACATCGCCAATTCTTATAGTTTTTTGAGTCAGCTTTATTGGCAAACAGGTGAGCAACAAAAAGCATTGAAAATGCTGAGTCAGTCGCTGTCTTATCAAGTGGAGACCAAGAATCACAGACACCTCAGCCCTAAACTAATGAACATGAATTTTTTATTGTTAGAGACTGCTCAGTTTGAAACAGCCAATCGATTGTTGGCTGTGACCAAAAATTATGCTGAAGCACTCAAAGTGAAAGGTGGTTCAGTTGTGATTGCCTTGTATCAAGGGATGAACGCCGCCCATCAGCAACAGTGGGTAGAGGCGAGGGGGTATTTGGAACAGGCTTATCAAAGGGCTTTAGAACACAACTTTTCATACAAAAAGCCCACAACAATGGCTTATTTGTCTCTGGCGAGGGCCATGACTGGCAGTCAACTCAAGGCCGTAGAATTGGCGCAATTGACCTTGAATGAGGAACGAGCAAGCACCAAAGAAAAAACACTGGCACAATTGGCGCTGGCAGTGGCTTACCATGAAACCGAGCAAGAGTCACTGGCCATTCAAACATGGGCGCAAATTGATATACCAGCAGATTGGTTCTTTGGACAAATCAGTTGGGCGCAAATTAAATTGGACCAAACACCCAACACGGCCATTGAGCAGCGCTTGGCGCTTCAAGGTCAGATCAATGAGGCCAATCAACAGTGGCAGCAATTGGCCATGACTTCGGCCTTTGAAGGTGGTTTGTTGGATCAAGTGGTGAAGCAGGTCAATCAGTTGATTGAAACTTTAACCAAGAATGATACCAAGCAAGGCTGATTACTCATGCTATTTAAGCGCTGAATAACTGAATGCTGGTGTTTGTGTTTTGCTGTTGATTTGACAAGAGATGTCTTTAAAAAGCTGATCACCCCAAGGTGCGGTGTTGTTGGTGATTGAGCTATCGATTAGCTCAATTAGGTGCACCCCTTGACAAAATAGGCCTGCACCAAATTGAGAGCCTGAATTTTTAGATACCATTGATTCGTTGATTGTGAGCTTGTTGCTGTTACCCAATACTGCAACACCAGCACCTCGTATGGCTGAATTATGAACAATTTTGCTGTGCGCGATGTGTATGAGGCTGCCTTCACCACTGAATGCCATGCCACCTCCTTGGTTCGTTGCATGATTGTGCCTAACCAAAAGCTGATTTAAATGAAGTTGGTAGCTGCCTTTGGCATGGAGTCCAGCACCTTCCTGTGCCACGCCGTTTTCTATCACTAAGTTGGATAAGTTGACCACTGCCAGGTGGTCTGTTTCGATGATGATGGCGCTGGACCTTTGTTGGCCACTGATGCGGCTGACAGAAGCTGTACTCAGCTGGGCTTTGGCACTGAAGCAGCTGTCATATCCACCGGTTAAGCTCAATGACTGCTTGATGTGAAGCGGTGGCCAAATCACATTGGATGTGATGGCCACCTGCTGTTGCTCAGACAAAACCTGATTAATGGCAGTAACAGGGTAGTCGCACCACAACCCATTGCCGACAGTCACAGGTGCGCTGGCTATGAACGTTTTAATCAAAGCTGTTAGCAAATATAACATCGTCATTGCGCTCATAAGCACCGGCATCATGGCTGCCTAAAAAGTTCTGAACACCTGGGTCGTTAAATCCCCTGTCTTGTCCTGTGATGTCAGCATAACTGGCGCCAATAAAGGTTTGTTCATCGCAGTGGTCAATGGCAGGCGATTGATCTTGAAGCTGGTAATTGCCATTGGCCCCATCAACAAAAAGCGGGTCGTTGCCATTGATGATACCGATGTTTCCGGTGATTGAGTTATTCTCCGAGAGAAACACGCAGTCATACTCAACGATGTTGTTTGAATCGTTGTTGTCATCTTGTGTCAATGGGTGTTGAATGATGGCATTATGTACCGACAAGTGGTTTTGCGCTCCTGCTGACAGAGAAAAGACAGCATGGGCGCTGTTGTTGGCCAAGGTGTTGTAGAAGAAATCTAAATTACCACCGTTACCAGGCTGCCCAGCAATTTCAAATAATTGAGTTCCACTGTCATCATTCCAATGCCGATTGGCATGAAATACATTCCCTTCCAAGCGCACATAACTCGCCTCAGAAGAGTCTAATATGGCCACATCATTTGCGCGATTTGATTCAAAACGTGTTTGTGCAATGCTGGCAGTGCCGACATCATAAACATCCAAAGCGCCTCCCACGCCCTCAACCCCTGTCACCATGTTGTAAGACATTGAAGAACAATGGTCTTCTGACCAACAAGGGCCATCAGCACGGCGCATGGTGAATATTGCTTGATCTAAAACCACACCGCCACCACCATAGGTTTTGGCCAAATTGGCATCAATGCGGGCATTGATGGCATCCAGACGAGTGTTCTCACCGTGAATAAAAAAGCCACCACCCCCTTCATTGCCATCATCCAAAGTACTGGAGTTGAAAATGACAGAAGCAGGATGTTCGCTGTTGCCTTCTAAATCCAGCTGGGCGCCATCACTTAAATATATGCCTCCACCTTGTTCAGCAACATTGGCAAATATCCCTTTCTCAACTTGTAAAGCGGGCAAGGAGTCACCGCTACGAACAGTCAGTTTACAGCTGCCACTGGCATGAATGCCGCCTCCCAAAGTGGCTTCATTGTTGTGAATGGCAGAATCGCCTAATATGTTGACCGTGGCTCCCAAGCGACATGAAATACCACCTCCGGGCCCAGTCGTTGTGTTATTCCTGATGGTGACATCAGTCAAGGTCAGTTGTGCCTGCTCACCGAGGATATAAATGCCTGCACCTCTGGCGCTGCTGTTATCATAGATTTCAGACTGACTTAATAACACAGACGCATTACCAAAGATGTCAAAGCCACCGCCGACTGTCAAAACGCCGTTGTTGCCACCAAAAAACTCAAACCCAGAAAAAACGACCAAAGATTGTGGTTCACCTTGTATTGAACCAATGCTGACTACACTGCCTTCATTGACGCGGCGCCATTTGCTTTTGTTGTTACTTAATGTCCCTTGTTCGGCCAAGGTACAGTTGTCATAGCCGCCTGTGAACCATTGTGATTTATTGATGGGAAATTCGTCATTGAATACGGCTTGGTTGGTAACCCGAATAAAATTATCAGGATCGTTGTACGCGTCTTGTAAATTATCGTAGTCACAACTGGCGTCAGTGCCCACAGTGACAAATGCGGATGCTTGAAAAACACTTGTCAGCATCATCAGTATAAATATTATTTTCATGGCCTCACCTAGATTATTGTGTTGAAAGGCTTTAGATTTCACCAAATCAAAGTGTGAAAATCCTGAAAACAATCTGAAAGACTCTGAAATATAAGGTTTTTTTGAATGGGCGGAGTTTTAAGAGCTAAAAAAACCGGGGAGGAATGGCTTCAACCCCGGTTTGTGGCTTAATGCCAGCATGGCTTATTTTTTAACTTTTTTGAATTTCAAAGTCCAACGGTCGGTGTTGCCTGTAACTGATTTTCTGCCTACTTCGTATTCCAACTCGTCATCGGCGCGGTAGTGCAAATCTGAGAAATCAACCAATTCAAAACCAGCAGCTTGTATCTCTTTGATCGCTTTAACCGGATCAAAACGGCGGCGGTTTTCATCGTTTTCACCTTCCATATGACGGCGGGTGTGATCAACCACGCCATAAATACCACCCATCTTCAACGCTTCCCAAGCGGCATTATTCATCGCCATGCGGCCGTCTTCAGCAAAATTATGATAATTTCTGAAAGTCAAAACCATGTCAGCTTTTTTGACATCAATGTCCGCATTTTCAATGGAATAAAAGCGAGCACCGTCTTTGCGGTAAATATTGGCATCTTTGGCAGCCAATTCAACTTTTGAAAGCGATTCATTGGCTTCAATTAACTTGGCAGCGCGAGAAGTACCATAAGCCAAGTGAAGTTCACCATTCTCAGCCAAAACAGGCGCCAAGATCTTGGTGTACCAACCACCACCTGGTAACAACTCAACGACTTTCATGTCATCACGCAAGCCCATGAATTCTAATGTGCTTACAGGACGGCGGTTGCGGTCACGTTTGGTGTCGGCTTCAACGCGGATGTCGGCTTTCATGGCAGCTTCAATTTTACCTTTTGTGGCATCAAAATCGCTGGCAAATGCAGATCCAGCCAAAAGCGAAGTGATTAATAGTGCAGGTAATTTCATTGTTTATCCCTCTGTGGTTAAAAAAGACAAACATTGTAGCAAATGAAAATGGAGGAAATGTGAAGGATTACAATTTTTCGCGATCTATGGTGGCAGGTCCTTTACCTGCGGTTTTCTCGTATTTACCGTTGCCCACTTTTCTGTATTGGGTGAAACCATGTTTCTCGATGTTTTTTTCGCTCAAAGTTTTGTTGCTGTCCCTGGTCAATTGAGAAGTGAGTGCTGGAGCTGAAATCACCCTGCGAATGTCGTGGCCACAATCAGGACAGCTTGTTAATGCATCATCCACCATTTTTTGGACGACATCAAAACCTGCTTTACAGTGTGAACAATGTGCATCGCTTGCAGCTATGTAATGGTATGTTGGCATGGGTTTTCAAAAAGCAAAAAAAAAGCACCCAAATAATGTGGGTGCTTTTTGATGGTTTTACAAGGTATCA
>JAUIHY010000160.1 GCA_030432115.1 Gammaproteobacteria bacterium | reverse complement strand
GCATTGCATTTTCATGATTTGGCCATCCAAGAATCCACTCAATCAATCATCACATTCAATACCATCGAAGTTTTGATCGAATTGACCAGGCAAAAAGTTAAAACCTTGGTGGCCAAAGCTGATTATGAGTCGGCCTTATCTATTTTAGATGACATGCAAGTGTATTCACCGCGTTCTGCTGAAAACATGTTGCTCAGGGTTGAGGTGTTACAGTTGATGGGTAGAACGGCGGCAATGGAGCAGGCTTTGGCACAATTAGAAGACATGTGGCAAGAAGCCGATCCTGAATATATAGAATACCAAAAGTTTTTACAGCTTAAATCCAACTTGCCATGAATGCAAAGCCTAAGTTAACCCTTGCTGTGATGATGTTGGCAGGTTTTTTAGGCACTGCTGGCATAGCCTTACCTTATCCGGTATTGGCACCTTATTTTCTGGATTTTCCAGCCAATGAATTAAACCATTTCATGGGCATTCACCCCAAGGTTCTGTTGTCTGTTTGTTTGGCTATCTACCCTTTGGGTTTGCTTTTGGGAAGCATGTATATGGGGGCATTTTCAGATATTTTTGGGCGAAAAAAAGTGATGACGCTGAGCTTGTTAGGCGCAGTGTTGGGTTATTTACTTACTGCTTGGTCGGTGTGGGCTGAATCATTTCTAGGATTCATCACGGCACGTTTTTTAAGCGGGATGTGCGAAGGCAATATTTCCATTGCTCGCGCCATTGCGGTTGAATTGGAGCCGGTGATATCCAAAACCCGTGGCTTGTCTTTGATGTATTCGTCGACCTATTCAGGGTGGTTGGTTGGTCCGATTTTGGGAGGGTATCTGGTCTCTTTTGGTGTCACTGAGCTGTTTGTTTTTGCCGCTGCTGGCATGCTGGTGGCTTTGCTTTTGGTGGCTGTGGTTTTGCAAAAGGATTCAGCCATTGAGTCAAAAAACATATCATGGCGTCAGGTGGCCAAGGAACAGAATTCATTTACCCTGTTAAGCAATCGAGCCATTTGGCCAGTGTTTGGTTTTTATTTTCTTTACACCTTGGGCTTGAATGCCTTTTATGAATTTTATCCTGTGTGGTTTGTTGATCAATTCAGTGCATCACCGCAAACCATTGCCAACAACACTATTTTTCTAACAGCTGCCATGATTGTGGTCAGTTCGTTATTTGTGCCTAAGATTCAACAAACTTGGGGCGAGGTTAAAGCGATGTTGATTGGCGCCTCATGTTTGTCTTTACTGCTATGGATTCAACCATTCAGTGATGATGTACAAGTACGGTGGGTTTTTGTTGCCATTGGTTGTGCCATTGCCATAGGAAACAGCATGGTGCCTACGTTTTTATCGACGGCATTTGGGCATTTGGGGCAAGGCAAAGTCATGGGCTTGCAAACTTCCACTTTTTGCATTGCCAATTTTTTGATAGCACTGTTGGGTGGTCCGTTGACCATCATCAGCAGCACTTACACTTTGATTTTGGGTGCTGTTTTGGTTGGCACTGCTGTGCTGGTGTTGTGGATTCAACGCAAAAAGCAAACAGAAATGTTAGTCAAGTCCATGTGATGAGGTCCATTTCAATCCATTGAAACGGACCTGTACCTGTTAAGCTATTGGTTTTCAGGTAAATAGGTATACCAGCTGACAATGACCCTGTTGTTTTCTAAAACATCTATATTGAAGCCTTCCCCGCTGCGCGTTGCTCCACCATAAAAAGTGCCCGACATCCATTGGTTGTTGTTGGTGTTATCAAAACCGCTGTCTTCGCATAATCTTCCACTTAAGTTCATGGCTATTCTGCTGATAGGGTAGCCACCAGTTCCGAATGCCATGCCATCAACAGACAGCGTAGAAGTATAAGACATTTCAGCGTGGTGACAGTCAGTAAATTCAATCAATAACTCACCCCATAGAATGGTTTCAATGCCTTCTGGGCTGAAATCTGTTCCAAAAGCACCACCCAAAGTGGTGGCAAATTCAGTGACCAAAATTTGATTGTCTTGTATGATTCCCACGCCATTCAGCCAAGCTTGACGCATGCCAGTGACATCGGTCAATTCAGGCTCGGTGACTTGCTTATTTAGCCGATAGACGGAAGTGGCACCGATCAGTCCACCACTGCGTCTTTCCACAACTGTTTCGTAGCTCAAGTCATTGATGTTGTAACGCCTCACATCATTGTAATAATCGCTGGTGACTAACATGTGATCAGGTCCGTCTTTAATCATGCCCGCAACCCCAAATAGATCAGAGATGACATTGTTTTGAAACTGTCCGTTCATGCCATAACTGGCCACTGCAGAGTTACCATAGTCGGTGACCCACATTTGGTTCCCAACGAACAACACACTTCTGGGGCGGTCAAGGCCGTTGCTACTTGCTGAAACAAATTCATTGCTGTTGCCGTTGTTTGGATTAACCCTCAGGATGTTATCTGAGTCATAGCCAGGAACATAAAGGTGGCCATCAGGTCCCATGGTCATGCCGATGTCTATGCCTTCGATGTGTACTTTGCTGGCAGGCAATACGGTTCTGACTTTTTGCCAATTTTGGGTATTCAGTTCTATGATTTCATTGCTGGAGTAGCTGCCTAAATAGACATGATTATCGTCTTTTTTAACCACAGTGATTGGATTGGACATCAAACCAGGTGAAACCACGGTTGTGGCTTGAGATAAAGTGGCCAGATCAAACTTAACTAACTTATGGTTGGATTCGCTGACAACCACAACATCACCTTGTGGATCTTGAAATATGGCTTGAGGTCCTCTGAGAACGCCCGAATCTGCCAAATCGCGGATGTATTCACCATTGCAGCCATCATAAATCTTCACATTATTGGCACGCCAGCTGCTCACCAATATCAGTGAATCACAGCCTGGGTCGCCTAAATCTTGTGCAACTACGAAAGGTGCAGTTATAATCATCGCCAATAAAGAGTAAAACATTTTCATTTGGATTTCCCTGTTTGATAAAGGCCTATTAAGTTATGTTTTTTGTCATGGAAAAACCTTCGGAAAACCTCCTTTTAAGAAAATCAGCACGGAAAACATGAACAATCAAACCGCTAAAACGGACAAATGGTTATTTGATCAATGGGAATTTTGGCCAGATCGTGGCATCTTAAAAAATCAACAAACCGAACATATTTTGTCGCCTCAATTAAATCAGGTTTTGGAATTGTTGATTAGCCGTGCACCTTCCTTGGTATCAAGGGAAACGTTTTTGGATGAAGTTTGGAAAGATAAGTTTGTTAATGAAGGCGCATTATCAAGATCCATTGCTGAACTCAGAAAATTATTGGGTGATTCGGCGGCTCAAGCCAAATACATCAAAACTTTTCCAAAGAAGGGCTATCAATTTGTGGCAATTGCTGAAACAGACAGTGATAAAAAAACTAAAAATTATAAAAAAATAGCAGCAGGTTTGGTGTTGATGGCTTTGCTGGTTTTTATCATTTGGCCAAAACAAGAATCTGTACTCAACCGCTTGCAAACAATGGTGGCTGGCGCTCAGCGGGTCACCTTTCAGCCGGGTATGGAGCAGCAAAGTGTGCTCAGCGATGATGGCGAGCAAATTGCTTATGTTTCTTTTGATAATGCATTCAGTGAAGTCGTGGTTTCAAACTTGACTGATACCAATCAGTCGCGCCGAATCAGTTTATCAGGGTTTAATTTGGCATCCCCAGATTTTATCGAAGAGCAACAATCAATTATATTAACCGCTGAGCAAGGTGGTGCTTGCCAATTAACTCAATATGACTTGAAAACCCAGCATTTTGAGGCACTTGCAGACTGTGTTTATAATGGAGAGTCTCGGACTTTGGATTGGCACCAATCGCTTCAGTCAGTGTTCTATAGCGCACGAGACGATGACCAAAAAGTGGCCATTCATCAATTTGACTTTTTGAAAAATAGCTCACAACTTGTGACTCAGCCACCATCAGCCAGCGAACAAGATTGGTCTCCAAAAATAAGCCCCAATAGTCAATGGCTGAGTTTTTCTCGTGGAAACCAAAATGTCAGGAATTTGTGGCTCAAAAATTTGTCTTCAGGTGAAGAGTGGCCTTTAACGGAAGGTGAGCATTACAGTGTCAGCCATGATTGGTTTGATGATGAACATTTGTTATTCGACTCAGACATGAATGGCAGCCGGCAGTTGTGGTTAATGAACATCAATGAAAAACAAGCCATGTTGGTGGGTGCCAATGGTGCGCAACACCCTTCTTTTGATATGGCGCATCAAATCATGACTTATCAAGAAGTCAGTTATGAAGCCAATATTTGGCTGTTCGACACAGAAAGTCAATCCATGGCGCGAGTGATACATTCAACTAAATATGACAATAACCCTGCTTTTTCTCCAGGTGGCCAAAAATTTGTTTTTTCAAGTAATCGACAAGATATAGGTTCCATTTGGCTCTACGATATGGAAACAGGGATTGAGCAATTGCTGTTGACTTTACCGAAAACCAAATTGACACGTCCACATTGGGATGAGACTGGCAAAAGGGTGGTTATAACAAGCAATAACAGCGAGGGGTATGGGTCGCTTGTTATAAACGTAGAAACAAAAGAATTCCAAGTCATTCCATTCAAGCAAGCCAATTCAGAAGCTTTGTTGTGGGGGGATGTGGTGTATGCATTGTCAAAGTCAAAGCATAACAAAGGCCAAATACTCCGACTCAAAGACGGGGTCGAAACGGCTTTGCCTGTAGAGGGTGTGAGTCGTTTTATGGTGTTATCCAATGGAGATTTTGTCTACACAAAGTCAGATCAAGATGGCATTTATCGGTTCAACAGAAAAGCCTTAAAAGAGCAATTATTGATTGCACATTTCAATCACAAGAAATTCAACCTTTGGACAGCCGTGAATCAATCCATTTATTATGATCAAAGTGGGCAATACGCGGGGCTCTGGCGCTATGATATTGAAGCTGAATCACATGAATTGATTACGCAACACAGGCCATCATCTGTGGGATCAGCGCTCAGTGTGAACCGCTTAGAAAATCAGGTCTTGATAACCCGTACTGATCGGGCTGAGTCTGATATTTTGAAAGCGCAACTTAGCCAGTGATTGGCCTACTTTTTGAGCCTGTACACATAAGTGCTGGCATCCAAATGTTCATCATCCTGTTGAATCAAAGCTTCGACTGACCCATTTTTGAAACCGTAGCGATAAATGCTGTTTTTTCGATCGCTTGATATCAACATGTGATCAGGTCCGTCCATCAGCATGGCAGAAGGTCCTGAGACCGTGGGAAACATGATGCGATTGATGGTGCCATTGGCGTTCAGTTCAAAGATATTGGCATTACCCCAGGCAGCGACGTAGGCTTTGTTTTGATACCATAAAATGGTTCTGGGGCGGTTGATGCCCAGTTCTTTTGGCACCCACTGTGTGATGTTATGAGTTTTTTC
>JAUIHY010000159.1 GCA_030432115.1 Gammaproteobacteria bacterium | reverse complement strand
ACTTTGTTTGCCATAGATCAATATGTCATGACTGGTGGTCGTTTATTGGTATTCGTTGACCCCATGGCACAATCAGAAGATGTACCAGCCGACCCACAAAACCCCATGGCGCAATTACAAGCCGACCGTTCATCCAATTTGGCAAAATTGTTGTCTAAATGGGGCATAGGTTTTGATCCCAGCCAAATTGTTGTCGATGCCAAACAATCGGTGCAAATTCAATCGCCACAAGGCCAACCCATCAGGCATTTGGCCATCAATTCATGGACACCAGATGGTTATAACCATGATGACATCGTGATGAGTGAATTGTCAGTATTGAACACCGCTTTGGCGGGCAGCTTAACAGGTGATGCCGATCGCTTGTTACCCTTGTTGTCATCATCTAAGGAATCGATGTTGACCGATGCACAACCCATGGTGATGCTTTACAACCCCACGTCTCTGTTGAATGATTTCAAAGCCGATGACCAACAACACATCATCGCAGGCCGGTTGCAAGGTGCCATTGAAACGGCTTTCCCAGAAGGTTTTGAAGGGCAGGAAGCCGTCAGCACTCAAGCCCAACCTCAAGTGGTTGTGGTGGCAGATGTTGATATGTTGTTTGATCGCTTGTGGGTTCGGTCGCAAAATTTCTTTGGTCGTCAGATTTATAGTCATTTTGCAGATAATGGTGCGTTCATCACCAATGTCATGGACAACATGACCGGTTCGGTTGATTTGATTCAAATTCGTGCCCGTGGTACGTCCACAAGGCCATTTGACAAAGTGCAAACAATTCAGCGTGACAGTGAACAAAAATACCGAGAAACGGAAAATCAATTGATGCAGCGTTTGCGCGAAACAGAGCAAAAGTTGAATGAATTACAACGCAGTAAAGGACAGGAAAACCAATTGATTTTGAGCGCTGAGCAACAAAAAGAAATCAATCGTTTCAAGCAAGAAAAACTCAATGTGCGTAAAAACCTGCGCGAAGTGAAACGCAATTTAAACAAAGACATCGAAGCTTTGGGCAGTCGTTTGAAGTTCATTAATATTGCTTTGATACCCATATTGCTGACCATAATTGTGGTTTTGACGGGCTGGCGTCGTTCAAAAAGAAAGGAGCGTCGCTATGTTCAATAACATGAAAACTTTATTAGGTTTGTTGCTGTTATTGGCAGGTTTTGTTTTTTATTTAGTCAATAAAAACGCGTCCGATGATTCCGAAGCGGGTGGTTTTTGGTTGCCTGAACTACAAAATGATTTCATCGGTGGTTTAACTGAAATCGAAATCAGTAAAGGCAATGAAGTCATGAGCTTGCAGAAAAAGGATCAGGTATGGTTCGTCGCTGGCGGTTTTTATGCCGATACAGCGCCCATGATGTCTATGCTCCAAGCTTTGCGTTCTGCCGAAACCGTTGAAGCCAAAACCAACAACCCTGAAAATTTCAAGCAATTGTCCTTGGCCGATGATGATTTGAAAGTGACCTTAAAAACTGGAGGCGAAGTTTTGGTGTCAGTGCATTTGGGTAAAAAGTCATCAGCACCAGGTGCCAGTTTTGCGCGCCGGGCAGGTGAGGACCAGACGTGGCTGGTTACTGCCATCGATGAAGTGGCTTTCATGTCTGAAGATTGGGCATTAAAAACGGTGATGGACCATGACGCGGAAGACGTGGCGCGGGTGCAGATTGATAATGGCACCGACGCCGTTGTCGAAATCAGCCGCAATGCCACTGATGGCAACTGGCAACTGCTCAACATTCCAGAGGGTAAACAAGCCAAGATGGATGTGCCTTGGATTCAATTGGCCAGTGGTTTGTCTCGATTCACTATTGATCAAGCATTACCGCTTGAATTATCTGAAAAAGTTTTGAAAGTGACAGCCAATTACCAATTGACTGATGCCAGTTTTGTTGAAGTAAAACTGTATCAACATGCGGCTGATTATTACACCACCATCAACACTGAAAAATATGCTGGCTGGATGTTTAAAGTTCCGAGTTACAAATTCGATGCTTTGAATAAATCCATGCTTGATTTCATAGAAGATGCAACAGAGTCTGTGGTATCAGAAGATGACAATGCCTAAACAATCAAGTATTTATATCATAATTGCCGCTGTCTATGGACTGACAGCGGTGATTTTGGGTGCTTTGGGGAATCATGCTTTGGGCTTGGAGCAAGGTACCAAAAATATGGCCTTGTTTCAACACGCTTTGTTTTATATGTTGATGCACGCACTGATGCTGATGTGGTTATCAAGCCAACTGCAAGAAAGTTTCTGGATTCGATCGGCGGCTTTTTCGGTGACCTTGGGGGTGTTGTTATTCTGTGGTGGTTTGTTGTTGTTGATATTTTGGGGCAAAACATCCCTCTCATGGCTGACACCTGTCGGCGGATCTTTGATCATTTTGGCTTGGTTGAATGTCGTTATTCATGGCTTTAAAAAATGGCGCAAAGGTTGAAGTAATAAAAGTCCAAGAACAACTTGTCTGTTCGCTTGCGCAAAACAGGTGTTAGCCAATCAGTGCCAATAACTGTTTTGGGCTTTTCCAATTGAATCCGCAAACATAACGAGGGATGCTGTAAGGGTTGCAATCTACTGTGACGTGTTCAGCACCGCAGGTGTAGGCGGCTGTGATGCCCGCTTGTTGTGCTTGTTTGGGCATGAATTCATTCAATAAGAATTCATTGGTGTGGCCCCAAGGGTAAGCAAATTGGGTGGTTTTATGAGGGAGGATGTGTCTTTCAATCAAGTTTTTGGCTTGAATGACTTGTTTTGTTGCTGTGTCCTCGTCTTCAACGCTGATGAAATTGGCGTGTTCTGTTGGGTAAATGTCTGGATGGCGGTGATCCCAGCCATGGTTTTCGATGGCCATCAAGTCATCATTTGCTGCGCTTTGCCACCAATCATGGTTGAGTAATTGGTGACTGTTGAGCGAGACATCATCTATTTTTTTTCGTGCTTCTGGGCAAGCGATGACAAAACTGGTTAAGTGGGCATGGGGTTGATTGATTTGGCCCACATCAGCCACAAAGTCTTTCAGAATGTGGTAAAAACTGCGCTGTGGTCCAAAGTCAAAATAACGGCCGTTTTTATAGTCCAAATCCAAGCCATCATCACAACTGAGGCCAATGATGCGATTACCCAAAGCTGACAAATCACGTTCACCATGCAGCCATTGGGCAATCCACAACAATGGAACGATTTGATATCCAGCGTGGTGCAGAGTGTACAAGTCATTTTCAAAGGCAATGTGGTCATTGAGCTGATACACATTGCCTGTGATGTTGCTGGCGTGGTAGGCCAAAATGGGCACGCGCAATTGTTCTGGTGCCGACATGTGTCTTAATCCAAAAACTCAGATTTGACTTGTTTGAAGGCAGCCAAAGCCAAGTCCAAATCATTTTTCGAGTGGGCCGCTGAGATTTGCAATCGAATTCTGGCTTTGCCTTTAGGAACCACTGGGAACGAAAAGCCAATACAATAAATACCCAGTTCCAACAAACGATCAGCCATTTCTGAGGCAAGCCTCGCATCACCCAACATGATGGGCGTGATGGGGTGGGTTTCACCTGATACGGTGTAGCCCATTTTGACAATTTCTTCGCGGAAATAACGGGTGTTTTCCTCGAGTTTGTCGCGCAACTCGGTGGAGTCTGCTATCAAGTCGAAAACCTTGATGCTGGCAGCAACCAGTGGTGGGGGCAGGGTGTTAGAAAACAAATAGGGTCTTGAACGCTGACGCAGTAACTCAATGATTTCTTTTTTGCCTGTGGTGAAGCCGCCCGAACCGCCGCCCAAGGCTTTGCCCAAGGTGGAGGTGAAGACATCAATTTTATCCAAGACACCTTCCAACTCAGCCGAACCTCGGCCAGTTTTGCCAATAAAGCCTGTGGCATGAGAATCGTCAACCACGACCAAAGCATCGTACTGGGCTGCCAAGTCGGTGATGGCTTTTAATTGGGCAATGGTACCATCCATGCTGAACACGCCATCGGTAACAATCAAGCGCTGTTTACAGCCTTGTGTGTCTTTGAGGATTTGTTCCAGTTCCACCATGTCACTGTTTTTATAGCGGTGCCTTTGTGCCTTACACAAACGGACGCCATCGATGATGGAGGCGTGGTTCAATTCATCGCTGATGACCGCGTCATCTTTGTCTAAAATGGTTTCGAACAAACCGCCATTGGCATCAAAACACGAGGTGTATAAAATGGTGTCTTCGGTGCCAAAATAACTGCTGATGCGTTGTTCTAAGGTTTTGTGTAAATCTTGCGTACCACAAATAAAGCGTACCGAAGCCATACCAAAACCATGGGTATCCAAAGCTTTTTTGGCTGCCTTGATGATTTCAGGGTGGTCGGCCAGACCGAGGTAGTTGTTGGCGCAAAAATTAATCACTTTTTTTCCGCCAGGCAGCTCAATATGGGCCGACTGTGGGCTGGTGATGATGCGTTCTGCTTTATAAAGGCCATCGTCTTTGATGCCTTGAATGATTTCTTGGTATTGTTTCATGTTGTTTTAGGTCCAGCTGCAAACCACTTTGCCACATTGGCCTGCGGCCATCAGGTCAAAGCCGTCTTGGAAGTCGTCGATGTGAATTTCATGGGTAAGGGCTTTTTCTAAAGAAAAGCCGGTGCGTAGCATTTGTGTCATCTTATACCAAGTTTCATACATTTTGCGTCCCGTCACACCTTTGATGGACAGGCCTTTGAAAATGATGTTGTCCCAGTTGATTTGGGTTTGGTCTGGCAGCATGCCCAGCAGGGTGATTTTGCCACCGTAGTACATGTTATCCAACATGTCATTGAATGCCATGGGGTTGCCTGACATTTCCATGCCCAAATCAAAGCCAGTGATGTTCATTTCTTTCATCACATCGCTGATCTTTTCATTGGTCACATTGACAGTGCGGGTGGCTCCCATGTTTTTGGCCAGTCCCAGTCGGTAATCATTAACGTCTGTTACCACGACTTGACGCGCTCCCACATGTTTACAAATCCCTGCAGCTATCACGCCGATGGGACCTGCACCTGTGATCAACACGTCTTCACCCAACATGTCAAACTCCAAGGCACAATGCGCCGCATTCCCGAAAGGGTCAAAGAAAGCGGCCAGTTTAGAAGGGATTTCTTCAGGTACTGGCCATAAGTTTTGCACCGGCATGGCAATGTATTCAGCAAAAGCGCCGTTTCGATTGACGCCAATACCTTGGGTGTTCGGGCATAAATGCTGGGTGCCAGCGCGGCAGTTGCGGCATACGCCGCAGACTATGTGACCTTCGGCGCTGACTCGTTGGCCGATTTCATAGCCTTTGACCTCGCTGCCCATTTCAATAATGTGGCCGACGAATTCATGACCAATTGTGAGGCCGGGTTGGATCACTTTTTGTGACCATTCGTCCCATTTATAAATGTGTAAGTCGGTGCCACAAATGGCGGTTTTTTCTACTTTGATGAGGACGTCGTTGTGACCCATGGTGGGCATTTCGACATCGTCCATCCATATGCCTTCTTTGGCATATTTTTTGACCAATGCTTTCATGTCGTTGATTATTCTCTTAAATCTTTACGAAGTATTTTTCCGACATTGGACTT
>JAUIHY010000158.1 GCA_030432115.1 Gammaproteobacteria bacterium | reverse complement strand
TTGATGATTCCTGTGACCAATGGGCAATTGAATTTAGGCACTTGGCAAGGCATTTACCTGTGCGAACATCGAGACCAACCGCATCAACGTCGCTTGGTTTTGACGTTAATCTGAAACTCATACATTCAATTGCATGAGAAATTAATAGAGGTCTATTCATTGCTTGTGTTATTCAGTGAACATCTGTTCAATTCCACAGGCCCTAAAAAATGGCTCACATCCTTGTGAGCCAACAGGGATTCATTCAATTTACTCAAACCCATCAGAAAATATTGAATCAGGACGACCTGTGATGGTTCCCACACCCAATGCCTCATTCACACCTTGTTTGGGTTGATTTATTTGACTCGAATCATCGTTTTCATCAATTTGAATGACGCCACCAGACACCACTTGAGTGGATTCGTTAACCACTGCATCATCAACCTCCAATTCGGTACCAATGTCAATTTGGGCAAAAAATTGACTGGCTGTGATGGGTTGCCCATTGATATCTAAAAATAGGCTGCTAGTTGTGTCTACTTTGACCCCAAATATCTCAATTTCAGGGTTGTTTATCGCAGTAACCATGCCATCTACATTTACATCTAAGGCGTCTGGGTTTCCGCGTTCTCTGACCCGAGTTGCATACAAAATACCTTCGCTGTCTGCATAGCCTCGCACTTCGACTTGAGTTTCTGCTGGCAACCCTGAATTCATGATACCGTCTTCATCACGGAGCTGTGGTGTCATGTAAATATTTTTTCCAAATAAAGTAATGAATGACCCTGTATTCACTTCCGAAGGCAAAACAGGTTCTTCAAACTTAAACCTCACTTCTTTAAATTTGACCTTATATGCATCAATTACCGATGTTGTGGTATTCATCAGCCCTTCTACTTCTACTTTTACACCCACCACAATGTCATCAACTTCCCCATTGACATAAACTGTGGAAGCATTCACCAAAATTTGTTGCCCAGAAATGGTGAATGAATTACTTGCATCAATGTTTTCAGAATCAACCATTCCTTCTAAGGCAACTGGAATCACATCCCCCGGCAATGTAATAATGCCCTCAGGTTTACACTCAATTTTAGTCACTGTATTCAGTGAAGAACCTGGAATGAATGATGCGTCAGGTGTGGCTTTTATTTCGACAAAGAGGCCATTACTTAATCCAATATCACAATCATCAATTGCAGCACTCCCTATCATGACCACTTGGTTTTGGATGTTAAATTGAGTGGCTGACAAGCCCGAAACAAACCCTGACAGTTTCCATTCAGTCAAAGGCTCATCATCTGCCTCTACTCTGCTCACCAACAATGATGAATTGGCATCAACAAAACCAGATAGTTTCAACTCATCCCCCACAACAATTTGTTCAAAAATCAATCCATCATCAAAAAATGTGTCACTGGTCAGTTGTGCATCTACATTAAATATTTTGAATGGGTCTAAGGATGTAACAGGGCCCTTATGCGTATTGATGAAATTGATTTCTTGAACGGTTCCACCCGTTATATCTTGATTAACATTTTCTATACGGTACCTGACCTTAAAACCTGTGCCACCCTGACCCCGTATTTCTGGTATGACTTGGTCATCCTCTTTGATGATGGTATTTTCATCAATGTCAAAATGCCTGATGTCATTGATTGATACACCTGTACCTCCTTGGCCTTTTTCTGCTCCATTGGCAGATGCTGCAAACAGCATCAAAAAGAGCCATAAATATTTAATATGTCTTTTCATGATTTTTCTCCTGATTTGGGTATTGTTTGTTCGCCTTTTGACAGGTTACTTTGGTAGTAATAAAGTCCCAGCCCTAAATAAGGGACTGTTTTTCCATCATCATTGGCGTATTTGATGAGGTGCTCTAAGTATTCATCCACTTCATTGGCTAACTTTTGGCTTTTTTCTCTAACGTATGATTCGGCAATATTGACCAAGGAAACGGGCAATTCCTCGTGAAACACGATGCGCTGGAACCGAGGCTCTGATTGACCTGGTTTGATGTTATGTTCAATGGTTTCTAGCAGGTATTGAGAAGACAAGCCCAAAAAATTCAGCTTTTGAATTTCATCTGGATCATTGACGGTTAGGTAGTAGGGTTTCAATAACTCAACCATTTTATTTTTTACTTTAACTGAACCTGAATCCAACAAGTCGTCCAAAATAGACCGCACAGTTGAACCACCTGAATATTGTTCAACCAATGATTTAAAATCAGGCTCATTGTCAGATTCTAGCGGAATGATTTTGGCTTTACCGTACTGATCCAAATAAGATTTATTTTCAATCCACCCTGTGAGCACCCTAACCGCCCGATTCCATTTGTACTGCTCTGTTTCTTCATTGAACAGACCTGATTTCATTTGCTTATCTACCTGCGTTCTAGACAACCCAGTAATCACAGAAATTCTAGACTTGGTTGGTGGTTTATTCTTAATACCAAAATGCTCATGAGCCACATCGACATAAGTCCACTTCAAAACATCACTGACCTCATTAAAAGGTATTTTCAGCCTCAGTAACACTTTAACCAAAGGCCTAAATATTTGAACAAGCATCTGTACAACCGCTTTTTTTAACTGGTTTTCCATCGTTTCAATTGCTAACTGTTTCTGAAAAGATAGCAAATCATTCTTTTATTTGCAATATTTATTTCATTTTTATAGGCTTTACACCCTATAAACTTACCTTTTTGATACATTTATTTAATAACCGAATATTTTCAACACAATAGCATTGATTTCCCGAGCACCCAGATTGCATCGCATCATTGAATCGATATACCCATGCTGAATTTCAATTCTTGACTCGTGTCAATGGCATATCAGCTCCACTTTCTATAATGAAGGTTTTTAACAGTCCATTAAGATGATCAATAAGCAACTCATCAACCCACAAAACATTGTTGTGGTTGGTGCTTCTAATGACCTGAGAAAAGCCGGTGGCAAATTGCTGCACAACCTCATGACAGGCAGTTTTCAAGGCCAATTGATGGTGGTCAACAAACGCGAAGCTCAGGTGCAAGGATTAACGGCTTTTTCTGATTTGGATGATTTGCCTGAAGTCGATTTGGCCATCTTAGCGATTCCCGCCCAAGCTTGCCCGCAAGCCATTGAATTACTGGCCAGCCAAAAACAATGCAAAGCCTTTATCGTGATTTCAGCAGGCTTTGGTGAATTGAATGAAGCAGGCGCTGCCTTAGAAGCAAAGATGATTGCCACAGCCGATCGCTACCAAACAGCTTTGGTAGGTCCCAATTGCATCGGCATCATCAATGAACATTACCAAGGCGTATTCACCACACCCATACCCACATTAGACAAACAACAGGGCTGTACGCTGATTTCAAGTTCCGGTGCCACCGCTGTTTTCCTGATGGAAGCCGGCATGCAAGTGGGGCTGCGGTTTTCTGGCGTGTATTCTGTGGGCAATGGCAAACAAATCGGTACTGAGGATTTTCTGGCCTATTTAGACCAACATTTTGATCCCCTAAGCGGTTCCAAAAACATCCTGCTTTATATGGAAAACATCAGCAAACCACAAAAATTATTAAAACACGCCACTTCATTAATCAACAAGGGTTGTCGCATTGCTGCCATTAAATCAGGGGCCACTGCCGCAGGCTCACGCGCTGCCAGCTCCCACACCGGTGCCATGGCCTCATCTGACATGGCCACGCGTGCGCTTTTCCGCAAAGCGGGCGTGGTCTATTGCAGCTCTCGTGATGAATTGATTTCAGTGGCATCTGTGTTTTCTTACAAACAGCTGGTTGGAAAAAACATTGCCGTGATTACCCATGCCGGTGGTTCTGCAGTGATGCTGACCGATGCATTAGAAAAAGGCGGCTTGCAAGTACCCAGCTTAGAAGGACCTGTCGCGGATGACTTGCTGGAATATTTGTATTCTGGTTCTTCGGTATCAAATCCCATCGACTTTCTGGCCACTGGGACGGCTGAACAATTGGGCATCATCATTGACTATTGTGAACATAAATTTGATCACATTGATGCCATGGTGGTGGTTTTTGGCAGTCCGGGTCTGTTCGATGTTGAAAACGTATACAAGGTGCTGAACGTCAAAATGGACATTTGTAAAAAGCCCATTTACCCCGTGCTGCCTTCGGTGGTCAATGCGCAGAAAGAAATCCAATATTTTTTGTCCAAAGGACATGTCAACTTTCCTGATGAAGTGGTGTTGGGCAAAGCCTTGTGTGAAACCTATTTCACTGGACAACCGACACAAAATGATGAATCAAATCACAACATAGACCGTGAAAAAATCAGACAAGTCTTGACCGCCCCAAGAGGCCAAAACGGTTATTTATCAGTGAAAGAAAATAACCTGATTTTAGACACATTGGGCATACCTCGAGCCCATGAATATACAGCCAACGATGCTGAGTCAGCAGTGAATGCGGCCAAACAACTGGGCTATCCGGTGGTGATGAAAGTTGTTGGCCCGATTCACAAATCAGACGTTGGCGGTGTGGCTTTGGACATCCATAGTGAAGAACTGGTCAATGCACATTATAAAAACATGATGGCACTGCCAGATGCCGAAGCTGTGCTGCTGCAAAAACAGTACCAAGGCACAGAATTATTCATTGGCATCAGCCGAGAAGCTGGTTTTGGACATTTGTTGCTGATGGGTTTGGGTGGCATCTTTGTTGAAGTCATCAAAGACATCAAAGTCTGCCTTTGTCCTTGCAACCGTGAGGAAATTCAATACCGGCTGAAAAACCTCAAAACATTCCCGCTGCTTCAAGGCATGCGCAGAAAACCAGGTGTCAATTTAGAACTGTTCACAGACATCATTTTAAAGATCAGTCACTTAACCGAAATATTACCCGAAATCATCGAAATGGACATCAATCCCTTGATTGCTGATGATGCAGGTCAAGGCGGAGGCATCACCGCCGTTGACCTCAGAATTCGGATTGATGAAGATGACTCAGTGTGATTTTTTCACATATTTAGTGACAATCATGATCCGCTGACCTTCGACCTTTCCTTCAATGTGGGTGGGGTCATCGGCAGGCAAGCCAATGTTACGCACGGCCGTGCCTTGTTTGGCAGTGAAACCTGCACCTTTGACCTTAAGGTCTTTGACCAAGGTTACGGTGTCTCCCCCTGCCAATGGTGCACCGTGACAATCCCGATGTCCCATATCATCGGCATCAGCACCGGCTTTGGCCCAAGTCAATCGATCATCTTCCATGTACATCATGTCTAACAAATCTTGTGGCCAGCCTTCTGCTTTCAAGCGGTCTAACATGCGCCAAGCAATCACCTGCACCGCCGGCACTTCGGACCACATGCTGTCGTTCAAACAGTGCCAATGATTGACCTCTGTTTTGTCTTTGTCTTCAATTTGTGAGCGGCAGTGGGCACAAATATAGGCACAAGACTCAATGTCTATTTGTTCTACTGGCTGCACTTCATAAACCGATAAGCCCTCAGTGGCCCCACACAATTCACATTGTGATCCTGAGCGGTCTTTTAACAATTGTTCAATTTTCATGGCGCGAATTATATCCGAAAGCTTTCATGATGCGATAGAATCATTGGCTTTGATACAACAGGACCGTTTGATGA
>JAUIHY010000157.1 GCA_030432115.1 Gammaproteobacteria bacterium | reverse complement strand
GACATTTTTAAAGGAGGTATTGGACACATAATAACAATACATGCATGTTTATCACTGATTTTTCGAGATTAAAAAGCATAAATGCATCATTATCCGTTGAAATCGAGGTTATATTGCATTTTTTAAATGTCGAGCTGTTCGGCTGTCATTGAATTGTGAAGTCTAAAATCAAGATTAAACCCCGAGATTCCTGCACTCGCGGGGCTCGGCTGGAATGACGATAGGGTATTTTCGTTGTGCTTGTCTGGAATGAAGGTTTGCACTTAATTTATCGGCGCCAAAGCTTAGGCGATGTTTTTCTGATGCTGGTGTGGTGCCACTCAGGATAGGTACTCAAATTGATTTGCCCTAAATCTTGGGTGTCCAGTACGGGTACATCATAACGCGACATCACCGCTGGGCTGGGGTGCTTGAAAGGGTTGTGTTTACCTGATGAATTGATGACCCACTGCGGTGATACGGCTTGGATAAAATTTTCAGTGGATGACGTTTTACTGCCATGGTGTGGCATCAGTAACACGTCACTGTGTAATTCTTGGTTTTGTGACACCAGCCTGTATTCAACTGCTGACTCTATGTCACCAGTCAATAAAATACTACCAAATGTTGAATGTATTTTCAAAACGCATGAACTGTTGTTTCTCAAGTAAGGCGTGAAATTATACGGACTGAGCACTTCAAAGGTAACACCATCCCATTGCCACTGTAGCCCCTTGACACACAATGTTTGATCGTTTGAACTGCCGTATACGTTGTCGATGTCCATCTGCCGCATCAAATAGGGTAAACCACCGGCATGGTCATTGTCTTGGTGTGATATCACCACCGCGTCCAACTGACGAACACCCTGCGCCATCAACCCAGGCACAACCACCGCATCGGCCCAATTAAAGCCACTGTCATATGCGGCACCCACATCATAAAGCAAATGGTGACGCTGCGTTTGTACATGTATAGCCAAGCCCTGACCGACATCAAACAACTGGATTTTGAAATGCCCTTCAGGCAACCGAGTTTGCCAGTCCAAAAACAAAGGTGTCAATAACAATAAAGCCCAAGCCCGTTGCGGCACCACTTTGGGCAACAACATCACCAGCAAAGCCAGCAGCAGCAAAGCCCATTGCCAAGTGTTCAATTTCGGCACATCCAAAGACAAGACAGGAAAAGCCTGAAACACATCAAGAAAGGCATAAAACCCCTGACACAGCAGCGTCAAACAGCTAAGCAAAAAATCAGGCACCATGCCGAATAACCATTGCCCCAGCATCACCAAAAACAACAAAGGCACCACCAAAATTGTCATCAAAGGGATGGCAACAAAATTCACCAAAGGTGCTGCCCAAGTGATGCGCCCCAGAATCAACCATTGCAAAGGCAGCAAACCCAAAAGCAACACCCACTGCGCTTTGATCCACAACCACCAGCGGCTGTCATGTTTCACACCTTGAAAGGTCAAAATCAATACTGCCACCGCACCAAATGACATGAACAGCCCCCAGTCCAACACCCCCAAGGGGTCAAACAACAGCATCAAAAAAAGACTCAAAGACCAAACATCCCAAGCATAGGCTTGGCGTTTTATCAGTTTGAACAACAGGTACACTGACAGCATCAACAAAGCCCGTAAAGTTGGCAAAGCCAAACCCGCCAACAAAGCATAAAAAAGCGCCAAAACCCAAGCACAAATGACTTGTAGCTGCGGCCTTGGTAGTTGTTGTTGTGGCCAGAGCGCAAACAACAACCAACCAAGGCCATAACCCAGCGATGCCATCATGCCAATGTGCAACCCCGATATGGCAATCAAATGTGCCGTGCCCGTGTCTTGAAATCGCTTGAAATCATCGCGGTCAAACTGTGACTTGTCGCCGACGGATAAGGCCAGCAACAATGCCCTCACTTCAGGGTCTGCAATCAGCGTTTGCCATTGGTCGGCCACCTCTGCACGCCATCGGTGGATTGCATGCATCGGGTGCTTACTTGTTGATTGTTCAGCTTGCCATGACTTGATGGTGCCCACAGCCGAAATGCCTTGCCTAAACAACCAACGCTCACGATCAAAACCTGTGTCATTCAAGGTGCCATGGGGTGGTTTGAGGTTGGCCTTAACCGTCAGCACATCTCCCGATTGCCAAGGCACGGGTTGTTCGCTGTATAAATTCAATAGGTATTTGTGATTGGACTTGGTGTCATTTGCCACAATTTGATGACGTTCTGCGGTGCTTTTGACCAGTCCATTGACCACAACAGAAATGGTTTGGTCTTTTACTGCTTCACTCAGTTGATTTGCTTGTTGTTTATCGACTGCCCACAGCACCCAAACCAAGCCAAGCATGGCACAAAAAGGTATTGTTTGCCATTTGCGCCCACGCCAAGAGACCAACAGCGACAACAAAAAATAGCATGACAAACAAGCCCAGGCCCAAGTCCAGTTAGGTATCCACCAAACATGCAGCACACCGAAAGCAAAGGCCAATAAATGGCGGTTGTTTATTCCTCCTGGTATTGGTGCAAATCCCCCATTCTCAGTTCATAAATGTGTTGCATTTGTTGGGCAATGGCCATGTCATGAGTGACCAACACCAACGCCGTGTTGTTCGCTTTGTTCAGCGCCAACAGCATGTCCATCACAGACTGTGCAGTCTTTTCATCCAAATTTCCAGTGGGCTCATCGGCCAAAATACAATCTGGCTGCATCACCAAGGCACGGGCGATGGCTGCCCTTTGGCGTTCACCGCCTGATAATTGTGCTGGTCGATGCGTTAACCTTTCGGCCAAACCCACCTGTTCCAAAACAGCTGTGGCTTTTTGTTTGGCCTCATTTTTACCACTTTTGCCAATCAACAAGGGCATCATGACATTTTCCAAGGCAGAAAACTCAGGCAATAAATGATGAAACTGGTAAACAAAACCCAAATGTTGATTGCGCAGTTGTCCGCGCTTGTTGGCACTGAGCTGAGACAAGTCCTTCCCTTTTAGCAGGATTTGGCCGCCACTGGCTTGATCCAACCCACCCAATAAATGCATCAAAGTGCTTTTTCCCGCACCTGATGCGCCCATGATGGCCACGGACTCGCCCGCTTGGATGGTGAAATTCAAATTGTTGAACACCTCAACCGTGCGTTCTCCATCCTGGTATGTTTTGGCCAATTGATGACACGCTAATACCACATCATTCATGACGCAATGCCTCCGCAGGGTGAACCCTGGCCGCCCGCCAAGCAGGGTATAAAGTGGATAAAACCGACATGGCAAAAGCGATACCAACAATCATCAGTACATCGTTTTGCTGCAAATCGGCTGATATTTCGGTGATGTAATACACTTCCTTGGACAAAAACTCAGTATTAAACCATGATTCGAGTGTCTGCATGATGCTGTTGATGTTCAATGAAACCACGATGCCCGCTACCAAACCCAACAAGGTTCCTATCAAGCCAATCAAAGTCCCTGAAATCATGAATATCAGCATGATACTGCCACCTGACAAGCCTAAAGTACGTAATATCGCCACATCGGATTGCTTCTCGGTCACCAACATCACCAAGGTCGATAAAATATTAAATGCTGCAACGGCCACAATCATGGATAAAATAATGAACATCACCATGCGTTCTGTCCGTGTGGCTTTAAAAAAGTTCACATGGGCCTGTGTCCAATCACGGATCTTCAAGAAACCATCTAAGTTTTGACCGATCTCTCGGGCTATCACATGTGCTTGCATCAAATCATCGACCTTCAAACGAACACCTTCGGCTGAGCCTTCAGGCATGCGCAACAGTTTTTGTATGTCATTGATGTGCACCAAGGCCAATTTAAAGTCATATTCATACATGCCCACCTCGAAAATGCCAGACACCGTGAAGCGCTTCAAACGCGGTGTCACACCCACTGCAGTGGTGCGAAATTCAGGCACGTATAAAGTGACTTTATCACCTGGTCCCACGCCCAAATGGGCAGCCAAATCAACCCCAAGTATGATGTTAAATTCTCCAGCTTGTAAATCATCCATCACACCATATCGCATGGCATCTTGAAAGCCTGTTACCGAAGTTTCCAGCGCCGGCGAAATGCCTTGTACGACAGCTCCTTCAACTTGTGCGCCTTGCAACATACCCTCGGTTCGAATGTATGGGGCGGCACCCAACACCCTGGGTTGGTGCTTCACTTGATCAACAGTGGCTTGCCAGTCATTGAGTCGATCCCCCGTATAGGCCGAGATGGTGGCATGAGAAACGGTGCTCAGCATCCGCTCTTGAAATTCTTTGTTGAATCCATTCATCACAGAAATGACCACAATCACGGTCATCACTCCCAAGGCAATGCCACCCATGGAAATCAATGAGATAAAAGAAATAAAATGGTTCTGTCGTTTGGCCCGCGTGTATCGGAGGCCAATATAAAAAGGTAAATTCATGGCAGTCGTATTGCCTAAGTTCCATTGGATTGAATCGCTATTTTCTACCAATCACCCTGGGGTTACAACTGCTAAAAGGCATGTTTACTGGGTGTTCAGCTCAATTCAGAAGGATTGATCGCTTTGGGCGTTCAAATCGTTGCCAAATTTTTTCATGAAAGTAAAAACCAACGGTATTAACTGCAGGCTCAACCAAAGCCACCACACCACCAATGATGAAATTACCTGTTAAAGCGTAAACAACCAAAAATGCGATGGAAAAATGCATGATGGCAAAAGTGAATGTTTTCAACATAAATTGAACTCAATTGAGAATGATTCTCATTATAGTTAAATGACAAAGGCATTGCAAGCGCAGTTGAATGTCAGCACAATACGCTTTTTGATACATGACCTGGATAAGCCAATGATGATGATTGATTATGTTTATTTTGCTGCTGTATTTGTTTGTGCCGTCAGTGGCGCCATTGTTGCTGCGCGAATGCAACTGGACTGGGTAGGCGCAGCAGCTTTGTCATTGGCCACCGCTTTAGGTGGAGGCACTTTTCGTGACATCATTCTCAATCGAACGGTTTTTTGGATAGCCGAACCCATCAACATCTGGGTGTCTATTGCTGCCACATGTTTTACCATTATCTACCTAAAATACTTCAAACCACCGCATAAATCTTTGCGCCTGTTTGATGCCATAGGCCTTGCCTTCTTTACCATCCTCGGTGCAGAAATTGCCAGTCAATACCATGATTCCACCATCATTATCGTTTTGATGGCTTTGTTCACTGGTGTATTAGGCGGCGTCATCAGGGATGTGCTCTCTAATGAAGTTCCATATATTTTTAGGCCCACAGAAACCCTGTATTCAGTGTCTGCTTTGGTCGGTGTGGTGCTTTTTTTAACTTTAAGCAAATTACCTATGAATGAATTTATGATCAACGCCATTGCCATAAGCGCTATCATTATCATCAGACTGGCCTCCATATATTTTAACCTTCGCTTACCCTCATTGCGCATCAATGGGGAGTAATACCTGGGCATTGATCCTGACTTGTTAATGCAATACATTTTTATTACAATACACCCGTGGTGCATTTAGGCGATTTTGATTTTTAGATTGTTAATATTTCTGTTTTCTAGGTAATTTATCCACTGTATTGTCGTCAATGCGGTGAGTTTTGCCAGTATTCTGGCAGCGAAGCCTTTGA
>JAUIHY010000156.1 GCA_030432115.1 Gammaproteobacteria bacterium | reverse complement strand
CAATGTGAACATGAGCCTGCTACATACATCATTCCAGCATAAATCTGCTACTCACGCCATCCCAACATAAGTCTGCTACACACGTCATTCCAGCCGAGCTTTAGCGAGTGCAGGAATCTCGATACTACATAGGAAAGGAAAGTTAACTGAAGACATTCCTATGTTGAAATATGTCTATGTCAGCGAGCCGCTGGCGCTCCTTGAGTATGGTATTGAATGTGCAACCTCCTTAATATTTCACCACATATCTTGTCAATAAACGGTTAAGATGCATTTTTTAATAAGTTGTTATGTCTTTAGGGAAAATATGAAAACACTATTTGGATTTGTTTTAGTTTTAGCAAGCTCGCATGCGATGGGGCTAGATATTTCGAATTTCAAGTCAGGTCTTGCTTGCACCGATTCAAAAACCTTTGGATGGATTTGTCATGAAACAGAAGAAATACATATAACTGGACAGGGAAGATGCACGTGGAATGGAGAGGAAAAGGCATGCACTTGGCACGGATTTCAATTTGATTACTCAGGAAATACAAAAGATACAATTATTGAGTGTGAGTATGAATCCTCCGCAATGTTGAACGAAGGCAATCCTGATGAGGTGATTGCGGATAACGTTGATAAGGGCTCATACTCATTTTCAGTGGATGGAGAGGAGGGTCACTTCTTTAACCCTCAGTACTTTATTTTTGCTGTCCAACCAATTAATAGTTCTCGCTTGTATAGCGAAACGACATGCAGTGTGTCCGGTAAGCATGTATTTAGCTATAAACTGACAGCGATTTTTCCAACTAATGAGCAATAAGCAATAGGTGTAACAATACTTAAACATACGCTCACGATGTTAGGCGGACCCTAAACAAGGATGGTTCGCAATCGTTCATGTTACTACGCTATTAATATAGCTAATCTCAATAAATAGTATGGTCACTTGAAAACAGGCTTGGATTATCATGTCACCAAGCCGTTCAGCAATTTAGACCAGAACCTTTACTTATTTAGAATATAAAACGTGTCATTATCTTCCTGCTTTGGCGTAAATAAAATTCATATCGAAACGCTCAAAACATATGTTGTAAAATCATAGCTTTATTGCTTTGGAATACAAGAATGATGCATTTATTTGGCTTACGTTTAATTGTTTTGTCTTTGATAGTCTTTTCATCCACTTCATTGGCCGAAAAAACTGATGAACAAAAAACCGCTGAACAAAAAGCCGTAGATGCGGTTTTTGCTAATTGGGACAACAGCACTTCACCTGGCGCGGGTGTCGGGGTATTCAAAGACGGGAAAGTGGTTTATGCGCGTGGCTATGGCATGGCCAATTTGGAATATGACATACCCAATGACGAAAACAGCGTATTTCGCATTGGCTCGACTTCCAAGCAATTCACTGCGGCCTGCATCGTATTATTAAGCGAACAAGGCAAACTCAGTTTGGATAATGGCTTGGGTGCATTTTTCTCAGGCCTTCCTGATCACATGAACAACATCACGGTGAAACAATTGTTACACCACACCAGCGGTGTCAGGGATTATTTGACGCTGTCCTATCTAAAAGGCCTAGGTGATGAAGATTACTACACTGACGAGGATGTCATGAAGTTGTTGTCGGCGCAGAAGGCCTTAAACTTCATACCCGGTGATGAGCATTTGTACAGTAATTCTGGCTATTGGCTGTTGGGTCAAATTGTCCAACAAGTGGCTGGCATGGACATGGCCGCTTTTGCTGAAAAAGAATTGTTCAAACCCTTGGGCATGAACAACACACACTTTCATAACAACCACAAACAAGTGGTGAAAAACCGAGCATCAGGCTATGCGCCCAGTTCAAAAGCAGGCGTTTTTGAAATCAGCATGACGAATTTGGAAATGATCGGTGACGGTGGCATTTTCACCACCATCAACGACATCAAAATTTGGGACGATGCTTTTTACCAATCAGATGTACTCTCAGCTTCATTCTGGAAAACCATGACCGAAGTCGGTGTATTGAACAACGGTGAAGCCCTTGATTATGCCAGCGGTTTATTGATTGGCGAATATAAAGGACTGAACACCGTAAGCCACGGTGGCGCATTTGTTGGCTTCAGGGCTGAACTGTTGCGTTTCCCTGAGCAAAAATTTACTGTGGCCGTCTTTGCCAACCGAAGTGACGCCAACCCCACCAACATGGCGTATCAAGTGGCGGATATTTATTTGGCAAAGGCTTTTAAACCTGAAAAAGAAAGCGCCAATGATACCAGCAGTGAATCTACTAATGCCGATAAAGAAGCCAACAAAGAAAAAGCACTCACACAGCAACAAATCGTCGGTCAGTATGAAGTCGACCCGGGCATTGTGCTGGAAATCACTGTTGTTGATGGTCAGTTGCACGGTTATCAAATGTGGAACCAAAAAGAATACGATTTGGTCGCGGTTGCTGGAAAGAGTAACACGTACCAAATCGAAGGCGATGATGCCATCATATTCACGTTTACCGAAGTCGAAGATGATCAACCACAATTAATGAAAGTATCGCAAGGCGGTGGTGATTCAATGTGGAAACGCATAGAACCCGTCGATGTGTCTGAAGTTGATATTAACGAATTCAGCGGCATCTACTACAGCGAAGAATTAAGGGTTTATTACCAATTGTATGTGAGTGAAGGCAGTATCTACCTGAAAGTGAGCGAAAACACACCAATCGAAGTCTCAGTAGCAGGCCCAAATCAATTGACACTGCTCACCACAGTGGCCAATTTTTATCGGCAGGACGGTCAAATGATAGGATTTCATTTGGATGCAGGCCGAGTGAAAAACATCGAGTTTGTTAAAAAACAGCCACCTCAGGATTAAGGCCAATGCAAGTAATCGTAATGGCCGGGCTTGTCCCTGCCTTGTACCTTGAGGCTTTTCCTCACTCAATGGGAATATAAGGAATTGAAAAACATCATCGTCATACCGAGTGAGCCAAAGCGAACCGAGGTATCTCATCACCCTTTTAAAAACATCCAATGATTGGTAGGGTGGGCTCCGCCCACCCTACGTTTCTTGTGTATAACCCATGTATTTTATGGCGAAATATTGATTTAAAGACCTTGTTAAATGACTAGTTACCAATCCGATGAGTAAAAAAGAATTAATGCATAACTGTGAGCAAAACCAGTATCATGATGCTGAAATTCGCTATGAGAAAATTAATCAAGAAGAGTGGGGCTGGGTGCTTTCTCAATGGCAATTGGCAGACGAGATTGATATCGAAAGCGGCTACCAAGGTGAAAAAAGTTCCCAAATGTGTTCTCATCACTTACTGATAAAATATTGTCCATTCTGTGGTGAAGACCTGGAAGAAATTGAGCAAAGCACATGGTAACGTATCACTGACGGGTACATTTCTGGCTTTTTGACCTCTAAAATCACACCGCAAAATAATTTGTACACAGGAAATTTAAGTGAAAAAAACTGTATGTTTTATTTTTTTATTTTTTAGCACTTTTGGCTTCACTGGTGATGGCCTTGTAATACCAAGAAGTCAAGTTGTTGAGCTGGCTGAGCCATTAACTGAGCGGGTTTACCCATTATTCATCAAACTGCCGCGTTCATACGAAACAGAAAAGAACAAAAGCTATCCGGTCATTTACTTGATGGATGCGTGGTACAGCTTCCAAATTACATCAGGTGCAACCCGATTTCCCATGAACAGTGGTGCAATGGAAGAAGCAATCATTGTTGGGGTGTCTTATTCCAAAGGTTCAAAAGGTGCATCCAGTCGAGTGAGAGACTATACACCTTTCAAAGCCACAAGCTGGAAAATGACAACGGGCCAGGCACAAGGGCATGCTCAATTCATTCGTGAAACCGTCTTTCCATACATCGAGGGAAACTACAGAACAAAACCATCAAAGCGCACATTTGTTGGTAACTCACTGGGCGGTTTATTTGGCGCTTATTTGCTGTTTGCGCACCCAAACATGTTTGACAGTTATGTTTTAGGTAGCCCATCCGTGTGGTTTGATGACAATATGATACTGGATTCAAAGGTGACAAAATCTGAGTTACCCATCAAAGTCTATGTATCAGTGGGGAGTTTAGAACAACCCAAATTTGGATCAAAAGAAGACATGGTTGCTGGTGCTCAACAGTTGGCAAAAAAAATCAAAACGCAAGCGGGTGAACACACTGCTCTTGAGTTTCGCGTCATTGATGGCGCCAGACATGCCACAGCGTTTCCTACCACTTTAATTCAAGGACTGGACTGGATTTATGGTAAACAATGATTGGTTTTTTTATTCAAGTAAGTTTTTCAAAGCCATAAACCTTGCACCTTAGGTTTGCAATATAATTTGGTTTAAATCTCGCATGGACAACACATGATTAATAGATACGCAATTTTCTTTTTAATTCTCTTCGCCTTTGTTTCGGTGTCTGCTGCCGAGGATGAAATGGTTGAAAGACTTGAGTGGAAAACATTTTTTGATAAACATAATGCAACAGGGACGATTGTTATTGATGATGGTCGTGGTGTCAGCAATAAAGTGAGCGTTTATAACAGCGCGCGAGCGAGCAAGCGTTTTTCTCCCGCCTCAACGTTCAAAATTCCGCACACGCTTTTTGCGCTTGATGCTGGCGTGGTTAAAGACGAGTTTCAGATTTTTCCTTGGGACGGTGTCATAAGAAGTTATGAGCCGCACAATCAAGATCAAAACTTGCGCTCAGCCATGAGGCATTCTGCACTCTGGGTGTATGAAACGTTTGCCAAAGCCTTGGGTGAGGAAAAGTCGCGTTCCTACCTCAACAGAATCAGCTATGGGAATATGGATCCGAGTACCAGCAGCGGTGCATATTGGGTCGAAGGACAGCTTACTGTCTCTGCAGTAGAACAGGTGAATTTGTTAAAAAAGCTGTACCACAATGACTTGCCGTTCAAGACTGAGCATCAACGTCTTGTCAAAGACATCATGACAGTTGAAGCCGAAAAAGAATGGATATTGCGTGCAAAAACTGGCTGGCAAGGCCGTTACGGCTGGTGGGTCGGTTGGGTAGAGTGGCATTCAGGCCCTGTCTTCTTTGCATTGAATATAGACACACCCAACAGTTGGGAGGACTTGTATAAAAGAGAGGCAATCACCCGAGACATCCTTGCATCCATTGGCGCACTACCGGCTAACACCAAAAAGTAGTCGAGTATTTTGTTTATGATAAAGTGATGAATTAAAAGTTTTGTAGGGGGCGACTCCACAAAGGCGTTTTGCTATGAAGTCGCTGCGTTATGAGCCGTTGGTGTATTTCGGTGACACTTGTTCGGTTGAGGAAAGAAAATGAATTTAGAACGATTTGTGATTTTTTTGGCAGCAGGGTTTTTCCTTGTTTACGGGCTGGCTTTTAGTTTAATGCCGGCGGGCATTGCGCTGTTGGTTACTGGTTCCGAACCAGAAAGCGTTTCTGCATTGATTGACTTTCGTGCAACTTATGGAGGCATGACAGTGGCTGTCGGTCTGGCGCTTTTTTACCTATACGCCATTCAACAACTGCGTGCTTGCCTGGTTATCGTGATACTCGTTCTGCTCAGCATGGCAGTGACGCGCACGCTCGGAATATTTGTGCATGGCCCTGGCAACGTTCTGATGTATTGGTATTTGGGGCTGGAG
>JAUIHY010000155.1 GCA_030432115.1 Gammaproteobacteria bacterium | reverse complement strand
AATAAAGACAATAAGCACCTTTAACATTGTATTGACGACTTTCAGCAAAATAATTCAGCACTTTGGAAGTTCCCTTCGGGAAATACACACCCCTGAATCCCCTCTCAAGAGGGGAATTTGTGCAAACTCTCAATAAAAAATTTTCTTATGCTGTAAAGATGAAAGCATCAAACAATAAACTGATTCAGATGCTCAATTTCAGGTAAATGCTGGGTTTCTCTGACAGGAAGCGTTTTGGCTTCGGCTTTGAGGCGTTCGGCTTCTTGCAAGAACTGTTGATACAAAGACGTTCTTAGCAGGGGTGACAAGGGTTGCGGGTTGTCGAGTTCCAGCTTGAAGGCTTCATCCAGCGACAATTCAGGGCATGAGCCGTCGTCTTTGATGTGCTGCCAACTGGCTTGTTTAAGGCAGAATTTATACCACGGTAAAAACTCTGCACCGTTGTCGGCGATGAATTTAACACAATCAATAATGTAATCGACTTCGGGTTCGTCCATCACATAGTGGAATCCAACGCGACACCAGCCAGGTTTGATGCCGTGGTAGCCTTGTTGGATCAAGGCGCGGTATTGTTCTGATGTTTCTTCGTCAATGCCCAGCAGTTGATGACCGTAGGGGCCTGCACAGGAACAACCGGCACGCGATTGGATGCCGAACAAGTCATTCAGCAGTACGGTGATGAATTTGGGATGCAGGTATTTACCTGAGGCAGTTTTGATATTGAATGAAACGATGCCGACACGATTTTTTGGGTCTTGGTCGCCCAAAATTTCGATGCGCGGGTGGTTTTGCCAAGCATCGAAGGCTTTGTCCAACCACTGCTGCTCCAAGCTGTGAATTTGTTTCGCTCCGACGTGGTCTTTGACCTCAAAACACAAAGCCGCACGTAAGATTTGCAGGACACCTGGCGTGCCCGCTTTTTCACGTTCTTCGATGTCATCAACAAAGTCATGGTCATGGCGCGCCACATAACTGACCGTACCGCCACCTGAAACGGTGGGATTCAAACTGGCATTGTAGATGCTTTTGTTGAACACCAAAACGCCGGTAGAACCTGGACCTCCCAAAAATTTATGCGGCGACAGCACCAAGGCATCAATGTGGGCCATTGCCTCTGGTGGGTGCATGTCAATATCTACATAAGGACCCGATGCAGCATAATCAAAAAACACCAAACCACCGTATTGGTGCATCATGGTGGCCAGCTCTTTGGTCTTGGAAATCAAGCCTGTCACATTCGACGCGGCTGAAAAAGAACCTATTTTCAAACGGTCTTTGTACTTGTCCATCTTTAAGTGACGCTCAAGCTGCGCCATATCGGCATGACCATCGGCAGCCAAGTCCAATTCCACCACTTCACACAGGCCATCACGCCAAGAAATTTCATTTGAGTGATGTTCATATGGTCCAACAAAGATAACGGGCGACTGTGATTTGATTTTTTCTAAATCACAGTCAGCCGAGGACTCTATTTGATTTCGGGTGGCCGGCGGTAAAAATGTACCCAAGATTTGTTGTAATTTGGTGATGGCACCAGTGGCGCCAGTGCCAACACAGATGATTCGATCATCGTCATTAGCGCCCAAAGATTTTTTGATGCGGTCTTCGGCATCGTGCAATAACTTGGTCATGGAGCGACCTGTCATGTCATCTTCGGTGTGGGTGTTGGCGTAATTGCGCTGTAATTTCATCAAATATTTTTCGATGAATGTCAGCGTTCTGCCTGAGGCCGTGTAATCACAATAGGTCATCAAACGCTGACCAAAAGGGGTACAAAACGGTGCATCCACACCAATGATGGCCTGGCGTAAACTTTCAGGTTTTAGGCTGTTGTCTTTGTTGCTCATACGACTGCTTGGCTTTGGCTTGAGGCCAGTTTTTGTGAAAGCGACATCTTAGCAGTTTTTTAAACAACATACATTAGCATTTTCTAATATTTTAAAGCAATGTATCAAATATTTTTACCATGGCCAGCCGTTGCTGGACATCGGGTTGTGGGCCCAGTAAGGCCGCCATATTTTCTTTCATGTGACTGGCTTGACTGGTGGCAGGTATGGCGCAGGTCACCGACGGATGAGAAATCACAAACTTCAGAAAAAATGCAGCCCAAGAATCACAGGACATTTCTTTGGCTAATTGAGGTAAAGGCTGATGCTTCACTTTTTGAAAGATGGCACCGGTTTGAAAAGGGCGATTGATGATCACCGCGATGCCATTGTCTTGTGCCAAAGGCAGCAACTCTTTTTCTGCTGCCCGTTCTGCCAGATTGTAAGTGAGCTGGACAAAATCAATCTGCTGAGTCTGCATGATTTTTTTCAATTCACCATGCCTGCGACCATGTGAAGTGGTGACGCCAATGTATTTGACCTTTCCTTCACTTTTCCACACCTTCAAAGTTTCCAAATGCTCACGCCAACTGACCAAATTATGCACCATCATCAAATCCATATTGGGCAAGCCCCATAAATTCATGGACTCTTTCATTTGGCTGACGCCTACAGATTGACTCGGCACCCATACCTTGGTTGCGGAAAACAACGCTTTGTCATTAATTTTCGGCAACAAAAGACCCAACACTTTTTGTGCATAGCCATACATCGGAGACGAATCGATCATGCCACCACCAGCGGCAAAGAAAGCCCTCAACACCTCCAGTTGCATCCTCAAATCATCTTGTTTTGGGTTGCGATCAAAAGTGAGCCAAGTCCCCATACCCACTGCTGGAATCCGTTCACCCGAGGACGGAATGGTTTTGAGAAAGCGTGTTGGAACGGTTTGTGCCTGTGCCCATTGAGGCAAAAACAAAACGGAACAAAGCAGTGATTGATTGAATTGTCTGCGTTTCATTGGTGTTCCTGATTCAGAATATAATGAGACCGCCAACCCCGCTCAGTGGTTCATAATTATTGATTATAAACATCACAACGAAGTCAAATCCATTTCGCTTCAAGTTGTTTCCGAAACATCATTTTGAATTAACAACTTGCAACAACGGCCAATGCACGAACCACGCTTTGGATTTTATGCGCACATCAAATAAGGCCTTTGATCGCCTGGGATTGTGGGTCAATTTCAAATCAAACAATGATTCAAAACCAAAAGCAGACACGCATTCCAATCGGCCATGGTCTAATAGTCGAACCGCCACAGCTGTTTCTTTTTCCGGCCAAAACCCCATGGCATCAATGACATTAACATAAGGCCTGTCGTCATTGCGCAGATGCATCATCGCTTGATTTCGAACCTGCCATTTCACTTCTGGCATCAAGTTATTCAACCGACTTTCATAATATAGGTGTTGCCCTTTGTCTGCTTCTTGGTCATCATAATAAATCACGTCCACATCATTCAATGGCGTGGGATCACATTTATTGTGCAAGAAATCCCAAACGAGGTTGCGAACAAAGCCCGCAGCAATATAGCCTTCAGGTAAATTTAAATGATGCACACTTGTTAACGCCTTGAGCCTGAGTGAATCTTGCTCAATCAACCGTTTCAACTGGTCAGTCATGCATGCCAGGGAAAAGTCAGTCATTCATCACCCAGGAAATTCGTTTTCAATGTCATCATTTGAGCAAAGACTGTGCCGCTTTGATTTCTTTCTGGTAGGCTTTTCTGTTGTCCTCTGTATCAAAAACAAGTAATGATTGCTGGGCCAATGTATTGGCCTCCGCTGTCATCCCTTTTTTCGCCTTCCATTCGGCCAAATACAAACCTGCCAACGCTGTCTTTTTAGATGACAAACCCAGTTGATCAAGGTAAGACTGGTACATGGGCACGGCGATGGCTTCAACTTGATCTAGTTTTTCTTGTGCCAAAAGCAAGGGCAGCTGCCTTAGTTGAAAAGTTTGATAAACGGGGTGCTGCTCATCCACCACTTCCAACAAAAACTTGAAAGCACTTTCGAATTGCTGTTCAGAGTCGGTCAAATCCCCCAATTCAAAATAGGTTTGCGCCATTCTGACGGCCGTTGATGCTTCATAAAAGGGCATTCTTGGGTTGAGGTTGGGCCACAGGGATTTTGCTTTCATGTATTGATCAATCGCCACCTCATAGGCTCCTTTGCGGTAATATGCCGTTCCTAAATTCATATAAGCTGATGGTAAGTTGTGCATGGAAGTTGGCAGATTTTTGCTGTGTTCGATCACTTGTTTATATACTGTGATGGCTTCATCCATCTGACCTGACGACGACAAGGCCACAGCCCAGCGAGCCAATCGATCAATGGTATAAGAGTGTTCTATGCCATATTGTTTCTCATACATAACGACCAATTGTTCATCAATCTTGGCTGCTCCAAGGGAGTCACCTTGGGCATAATACCATTCAGATTCCGTGCCCAACACATAGGCCTTTAAATCAAATTCGTCTGTCAAACGTGAGGCGTAACTTTTTGACCGCTCTAATTCTTGTTTTGCCAATTCGAAGTTGTTTTGCAAAATCGCCACACTGGATTTGATGACGTGGGCCTTGGCCAATAAATAGTCAGCTTGATCTAAACTTTTAATTTCGGAAGATTTGGTCAGTACTTGATTCACCAACGCATTGGCTTCAGATAATTCATTCAAACGCTTTAAGGTGTTGGCCATGGAGAGCCTTGAATCAATGGCCACAGGTTGGATGGGGTTATCCAGCGGAGATAACGCCATGGCCTTTTGCAAAGCTTCTTTTGATGCTTCAATTTTGTCTTGGGCACTTTTATTTAATCCTGACATGACATGGGCTTCTGCCAATTGATGAACAGGTCTTCCTGTTGACTCCAACAGTGCCATATATTCATTGTTCAGCAATTCGGCGGCTTCAAATTGACCCAGTTTTTCCTGAATATCACGGAGTAAAGGCAAAGCATCCATTCTTAATTCAACAGAGACACCTGTGTCACTTAAAATTTGATCAGATGCCAATTGCACCATGTCATTGGCAGTGATTGGCATCGCTTGGTTTTTTACAGGGTCTGCTTGATCAAAAATACTGGCCAAAAAATCAGAAGTCCATTGGGCTTTTTCTGCTTCTTGACGGGCCAATTCTGATTGGTGGTTGGCGTACAGGGCAAAAGACAAGGTGCCCACAAACCCCAGCCCAGCCACCATGAATGCCAAGGCGTTGTTTTGCAGCGTTTTTTTACCTCTGTACCACCGAGATGTGGAATAACTGTCAACAAACCCTCCACGCAAACAAGCCTGTAAATCACGCTTGAATTCAGAAACGCTCTTGTAACGACTTTGTGGGTTTCTTTGTAAAGCTTTCTGCAGGATGGCCTTTAGTTCACCTTGCATGGTTGATGACAAGCTACTGAACAAAGGGTTGTGATGTGACGATTGCATCACATCACTTGCTTCAGCTTTCCCTGCGGCTTGTGAAACCATATTCTCCACATCAAAGCCCATCAAGCTCAGCGTCGTCGCTGCCAAGCTGTAAACATCGGATCCTGTGGTGATGGCCTGGCCTCGCTTTTGTTCTGGGGAGGCAAAGCCAGGGGTGAATCGAAACAAAATATTGCTGTTCTTTCTGTCATCCATTGAGCGGGCGATGCCAAAATCAAGCAGTTTGATATGACCCTCCAAATTCACCAAAATATTGTCAGGCTTGATGTCTCCATGAATCACCAAATTTTGATGGGCATATTCAACCGCTTC
>JAUIHY010000154.1 GCA_030432115.1 Gammaproteobacteria bacterium | reverse complement strand
GGTATAACTGCGTTCTAAGTTACTCATGTTGTTATATATTTTAGATTTCGGAACCTTAAATATACAGCCTAATGGCTCATGAGTAACTTATTTTTTTAACACTTTTCCTAAATGCACCACGGGTTATTTTAATAGTTGGTTAAAGTTAAAGAAACACATCTAAAATGTGCGTGGATAAAATTGCAAGCTGTAGTGTTTTGTTAGCATACCTAAGCATGTGGGTTTTCTAGTGATTACACCAAAAGCGTTGAAATCTTGGAGTGGGTGTCATATTCAACCATTACTTTGGCTCACTCTGGTGCGTGTGTGTCTGATTTGATTCTCATCCAATATCTCACGGGCGTTTTTGCGGTCTTTCTCGAGCTGTGATTTCGTGGTACAGCGTCTTACTTTTAAGTGAGAGCCTGTTTTCTTTCTGTAAGAACACGCCATTTTGTCTTTTCCATCATTCTTTATGGCAGCATCTTTTGCGGCATGGTCAATGGCATAATATTCTCCATTTGATTTAACGCCAATAACATCACTTTTTTGATTACTGCAAGCTGTCAAAGTGATGATGCTGATTATCAATATACCTATTTTCACGTGGTTCTCCGAAGGTGGTTAGTAAATCTACAGGCCATTCTATAGTATTTTTCGTATATGATGCAAGCAATAATTAGAACATATTGGTATAAAGTTTCAGGCTGGTTGAATGTTTGTTCATTGATGCGTGAATGTAACATTGTGTCACTGTCACCAAATAGGTATATATTAACCAGATGAATTGTTTGTATTTAGTGAATAGTGATGGATTACATAAGTTGTATTCTAATTATTTCACCCTGACTATTCTTTGGGTGCCGTGATTTATTGCGAAATTTTCGCCACCTGAGTGAACGCCAATGACGTCACTTTTGTGGTTGTTGCATGATGCTAAAATCATCATGCATGAGCGCATAAAGTTATTTTTATATTTACCTCGTACGTATATATTAGTATCCCAGAGGTAATGCAGTTGTTTTCGTACATGTCACAATCATTTCTCAGAGTTTGTTTATACCAAGGATTGTAATTGATTGATGAGTCTTTGAGCTGCAATGGGGTGATGGTGGAAAAACAGAGAGGGTTCGATCAATTCAACTTCGTTGATTACGACTTGATTTTTGTTAATCAACATGTCGATTCTGGCATAGCTCAACGGCCCCATTTTTTTTATCAAATAAATCATGGCTGCGTTGCTTACTGTGCGTTCATCAGTTGTGAGTATGTGGGCTTGGTCTGTGGCTCCAAAGGTGTCTTGGACTCGGTAATCTCCATTCACTGGTGTTTTTCTGATGGCATGTGAAAATTGGTCGCCAATATAAATTGCGGAAATTTCTCCGTAGGATTCAACAGAAGGTAAATAACATTGAAGCATCATGTCATGGCTTTGTAGCCATTGATCAAGGTGCACTTGCGCAGAATTCAGCTGAGATGGGTTGAATCGAAAAGTGCCAGACGAATCCGCACCGATGGTGGGTTTGAGGAAATAGCGTTCAGACTCAGGAAGCTGTTGTATGGCAGAGGATAACAAACAGTCTTTGTGTTGCTTTAACCACAATGTGGGGGCAATGGGGAGGCCGTGTTCTTGCATGGCTCTTAAATACAGTTTGTTGGTGTTCCATTGAATGACCTCGGGTGGGTTGATGATTTTTGTAACGGCTGAGGCTGACCGAATCCATCGCATAAAGGCCTCACTTTTCTCATGATAATCCCAAACAGATCGCAACAAGCAGACATCGTATTGCTCCCAGTTGATGTGAGGGTCATCCCAGATACATATGTCATAGTTGATGTCAGGATGTTGTTGCAGTGCGATAAACAATGGTTGGTCTTCGGCAACACCCTTGGGTAATCGCGCGCAGCTGATGATGGCCAGTTTCATAGTAAAGTGCCTTGAATGTTAGAATGGGATTTCTGTAATGATAACGTGAAATAATGTTAAAATGAAACCACACCCAAGTTTAAATGTTTATGGTGAACCGCTAATACCTTGCAGTGGATCTCACTCCATGGCCCCGGAAACTGGCTTTTTCAGAGACGGTCACTGTAACACCTGTGATGAAGACCAAGGCATGCACACCGTTTGTGTTCAAATGACTTCTGATTTTTTAGCTTATTCAAAAAGTGTTGGTAATGACTTATCCACTCCAGCACCTGAATACGATTTTCCAGGTCTGCAGCCTGGAGATCGCTGGTGCTTGTGCGCACTCAGGTGGCTACAAGCACACGAAGCTGGGGCGGCGCCCAAAGTGCTGATACGCAGCACCCACCAACGGACTTTAGAGGTGGTGCCATTGGCTTTGTTAAAAAATTATGCAGTGGATTTGGTTTAATGCCTGTTTTTACGGTTGCTGAGCGAATTCAAGCTGACAATCAATAAGGCCGACCAGATGCCTATAAAAGCCACTTGGTGACCGTGGGTGAATGATTCACCGTAAAACAACACAGCTATGATAAAACTGATGCTGGGGGCGATGTATTGTAAAAAACCAATGTAAGTTAAACTCAGTTTTTTGGCCGCATAATTGAAGCCAACCAATGGCAGGACTGTGACCAAGCCTGAGAACACCAATAGTGTGAATGTTGTGCTTTCATTGGTATGACTCTGGGTTGGGGTAATATACAAATAAACCAATGCCGGTATGACAAACCACATTGATTCCCAGAACAAGCCCACCAAAGGCCTGACATGTAACAGTTTGCGGGCCAAACCATACAAACCAAAACTGGCGGCCAAGGCCAGGGCAATCCAGGGTGCTTGGCCCAAGTATATACCCAGATAAACGGTTGCTGATGCCGCCAACAACAGGGCAATGCTTTGCGCTCGATTCAAACGTTCTTGCAGGAACATTGTACCCAATAAAATGTTGACCAATGGGTTGATAAAATAGCCCAAGGATGTGGCCAAAATTTGATCATGGGTGACGGCCCAAACAAAGATCAACCAGTTACTGACAATCAACAGGCCACTGAGTAACAAGCCCAGCAAGGTTTTGACCGGGATTTTCAGCGTGCTGAGAAAATGGCTGCGTTCACGCCACATCAAAAACAATGCCAAGAACAGCAGGCCCCAAACCACGCGATGAGCTATAATCAGCAAGGCATCGACATGATTGAGCTGTTTGAAGAAAATGGGGGCCAGTCCCCAAAAGACAAAAGCAAATAGGGCGGCAGCCAGGCCGGTTTGTTGAGGTGCTTGTTTCATGAGCGAATTGTACCCGCAATTGGATTCAAGCGGTGGTAAGATTGCCTTATGCGTTTCATCTCAGCCCAGCAGTGGCAACAAAAAGGTCGAATGGTGGCGGTTCATGGCAAGCGATTGTTTGTCATTCAGTCTGACAATTTTAGCAAGGATTTGCCTTTTTTGCTGATTTTGCATGGATACCCCACATGTAGCTATGACTACCATAAAGTGTTGCCTTTGTTGTCTTTACACTTTCGAGTCGTGGTGCATGACCATTTGGGATTTGGTTTTTCTGACAAGCCGAGAAATTACAGTTACACATTGATTGATCAGTGCGATATGGCCTTGCAGTTGTGGCACCGATTGGGTATCAATAAAGCCCATGTTTTGGCTCATGATTATGGTACTTCGGTGGCAACAGAGTTGGTGGCGCGGTTAAATCATGGTGTGGTGCCAGGATTCGAATTAAAGAGTTTGACCCTGTGCAACGGTTCCATGCACATAGAGTTGGCTCAATTGCGTTTGATACAACGTTTGTTATTGAACCGAATCACTGGCCCTTTGTTGGCTCGGATGAGCAGCAAAAACACTTTAGCAAAAAACCTCAAACAGATTTATCATGACCGCAGTTTAATCACGGATGCAGAGGTTGATGCGCTGTGGCAGATGATGACGCACAATGATGGCAAACAGGTGATTCACCAAACCACGCAATACATCAAGCAAAGAAAGCAATTTTGGCACCGCTGGATCGGTGCATTACAATCAACAAAACTGCCTGTTCATGTGTTGTGGGCAGAAAATGACCGAGTGGCCGTTTTAAAGATGGCCGGTGTGTTGTATAGAGAAATTCAAACATCAATATTAACTACACTCCCAAATACTGGGCATTTTCCCATGCTAGAAAGGCCTGAACCTTGGGCTCAGGCTGTGATTAAATTTATTTCTGATTTAGAAAGTTAGCGCACCATTTGGAAGTGTTATTTTGACTGTGTTTATTCAAAATCGTCTGAAAATATGCGGTCATTGTGAAAACGGGCGGTTAATTGTTTAAATTCATCATCTCTATGGAATCCAGTGGTCACTATGGCTTGGGTGTTGGGGTCGATGGCCATGCCATTGGCATGTTCCCACCATTGATTGGTGAGTGCGAATATGTGCTTGGTTATGCCATTGATACCCCAGCTTTTATCCAGTTGCCCATCGGGTGAGAACATGGCCAAAAACACACCGCTGAAAAAAGTTTCATTTGTGCTTTGGTTACTAAAGTTACCGAAAGTTAAAATGTATCCGCCAGGTAAAATCTGCAGTTGTGAACCGAAATCATCTGTATCACCTGCCGTTGGGTAATTAAGGCCAAGGGCAGATGTACCGTTTTGATTGGTACCAAAGCTGACGTCTAATTGCCATGCATTGAGTTGAGACAAAACATAACGGGAAACCGTGGCATCTAAAGTATTGGCATTGTTTTGCGTTCCTAGAACGTATAACTGAGTTTTGTTTAAACTGGTTTGTTCAAATGCCAGATCGGACACATATTCACGACTGTCTAATTGAATGCCAGTCCCTTGTGTTGACCATTTTTGTAAAAGATTACCATTCAGGTCGAATTCGCAAAATGCTTGATTCCAGCCATCACCATTGGTGCCATTGGCCTCAAAAGCGTGACCGCCCACGACCACAGTGCCAAACGGATTGACTGCGATGGCTGCAGCTTGGTCCTGTGATCCGGCAGCGTTGGCATGATCAAAAAAACAGGTTTGTTTACCGTCGGTGCTGAACGAGGTGTCCATTGACAAAGCGCCATTGGTGTTGACGTCGATGGATACTATGCCAAAATCGGTATCATTAACACTGGTAAACTCTATTTCAGCAGCCAGAAACAATTTGTCTAATGCGCTGCTAAAAGCCATGTCTTTCAAATGGTCGTCATTTCTTTGGAAGCTGTTGCCGATGTCAAATGCCACAGTGAGGTCACCTAAGGATGAACCTGTAGACGAAATGTGATGAACATTGATGTCCATATGACAGTCAGCATCATCTTGAGTGGGACAAAACAAGCGACTGTAACCAACAAAAACCCCATTGTTTGCACTGCCTGTCACAAACACATCATTATCGCTAGAAATGGCAATAGGTAATGGAAATGATATGATGCCAGTGCCATTGAAGCTGGTGTCCAATTGCCCTGTGGCTGTATACCTAATCAGTCGTGCAAAACTGAGGCCATTATTAGCGCCTGGCATTTCAGATTGGTAACTGCCCGAAACATAAGTGCGGCTTTGACCATCAACCCAAACATCACCACCAAAGTGATTGTAGCCCATTTGCGTGGCGCCTTGGATATCAAAGCCATCGGTTAATCCATCTTGGCTCCATGAATGATCAAGTAAGCCCAAAGGCTCTGAATGTGCGTTATACACTGACAGTGTCAGTAATAAGATGGTTA
>JAUIHY010000153.1 GCA_030432115.1 Gammaproteobacteria bacterium | reverse complement strand
GTTATTGGTATTAACAGTTGAATCACCGCCACCATCATTTTGAATGTTCCATTGGATAAGGTCTATGGTGTAGGTATTTTGTTGTTCATGTGGTAACGCGGGTCTCGGGCCACCTGGCAAAGACTCATGCCCATCAACAAATATATAGTCTAGGCTAGCTTGTGCCCTTCCCAATGCAAAGACAACTAATAAAATCAGCACCTTTGCTTTGAGGATTATTTGAATATTCATTGTTTGATAAAGCAAACTTAACAGTCACAATAATAAAAGATGTCCGTATCCAATTCTGTGAAACACAGCATCAATCTATAATTCAATTGTGTAGCACCGAAAAATCGCCTAATTTTTCTAAGCCGAGCGCATTCATACATCAGTAAATACCTTCAACACCCTCAGGCTGATTCTTAAACCGCCTGTGCACCCAAAGGTATTGTTCTGGATATTGGCTTATCTTTGACTCAAACAATTGATTCATTTCTGTGAGTGCTTGGGTGAAATTGGCAGACCCCATACTGGGTAATTCTGGACAAATTTCAATCTGCCAAGCGCAAGGTCCTGTTCTGAAACAAAACCACGGAATCACTTTGAGCTTGCCGCTGTGAGCCAATTTAGCAGGACCCACAGCTGTGGCTGCAGTTTGGCCAAAGAATGGGATGAATTCACATTGGTAAGAAAAGTTTTGGTCTGGCGCATAATAAACTCCGTGCCCAGATTTGATCGATTTAATCAGAGATCGGATGTCTTTTTTATCGATCACTTTCTCAACAAAGGCTTTCCTGGCTTTGATGTAATGCGCTTCAAGAATTTTGTTGTTATTGGCCCTGGCTAACATATGCCCTATTGGCAAGTCTGCTGCCTTTAGGGCCGCATTTAACCCACGAATACCCCATTCAATCGACGTGGTGTGACAACTCATCAACAACACACCTTGGCCATCCTGTAGTGCTTGAGTCAACACATCCATGCCCTTGATTTGGAATCGGTTGTTCATTTGATTGTCTTTTGCCCACAATGCGGCCATCATTTCAGTCACGCCTTGCCCCGTGGCCAGCAAGTTGGTGTGTAGCAACTTTTTGATAGCTTGTGGCTCCAACGCAGGGAAACAGTGCTTTAGGTTGGTTTGTGCAATCTGCTTGCGCTTATTCGGTAAGCGGCTGAATAAGTGGCCCAAGCCTCGCCCCAGCATCATTTGGAAAGGCAATGGCAAATGACAAATGCCTTTGGCCAAAGCAACCATGATTTCAGTCTTTATTTTTTTGAAGCTCATAGAGTTTGGCGTATTTTAAATAGGCATAATAGCTGTTCAAACTGGCATTGATGACACCGGCGATGCCATTAAACATTTGGCGTTTTATAAAATATTGTCTGATGAAATAAACGGGTGGATAAAAAAGCAGTCTAAAGGCCGTACATCTTTTTCCTTTTTCAAATTTTTGCTGAGCAGCCAACTCTGAATATTTGTTGATTTTATCCAGTTTGATCTGAATACTTCGTTCACCATAATGCTTGAATGGTGCATATAGTCGCTTTTGCTTCCCCTCAACCTGAATCGATTCATGTACCAAGTCTTGGCTCATTTTGGCATGGTTTTTATTAAACAATCTGACAAATTCATTGCGCTTAACCCAAGGGTGAGCCCAATGCCAAAATACCCACTCGATGCGGGGCATGGCGTAGGCCTGAGCTTTGGGGTCATTTTGCTGCCATTTTTTGATTTTATTGATCGCTTTGGGTGTCAAACATTCATCATCATCCAGCAACAACACCCAATCATGGGCCGCCATATCAATCACTGTTTGCTTTTGTTTGGCATAACCTTGGAATGATAACTGCTCCACCCGGACCTTATCCGGAAATGTCTGTTTGAATTCATCAATCAATGCCATTGTTTGGTCAGTACTGTGAGAGTCCAAGATGACCACCTCTTCTGCCCAAGCCAGGCTTTGCAAACAAGTTTTGATGGTCTTTTCCGCATTAAAGCAGGTAATCACTGCCGACACTTTAATCATCACGCACCACCACAAACAACATCATCAACACCCACCACAAACACAAAGACCAAAATGACGAAAATATTGAATACAAAGAAACCACAGGCAAAAAAGCCGCAAGCAGGGCCACCACTGGCGCCCAAAGCAATGCATCGTTTCTCTGCAACACAACCATATGAATCAAATTATATGCCAACACTGAAAAAAGCAACATGCCCAATAGGCCCGTTTCTGCCATCAGTTCTAAAACCCAATGATGTGCATGCAAGCCCTGGGTGTTTTGCGCCAACCAGACATCGTCACTGGCTGCATATTCTGGATAGGCTTTGCGAAACGCCCTTGGCCCAACCCCATTAACTGGATGAGATTTAAACATTTCCCAAGCAGCATGCCAGATGGGCAAGCGGTCTGCCAATGCATAATCAATCCCAGCTGTGTCACCCTGAAACACCGCCGCACTGCGATTCACCCTTTGTTGAAAATCATCTGAAACATGCCATAACACAACCGACGCCACCAGCAGTAAAATCAGCGACTTTAAAAACCACATCATTCGCTTGCCTTTGCCTTGCATCCAACCATAGATTAGCATGATAAACCCAGCCATCAACCAAGCAGAACGCGTGCCACTGAGCACTATCACCAACAGAATAAGCACCACGGCAGACCAACGCATCCAAACCGGCTGAGCTTTCAAACAGACCAATGCAAACGGCAACAACAGAGCCAACACAGGACCCAGCTTCACATTCATTCCGAAAACACCCGAGAGGCGCCCTTGATAGGATTCTATACCGAAAACATCATGTCCAACACCATACTGATATAAAGCATCCAAGACCCAAAACAGCAGCAACAAGGTCACTGCCACCATCATTCCCTGATGAAACTGTTGATTGCCTTTGGGCCAATGCCATAAAACAGCCAAGCCAGCAAAATAAAAACGCCAGGCACCCATGGTCACCAACCAAGATTTATCAATCCAAAATGAATCCACTGAGGCTGCGGCCATCAATATAAAATAAAGTAAGAAACAAATACTGTAGGTTTTGATGGTCTGTGATTGCAATAACTGGTCTTTGTGTTGAATCACAACTGCCAAGCCCATTACGGCCAGTATCAATACAGGCAATTCTGATAAACGACCAAAAGGCAACAAAAACAAGACCAAAAACTGCAAAAACAGCGTCACCTTCGCCGTGATACTTACTTGAAGTTTGATAAATGTATCTGGCTTCATTGTTTGGTTAACAGCGATTGATAAACCGCCATGGTCTGTTTGAATTGAGATTCGTTAGAGAATTGCTTGTGTGGCGATACCTGAGGCGATTGAGCGAGAAATTGATTAACCTTTTCAGCCAACCCTTGCCAATCATTGTGTGCAACCAGTCCATCAGGAAACAATACAGACATCACTTCAGACACTCCACCATGATCAAAGGCCACAACCGGACATCCAACAGTCAATGCTTCTAACACTGTCCTACCAAAACTTTCTGGCTTTTTGTTCACCGAAAGCACCACATCAGCCCACGCATAAAGCTGTTTCATGTCCCGCTCCACACCCAACCAGACCACACGTTCATATACATCATAAGCGGTCAAAGCAGATGCAAATTTTCGACTGAATTGACTGTCTTCGGGTTTGGCATTCACCACCAAAACAATGTCCTTGGGTGCATTCTGTAACCAAGGAATCAATCCCATGGCACCTTTGATTTCACTTAAACGCCCAGGTAACAACACCTTTTTGCGGTTGGCTAAGGCGCCAAGTTCATTGTGCTTTTGTTGCAACCACGCCGTGTCGTTTTGAAAGCCATAAGGAAATTCTGCTTCGTCGATACCACGGTAAACCACAACAGGCTCTGATTTGAGCAGTTGAGGAAAGTGTTGCTGTAAATAGGATTTGGCTGTTTTTGATACAGCGATGACTGCATCTCCCTTGGCCATGATACCCGCATAAGGTGAAACCGTGTGTAAGCCATGCAATGTGGTAACAAATGCGGGTTTGCGATTCATTTTTTTGATGGCCCAATAACTCAGCCAAGCAGGCAAACGCGACCTGGCATGGACCACATCAACTTGAGCTTCTTCAAAAATTTGTTTGAGCTGTTTAACTAAAAAAAGGGATTTGATCGACTTTTTCCCCACCGGAAGCTGAATGTGTTGAATGCCTTGTGCTGACAGCTGAGATGCACCATGACCACCGCCAGAAATCACCATGGGGACATGTCCCATTTGCTTCAATGCCAAGGCCCAATCTATGGTGCCCCTTTCTACGCCTCCCACATGTAAAGCCGGCAAGATTTGAATCACCCGCATGGGTCGCTCAGACATATTTAGCTGGCTTTTAAAATGTATTTCGCACCACAATATTCACAAACGGCTTCACCAGTTTTTTCAATTGGCAAATACACTTTGGGGTGAGAGTTCCATGTCACCATGTCAGGCCCTGGGCATGAAACTGGCAGGTCAGACTGACTGACATAATAGGTTTTTTCACTGTTGGCAGGTTTGTTTGTCATATCCATTCTCTGAATTTTGGTTTTTTTTAGCTGCTTTGCAAAAAACAAAGCGGCACTTATAATGGGACGGTCATTATAAACGGTGAACACCTTTGAATAAAGTAAATCTGTGCTGGGTCATTTCTGACGGCCGAAAAGGCCATGAAGTACAAAGTCTGGCAGTGGCTCAAGCCGCAGCCCATGAAGTTCACTGTTTTACTTTTCGCGCCAATTACTTTCAGCGGTTGTTGGCTCCCAATGCCCTGGGACACCGCATCAAACAAACACATTGGATAACCCATAAGCCGTTATTGAAACAAGCGCCAGATTTGATCATCAGTTGTGGCCGACAAGCTGCCGCTGCGGCCAATGCCCTGAAGCAAAAAATGCCATGCCATCACATTCAAATCTTGAACCCCAAAGGCAATTTAGCCAAGTACAATTTGTTGCTATTACCTAGACATGATGGCCTCAAAGGTAAGAATATTGTTCAATTTACTGGTAGCATCCATTCTATTTCTGCCAATAAGCAAACAGCAGAAGTACCTATCCAACAAGGCACCACTGCGGTTATTTTAGGGAACCCTGACATTAGATATTGGCAGCAGCAGTGGCCAACTGACTGGGAGATGATCAAACAAGCTCACTCAACTATATTTGTGTGTGGATCTCCCCGGTTAAGTACAGAAGCCAAGCAAATCATCACAAACTGCGTCAAACCACCTGCATCAATTTGGCTTGGGTATCAGGATGGTTTGAATCCATATGCCAGCTTATTATCACTAGCTGATCAATTCTTGGTTACAGCAGACAGCATTAATATGATGAACGAGTGCCTGGCCACTGATCAAACCACACAGTTATTGGCGACCCAGTATGTGACATCAAAACGCCACCTGCGTTTTATTCAAACTGCTCAGTCACACATTTCAAGCAAAGCAAAAGGTGTCCACACACCATGGCCTGATCCAATGACTGAAATCACATCCAGCAAACAGTTTCAAAATTTATTGAAATCACCGTCTTCATTGAGCAAAGGGTAAGGTTTCTTCAGTCGGCGGCACAACCGAGCTATTTTTGGCCAACTCCACTCAAACAGCAAGCGTTCATAGGTTTCATCAGATAAATCCCGGCTGTCATACATGCCTGCAGCTAACCTTTGTTGTTGTGCTTGGTGCAAAATCACGGCACAAGCCACAGACACATT
>JAUIHY010000152.1 GCA_030432115.1 Gammaproteobacteria bacterium | reverse complement strand
GCGCCCATGTATCCGCCCGCTTTGTTGCAACGTCAAGTGGAAGGCTGGGTTGAAGTGTTGATCACGGTCAATGAAATGGGGCGTGTCGCTGACATCGAAGTTTTGGCCAATAAACCCAACCGCGCATTCAACAGTGCCGCATTAAAAGCCGTCAGAAAATGGACATTCCATCCAAAAATGGTGGACGGCAAGGCGGTGCCATTTAAAGTGCGTCAAAAAGTGGAATTCAATATCAATAAATAAGGTGGTAATAAAAAAAAGCAGGCTGATGATTTCAGCCTGCTTAACTTGCCATCAGCCCGAAATCCAACAAAAGGGCAATAACAACAGCAATAACAAAGGCAACAGCAGCAACTTAAACAACAAGGCAAATGCGGCACCAAATATAAACAAGAACAGCAATGCAATGGTGGCAAAGACACCGGCTACCAATATAAAAGGTAATGACAAAACAAACAGTATCAGGCCAAAGACTTTGAACAAAATCCACAGAACCAAAATACCTACTACAACTTCCACAACTTTTCCAAATAAAGAACAATAATAAAGTAGCACACAAGCCTTCCCCAAAAACAGTGCCAAAAGTATTTGAAATCGTCACTAATCATGGCAAATGAATCAGGCTTCCGCTATAATGCAATTCCTTTCTGAGCTTCACATTTCTCTACGCAACATGGCTAAATTTGTATTTGTCACTGGTGGTGTGGTTTCATCACTGGGAAAGGGCATCGCAGCAGCTTCACTGGCATCATTGCTGGAAGCACGCGGTTTAAAAGTCACTTTAATGAAACTGGATCCTTATATTAATGTCGATCCAGGCACCATGAGTCCATTTCAACACGGCGAAGTTTTTGTCACCGAAGACGGTGCCGAAACTGACCTTGACTTGGGTCACTATGAACGCTTTGTGCGCACCAAAATGTCGCGCAACAACAATTACACTTCTGGCCAAATTTACGAATCTGTGATTCGCAAAGAGCGTCGCGGCGATTATTTGGGTGGCACAGTCCAAGTGATCCCCCACATCACTGACGAAATCAAATCCAAAGTGCGTCAAGCCGCCGAAGGCTTTGATGTCATCATGGTTGAAATTGGTGGCACCGTGGGTGACATCGAATCATTGCCCTTTATGGAAGCCCTGCGCCAAATGGGTGTTGAAGAAGGCCGCAACAATGCCTTGTTTGTACATTTAACATTGGTGCCTTATATCAGTGCCGCAGGTGAGCTGAAAACCAAACCGACACAACACTCGGTTAAAGAGCTGCGCTCGATCGGTATCCAGCCCGACATTTTATTGTGCCGAGCCGAACACCCCATTCCAGAATCAGAACAAAGAAAAATCGCCTTGTTTACCAATGTAGAAGCTCGGGCGGTGATTCCAGTGCTTGATTGTGGCAACATTTACCAAATCCCAGCCGAATTACAGAAAGAAGGTTTTGATGATTTGGTGGTAGAGCGCTTTGGATTGGACTGTGAGCAAGCCGACTTGTCTGAATGGCAGCGCGTTGTTGATGCCGAAGCCAATAACCAACAAGAAGTCTGTATTGGTATGGTGGGTAAATACCTCAACCACTCAGATGCTTACAAATCATTGAATGAAGCCCTGCGTCATGCGGGCATTCCCAATGGCACACAGGTCAACATCAAACACATCGACTCCGAAGATTTGGGGCACAATAAAGACACCACTGTTTTTGATGATGTGGATGCCATTTTGGTTCCTGGTGGTTTCGGAAACCGTGGTTTTGAAGGCAAAATCTTGGCCGTTGGTCATGCCCGCGAAAACAACATCCCTTATTTGGGTATTTGTTATGGCATGCACGCCGCAGTGATTGATTATGCCCGCAATGTATGTGGGTTAACAGATGCCAACACCACAGAAAATGACGAACAAACAGACAACCCAGTGATCGGTCTGATCACTGAATGGATGGATCGTGCAGGACAAAAAGAAATCAGAAGCTCACAATCAGACTTGGGTGGCACCATGCGTTTGGGCGCGCAAAACACCTTAATTAAAGCAGGTACTTTGGCCCACCAGGTGTATGAAAACACCATCGTTTCAGAACGCCATCGTCACCGCTATGAGTTCAACAACAACTATGCTGACCTTTTAAGTGATGCAGGCTTGGTATTTTGCGGTCGATCCGAGGATAACAAACTGGTTGAAATGGTCGAGTTACCCAATCACCCTTGGTTTTTGGCTTGTCAATTTCACCCCGAATTCAACTCAACACCCCGCGACGGTCACAAACTGTTTGCCAGCTACATTGCCGCGGCATTGAAACACAAAACCGGAGCATGATATGAAACTGTGTCATTTTGAAGCAGGCTTAGACAAACCGTTCTTTTTATTGGCAGGTCCCTGTGTGATTGAGTCCTTGCAATTGGCCATTGATACCGCAGGCCATTTGAAAGACGTGACAGATCAACTGGGCATCCCATTTGTTTTCAAATCATCTTTTGACAAAGCCAACCGAACCTCACTGAATTCCTTCCGTGGTCTCGGCATGGAAGAAGGCTTACGTATTTTGTCAGAAGTGCAAAAACAAGTCGGCGTACCAGTGATCACAGACGTTCATGACGACTCACCGATTGAAGAAGTGGCTGACGTGGTGGACATCTTACAAACGCCCGCCTTTTTGGCCCGTCAAACCAACTTCATTTTACGTGTTTGTGCCGCAGGCAAGCCTGTGAACATCAAAAAAGGCCAGTTTATGGCCCCTTGGGACATGATCAATGTGGTCGAAAAAGCCAAATCAACTGGCAATCAACAAATCATGGTTTGTGAACGTGGCGCCAGCTTCGGCTACAACAACTTGGTCTCAGACATGCGCTCTTTGGCCGTGATGCGTGAAACCGATTGTCCCGTGGTCTTCGATGCCACCCACTCGGTGCAACTACCCGGTGGTCAAGGTGGCTCATCAGGCGGGCAAAGAGAACACGTACCTGTGTTGGCACGCGCCGCCACTGCCGTCGGTGTCGCTGGTCTGTTTATGGAAACACACCCTGATCCTGCCAATGCCAAATCAGATGGCCCCAATGCTGTAAAACTCGACCAAATGGCTGGCTTGTTGGCGACACTCAAAACCATTGACGAAACCGTAAAATCAAAACCTTTACAGGAGCAATCCGATGACTGGAATTAAAAAAATTCATGCCCGCGAAGTATTGGACTCTCGTGGTAACCCGACCTTAGAAGCCGAAGTCACCTTGGAATCAGGTGCTTTTGGCCGTGCCATCGTACCATCAGGTGCATCTACCGGTGCACGTGAAGCCATCGAATTGCGCGACGGTGACAAAAGCCGCTACCTCGGTAAAGGCGTTAAAAAAGCAGTCAACAACGTCAACACCACATTGGCACAAGCCTTGGTCGGTCGTGACGGCAGTGACCAAGCAGGCTTGGACCAAGCCATGTTGGACTTGGACGGCACCGACAACAAAAGCAATTTAGGCGCCAATGCCCTGCTCGGTGTTTCTTTGGCCAATGCCCATGCGGTGGCCAATGACCAACGCGAGCCTTTGTTCAAAAGCATCGCCACACAAGATGAATTTGTACTGCCCGTACCGATGATGAACATCATCAATGGCGGCGAACACGCCGACAACAACATCGACGTCCAAGAATTCATGGTGCTGCCAACAGGTTTTGATTCATTCTCAGAGTCATTGCGTTGTGGCACCGAAATCTTCCATGCCTTGGCCAAAGTATTGAAAGCCAAAGGTTTATCAACCGCTGTGGGTGACGAAGGTGGTTTTGCACCCAACCTGCGCTCGAATGTCGAAGCCGTGGACACCATTTTGGAAGCCATACACCAAACAGGCTACAAAGTCGGCGAACAAGTTTACTTAGGCTTGGACGTGGCCAGTTCTGAATTCCACAAAGACGGTTTGTACCACTTGGCTGGCGAAAACAAGCAACTGACCTCAGAGCAATTCACTGACTTCCTGGCCTCATGGGTGGATCAATACCCCATCATCAGCATTGAGGATGGCTTGGATGAAGCCGATTGGGACGGTTGGAAACACTTGACCGAAAAACTGGGTAAGAAAGTGCAGTTGGTCGGTGATGATTTGTTCGTTACCAACACTTCGATCTTCAAAGAAGGCATCGACAAAAACATCGCCAATTCCATCCTGATCAAGTTCAATCAAATCGGCACCTTGACCGAAACCTTGAACGCCATCGACTTGGCCTACCGTTCAGGTTACACCGCTGTGATCTCTCACCGCTCAGGCGAAACCGAAGACAACACCATCGCTGATTTGGCCGTCGCCACCTCAGCCACGCAAATCAAAACCGGCTCCCTGTGTCGCTCAGACCGCATCGCCAAATACAACCAGCTGCTACGCATCGAAGAACAACTCGGCTCAGCTGCTAAATTCGCAGGCAAATCAGCCTTTGATTTGTTGAACATCTTCTAAGAGCTGTTTCTGCCATCTAAAAAAAGCCTCAAATTGAGGCTTTTTTAGTTTCGTCCTTCACACAATTTCACCTATTCTGGCAAATTATCCATACCAATCATGATACCACCGTTATAAATTGAAACGGTGCCACAAATGGATTGACCAGCTACTTTATAAAAAAGTGTTTCTACATCATTTACAGTAAACTTATTGATGAAATTAAAATCATTAAAGGTGAAGGCATTCGGTACATTGTTCCATGCTGCACCAAAAAACTCAAAATTAAAATAATCGGTCAGCTCTTGAATGTAAGAATCAGGTCTATCAAACATCACATTTCTTTTTCAGCTTTCAAACTGGCTTTGGTTTCCTTTGAAACCAACTGGTCTTTCTGCTCTTTGCTTAAGGGGTAGATGTTTTTGATGGTGCATTTTTGGTTGGGGTCGCTGTCGACAATCACTGAGTCGAATTTGCTTTGCAAGGAACTGGACATGGATTGGACCAAGCGCAGGGTGTGACCGTATTTGAGGTCGGGACAATAACCCATCACCTCCACCAAATAATTTCTGTTTTTTGATGCGTTGATGATAAAAAACCGATGGTCTAATGACTGCCAGCGGGTCATTCTGAAGTGGGTGATTTTACTGACCTGTTTCAAGCCTTCTGATTGGATAAATTGTTGATAATCAACCCTGGGGCTGTTGTTTTTGTGATTCGCACAAGCTGTCAGCAGCAACGCCGCTGCAAGCCATGACATTTTGATTATCGTTTTCATTTTGGGCTCCTGATCATTCATGGGTTAGTCATGATACCAACAAACAACTGAATATCCGCTTAATTTTCGCAAAATTGCGTATGTTTTTATCGCTATAACCACCCTATAATTTGTCCTTTCTTAACAGCTGGGCATACCCATGAGCGACAAAATTTTAGATTTAATCAAAGAAGAAGGCATTGAATTCGTTGATTTACGTTTCTGTGATACTGGTGGTAAAGAGCACCATGTGACTTTACCTGTTTCTCAAGTTGATGAAGAATTGTTTGAAGACGGTAAAATGTTTGACGGTTCATCTATTGCCGGCTGGAAAGGCATCAACGAATCTGACATGGTTTTGATGCCAGATGAGAACACGGCATTTGTTGATCCGTTCACTCAATACCCCACTTTGGTGATTCGTTGTGATATTTTGGAGCCCAATACCATGCAAGGTTATGAGCGTGACCCACGTTCCATCGCCAAACGTGCCGAAGCCTACTTGCAACAATCGGGCATGGCTGATGAAGCCTTTTTTGGTCCAGAACCTGAGTTTTT
>JAUIHY010000151.1 GCA_030432115.1 Gammaproteobacteria bacterium | reverse complement strand
GACTTTTTTTAAGTGGCTTTAAATGACTTGAGCCACATCAAACAAAATGCAGAGAAGCAGGCGTTTTTGATGCCAGTCGGTTAAAATGCCAGCTGTGTTCAGCAATTTTTGTACAGGTCTTATTTTCTATGTCGATATTTAATCACCCAAAGTCATATCCCAAAGGTCAAATCAAGCCGCTGACTGTCAGTTCAAGCTTGCTCAAAGACAATGCCTTGGGCGATCCACATGTCCGCAACTTGCCTGTTTATTTACCCCATGGCCATGATGCCGCAGGTGAGCCATTACCCGTGATGTATTACCTGGCAGCCTATTCCAATTCTGGTGAGGGTGTCAGTGGATGGCGTAATTTCGGTGAAAGCATTCCAGAGCGCCTGGATCGCATGATGGCCACTGGACAGATGGGGCCAACGGTGGTGGTGTTTCCAGATTGTTTTACCTCTTTGGGTGGTAATCAATATTTGGACAGCCGCATGATGGGGCCTTATGCCAGCCATGTGCACCAAGAAATCATTCCTTTGGTGGAGTCTGAGTTGAATGTCAAAAAAGGTGCGGCCCACCGAGCGGTGTTGGGTAAATCCTCTGGTGGCTTTGCTGCGATGCGTTTTGCCATGGATTTTCCGGGCCAATGGGGGGCGATTGCCAACCATTCCGGTGATGCTGGTTTTGACTTGCTGTACCAACGTGATTTTCCCGCAGTGGCTGATGTTTTGAGCCAGTTTGATTACGACATCGAAAAATTCATCAAACGTTTTTGGAAAGCCAAGAAAATCATGGGTTCGCACATTTTGGCCTTGATGCACATATGTATGGCTGCAACTTATGATGAAAGCTTGGAACTGCCGTTTGATTTAAAAACCTGTGAATTGGACGAGGCCAAGTGGCAGCGATGGTTGCGCCACGACCCTGTGCGCCGCGTGGCTGACAGTGTGCCTGCCTTGAGTCAGCTCAAAGGTTTGTATATGGATTGTGGATTCCGCGACCAGTATTACATTCACTATGGCATGAGACAGTTGTCAAATCAGCTTGAAAAACACCAAATCGAACACATCTACAAGGAATTCAATGGCACCCATTCAGGCATCGATTACCGTTTGGATGAGTCCTTACCTTATTTATATGAGCACATCAAATGAGCGAAGTAACAACAGCGCCTGAAGCAGGGCACAACATCGTGGTGACTGAAAGCGCCATCGAATTTTTAACTGGCGTGATCAATGAACAAGATATAGATAACCTGCACCTTAAAGTTTCAGTACAAAATCCAGGCACGCCTTTGGCTGACTGTCACTTGGGTTTTTGTGAAGCCGATGAAGTGACCACCGGTTATCATGAGCAAAATCTTGGGCCTTTTAACCTGTACGTGGCCCATGATGATGCCGAATATTTTACAGAAGCAACCATAGATTACGAAATTCAAGGGGCCAGTGGTCAATTGAACATCAAAGCACCGAATTTAAAAGGCGAAGCACCAGATGACGATGCACCCTTGTTTGAACGTGTCTCTTATTTTATTGATGCACAAATCAATCCCATGCTGGCAGCTCATGGTGGCAAAGCCAGTTTGACGGCCATTGAAGAAGATAAAGCCTATATTTTATTTGGAGGCGGTTGTCAGGGTTGTGGTATGGCCAAACAAACGTTATCGACGGGCATGCAAGGTCAAATCACTTCCGCATTTCCAGAAATCAACGAAGTGCTGGATGCCACCGACCATGCATCAGGCCAGAATCCTTATTATTAACCCTTATAAGTCTGAAACAGGGATGAACGAACAATGACAACAGAATATATTTTTGACGTAACGGCGACCACATTTGGGACGCAAGTGATGGAACAATCACAGAGCAAGCCAGTTTTGGTGGCCTTTTATGCCGATTGGGATGAAGGTTGTCAATCGGTGATGCCTGTATTGCAAACTTTGGCAGAACAAGGGGCAGGGGCTTTTTGTTTTGGCAAAGTGAATGCTGATAAGGAACAGTCCATGGCCATGCAAATGGGCGTTCAAGCGTTGCCCACCGTGATTTTGGTCAAAGAGGGTCAAATCGCTGACAGCTTTATGGGGCCAAAATCAGAGGCTGAAATAACAGAATGGTTATCTGCTCACGTGGCCTTGGCGCCGGTGGCGCCTGAACCCGTGGTTGACGCTGGACTGGACGCTTTGATTGAATCAGGTCAATATGAAGTGGCTTTGGCGCAATTACAGCAGTTACCGATAGAGCAAAGTGCCTGGCAATTGATTGACGTGCAATTGTTGATGGGTGATGCGGCAGCGGCTCAAAAAACTTTGGATGGTTTACCAGACATCATGACGAAGATGGCCAATGCAACACAAGCGGCAGCCAAAATACAGTTGCATCAAATGGCATTGAGCGAGCGGCCTGAATTGGCAGCTCAAAAAGGGTTGTTGTTGTCAGGTCAGTATGAAGTGGCGATGGAACAATTATTAGACCTGTTGACACAAAAAGGTGATAAAGCCGAAGTCAAACAGTTATTGATTGCCTCATTTGATTTATTAGAAGATCCCAAAACAGTGGCAGGCTACAGACGCCGCATGTCACGCCTTTTGTTTTAACCAAGGAGCTAGCCCATGAGAAGACTGAATCGATTCAAAAGCATCAAAGCCTTGTTGGCGGTGTTGGTCATGCCTTTTTTAATGACTTTTGGTTTGGGGGATGTCTTGGCTGACAATTATTTAGACAAAACACAAAAACTGGCCGAAAACATTTGGGTGGGGCCGCAAATTGATGCCAAAGCTGTGAAGGATTTAAAGGCTGCTGGTGTGATGAAAGTGGTTAATTTTCGCACCGAAGCAGAGATGAACGCTTTGCCTTTTGATCAAGCAGCGGTGCTAAAAGCTGAACAACTTTCATACGACTTGATACCTGTGGGTAAATCCTTGGGCTATACACCGCAACAAGTGGCCGATTTCAATGCATTGATGAGCCAGCATGGTGATGAAAAACTGTTGTTACATTGCCGCTCAGGTTTTCGGGCCAATTTGGTTTACGCCGCTTGGTTAATCAAATACCAAGGCATGGACAAAGCCAGCGCCAAAAACAAAGTACACAAATGGTCTGATGAGGCCATCGATCAATTGCTTGGCCTTGAAGTGGCTGAATAAATTTCTGAATAAATAACGATAAATTACTTAAAAATCATGAAAATCATCACTCGTTTTGCACCCAGCCCTACTGGCTATTTACACGTTGGCGGCGCACGAACTGCTTTGTTTTCCTACCTTTATGCGCGTCACCACGGTGGCCAATTTGAATTGCGCATCGAAGACACCGACACAGAACGATCTACCCAAGCCTCGGTTGATGCCATATTTGAAGGCATGAACTGGTTGGGCCTGGAACACGATTCTGAGGTGAAATACCAAAGTAAAAATTTGGCCCGTTACCATGAGCAAATAGAAAAGCTGTTGGCAGAAGGTAAAGCCTATTATTGCGATTGCAGTAAAGAAGAATTGGACGAGATGCGCGAAGCGCAAAAAGCCAAAGGCGAAAAGCCCAGGTATGACGGCAGGAACCGTGACAAAAACTTACCTAAATCAGAAACTACGGTTATTCGTTTCAAAACTCCATTGACAGGGGAGGTGACGTTTGATGACCATGTGCGCGGCTCAATCACCGTGGCGAATGAAGAATTGGATGATTTGGTGATTGCACGTGCCGATGGCATGCCGACCTATAACTTCTCTGTCGTGGTGGACGATGCGGATATGGGTATCACCCATGTGGTGCGTGGTGATGACCACATCAATAACACGCCACGTCAAATTAACATTTACCAAGCCTTGGGCTTTCCTGTGCCAGAATTTGCCCATGTGCCCATGATTTTGGGTGATGACGGTGCGCGCTTGTCGAAAAGACATGGTGCCGTCAGTGTGATGCAATACGCCGAAGACGGCTATTTACCAGAAGCGGTTTTGAATTATTTGGTGCGCTTGGGCTGGTCTCATGGCGACCAAGAGTTGTTCAGCAAAGCCGAAATGATTGAATTGTTCAGCCTCAAAGGCGTGAACAAAGCACCCAGTGCTTTCAACACCACCAAATTGAATTGGATCAATCAACAATACATCCAGCAAGCGGATGATGTGCGATTGGTCGATCTTCTGAAAGCAAGATTGGCTGTGTTGAATATCGAAACTGACATCGATTTGATGCAGGTGGTTGAACTGTTCAAAGAACGTGCCCAAACCATCAATGAACTGGCAGAAATGGGCTTGTTCTTGATGCAAGACTTATCTGGTTATGACGAAAAAGCCGAGAAAAAAGCCTTCAAAGCCGGCAGTGACACGGCACTACAAGCCATCATCGATAAATGCCAAGTCATAACTGACTGGCAAGGTGCTGATTTGCACCAATTGATCGCTGATGTGGTTGAAGAACTTGAAGTCGGTTTCGGTAAAGTTGGCATGCCCGCACGATTGGCCTTGTCAGGGCAAGCCCAAGGTCCCGCCAATGACGTCATCATGAAAATACTTGGCCAGGCAGAAAGTATCAAACGCTTCCAAGCGGCTTTGGATTACGTGAAAGCCAAATTGGCTGAATAATGAAAGACTGGACTCAGCCCAAACATGATGGCATGAATCCAGTAAATTATGATTTTGGTGTTGGTGAAGAAGCCAACGCCAGAATCAGTTACTGCTTGAACGAAGCCATTCATGTATTTTATTGTCATGCAGAGGGTGTATGGCAATCACACGATAAAGATGCTTATGCACGCTTGTTGATAAAGGAATTTCAACGGTTCCCTCAGTTACCTCCTCGAATGCTAAAAAGCGGTGACCGCATCATTAAAATGTTGGTTTACCGAGCATTGGAGCTCATGAAAGAAGTGGTGGCTGAGTAAAAAACAAGCCAGCTCGTAAACAAGTTGGCTTGTGGTCTTATTGATGCAGCATCGGATCAAGCGGCGGCCACATTGCGGTGAAACAACCGGTTAGACATCCGCTGTAGTGTCATTGTGATTGCTGTTGCGGATACGAATCCAATAGCAGCAAGCAACATGAGTTTGTGAGTCACAGAAGAAAGTCTTATTGTATAAAATGATCCGGTTGTAATGAGTGCGGACAGAATTCCTGCGTTCACATAATTAAACGAGCTAAGTGGGTGCTTTTGAAACTTCGAAATGTCAAAGAACAAACAAATGTGTTCTGTGTATAGGAAAGCATAGATAAAAACCACAAAAACATCTGCGGCAGTAAAAGTATTGAGTTGGCTGAGCATATTATTCTCCTGTATTTTCTTATTCTTGTGTCATCTTTAACATGACACTTTGTTAGTTGTGTTTTTTTTGGAATGCAAAAAAACATTGAAAAAAGTGTTCTTGGTTGAATTTGAGTAGGTTGACTAGAAAACGAATTGTGAGTTCAAGCACCAAACAAGGGGAGTAACATCACTGCCTGAACACTGAAAATAAATGAACGCTGACAGCAACTGTTTTATCATGCTGTCTGCGGGAATTCATGCACAGAATCAGGAATCGCTTTAATTTCAAGCACTCAATGACGCAAGTGGAGGCGCTCGAGCCGATTTTCGCTGGGGGTTATGTTTATTTTCAGCAGCATGATATGCAACATACTGGGTGTGATAAAAGACGCGAGAAGCCACTTTTATGGGCTTTAAGATACAAAGATCAGGGTCTTCATTTGTATTTTCTTGCAAATGAGAACCGACTGCCTGTATGCCAAAAGCATGATCGGATAACAACCCTTTTTCTTGATATAGCGTTGAAGTGGCTAAAATAACCAGGCACAGGAAAACACTGAATTTATTTGAAGTCATCATGTATTAACCTGCGTTGATTCAGGGG
>JAUIHY010000150.1 GCA_030432115.1 Gammaproteobacteria bacterium | reverse complement strand
TGATAACCCGCGGCCATCGCCAAAACAGGTGCGCCGTCCTCACCGTATCGAAACAAGCCCTCATACAAATCATACAACACATGGTGACTGTTTAAACCTTGTGCCAAATGCGGATTGAGGGAATCTGGTTCTCCACCATTACCACGGTTCAACGTGGCAGATTCTGCTTCAAACAGCACCATCAACATCAACAAGCAACTCAATATTTTCATTTTTTTATTGTAGCCCATGCCAGCCTTCTCTGACCAGCTCAGTCAAAGCAACAGATATTAAATTCAAGTAAACAGTAACCACATACTACTGACTTTTTTGGTATGATTTCTGTCATTTGAACAATGCCAACACCATGACCGAATTACCCACCATCAAACGCAATGATCTGATTGACTACCTTGCCCAGGGGTGTAAGCCCAAATCTGATTGGAAGGTCGGCACTGAACATGAAAAATTTGGTTTCCATAACCAAGACCACAAACCTTTGGGATATGAGGAACCTGGTGGCATCAGAGACGTACTCAACGGCTTGGCTCAACAATTCAACTGGCAACCAGAATATGAAGGTGAGCATGTCATTGCATTGAAACGTGACGGCTGCTCCATCACCTTAGAACCAGGCGGGCAATTGGAGCTTTCTGGTGCGCCCTTGGCCGATGTCCACCAAACCTGTCAAGAAACCGGCACCCACTTAAAAGAAGTCAAAGCCGTGTGCCAATCACTGGGTGTGTCTTTCCTTGGCATGGGCCACCACCCCAAAGCCAGTCGTGAAGACATCAGTTTCATGCCCAAAGGCCGCTACCAAATCATGAGCGACTACATGCCCAAAGTGGGCAGCTTGGGTTTAGACATGATGAAACGCACCTGCACCATTCAAGCCAATTTGGATTTTTCATCTGAAGCGGACATGGTTCAAAAATTTCAGGTTTCATTGGCCTTGCAACCGATTGCGACCGCACTGTTTGCCAACTCCCCATTCAAAGAAGGGCAAGATTCTGGCATGGTCAGCCTGCGCTCTCACATTTGGACCGACACCGATGCCGATCGTTGTGGCGTATTGCCTTTTGTTTTTGAGCAGGACATGGGCTTTGAACGCTATGTAGATTACATGCTGGATGTGCCGATGTATTTTGTTTACAGAAAGGGCCAGTACATTGATGCAGCGGGGCAATCATTTCGTGATTTCATGGCTGGCAAATTGCCTGCCTTACCAGGTGAATTACCGACCATCAAGGACTGGGAAGACCATTTAACCACCGCCTTTCCTGAAGTGCGACTGAAAAAATTCCTAGAAATGCGTGGTGCTGACGGCGGCCCTTGGCGCAGAATTTGTGCATTACCTGCTTTGTGGGTGGGCTTGCTGTATGACCAATCTTCACTTGATCAAGCCTCAGAATGGATCAAAGACTGGACCATTGCAGACCATGAAATGCTGCGCACAGAAGTACCCAAAACAGGTTTGGCTACCTGTTTCAGAAATCAAAAAGTGCGAGACATGGCATTAAAAATGCTGGACTTATCGCGTCAAGGCTTAGAAAAACGTGCCATCAAATCCGCCTGTGGCAAAGACGAAAGTTGTTTCTTAGAACCGCTTCAGATCATCGCTGACACGGGGGTAACTCCGGCCGAACGCAAACGTGGCCAATTCCACGGTGTGTGGCAAGAAAACATCGACGAATTATTTGATATTTACGCTTATTGAAGCAGTGCGTCGATATACATCGGCGCCACTTCAGATGGTTTTTTGAGTTTGTCAGGATTTTCAGCCGGCCAAGCTTTGGCACGCAACGGGGTGTGCATGGGTGGTGGTGTCAACACCTTAACTTTCACACCTTGGTTGTCACACTCTTTTTCTAATATTTTGGCAAATTGTTCAATCGCTGCTTTGCCCACGCCGTATTGACCCCAATAGGCTTTAGAAACTGTAGTTAAATCATCTGATGTGAATAATATGGTGCCTTTGGCTTTCAACACCAAGGGCAACAAAGCTTGGGTGAGGAATATGGGTGAATTGACATTCACTTGCATTTCTTTCAACCAGCGCGAAGCTTCATACAATAAGAAAGGCGTTAAACTGCCAAACTCAGAAGCGGTATGAATCAAACCATCCAATTGTCCAAAATTCTCTTTCAACAGCTTGGCCAATTTCAAGTAATCATTCGGTGTGGCACCCACCAGGTTCATGGGATAAATCACAGGTTCGGGTAGGTTGCGCTTCAACAGCTCATCACACATTTTATTCAGTGCTTTGGGGTTTTTGTCACTGATGACCAAATTAGCCCCTTGTTGAGACAACTTCAAAGCAATGGCTGAACCCAAGCCGCCACAAGCACCGGTTAAAAATATGGTTTTCCCTTTGAATTGATTGTCTTGACTCATGGTTTATCAAACTGTGAAGATGGGCGAATTGTATCAGTTTTGCTGTCTTTTGGGCTTTTTTTCATTCACCTCCACGGCTTTATCCTTAAAAATAAGTTAAATTAATTTGATGCCATTCACATAGTTTTAACGATTATGGGCTTTTGTGGTATCATCTATGGCTTTTATCGTATGACCAAAAATCACTTTCGCGTCATGCCAATGTCATGACTTTTATCCACCACATCAATTGACCTTATGAGCACAAGCAACCCATTATCAAATTCCACAAACAACATCAACCCTGAGGTATTAAACCACCCGGCAGGCTTGTTTATCTTGTTTTTCACAGAAATGTGGGAACGTTTCAGTTACTACGGCATGCGCGCCTTGTTGGTACTGTTCCTTGTGACCGCCATCACCGACGGTGGCTGGGGCTGGTCACGTGAAGATGCCGGCGTGCTTTACGGCCTGTATACTGGTTTGGTTTATTTGACACCTTTGATTGGTGGTTGGATTGCCGATAAATTCACAGGCTTCAGAATGGCCGTGGTCTTGGGCGCCTTATTAATGACCTTGGGTCATTTGTCATTGGCTTTTGATACCCATGCCACATTCTATTTGGGCTTGGCTTTGTTGATTGCAGGTAATGGTTTATTCAAGCCCAACATTTCTTCTATGGTTGGTGGCTTGTATAAAGACGACAGCAAGAAAGATGGTGCTTACACCATTTTCTATATGGGCATCAATGCCGGTGCTTTCTTGGGCATCATGCTGTGCGGTTATGTCGGTGAAACTGCGGGCTGGCATTATGGCTTTGGTTTGGCCGGTGTCTTTATGTTCTTTGGTTTATTGCAGTTTTACTTTGCCCAGTCTGTCTTTGGCAGCAATGGAGACAAACCCAATCACACCATAGAGTACCAACAAGCTGAAGAAAAACAAAAACTAACTTCAGTGGAAAAAGATCGTTTGATGGTGGTGGGCGTGTTTGCCTTTTTCGTGATTGTATTCTGGTGGGCCTTTGAGCAAGCAGGTTCTTCCATGACCATTTTTGCCAATGATTATACCCAACGTGTTTTGACAGGTACGTCAGCCACCATTTATATTTGGGTCAACTTCTTTTTGACCGTTGTGCCCATTTTGGTGGTAACCGGGGTTTTGGGCTTGTTATTCAAAGCCACTCACAAAGACATTCCTTTATCTAATTCATTTTTAGGCTTAAGTTTCGCCATCATTTGGGCAATTGTGATTTGGAAAGTTTATACTGAATTTTCATCAGGCACAGAAATCGAAGTGCCAGCCTCTTGGTTTGGTATTTTGAACTCGTTCTTTATCATCACCTTGGCACCTTTGTTCTCAAAAATGTGGGAAACCAAATACAACCCATCAGGGCCTGCTAAATTTGCTTTGGGTCTGGTCTTATTGGGCATTGGTTTTGCCTTTTTGGCATACGGTGCATCGGGCATCACACAAGGTGCATCAACTGCTTCCGTTTCTATGTTCTGGCTGATTGCCGCATACTTTTTTCACACCGCTGGTGAACTGTGTTTGTCACCTGTAGGCATGTCTTATGTCAGCAAATTAACCCCTAAACGCTTATTAGGGGTGATGTTCGGCGTTTGGTATTTGTCCAGCTTTTTTGCCAACACCATTGGTGGCTTCACTGCCAGTGCCATTGACACCATAAATGCAGCCATAGGATTGTCAGGATTCTTCCTGCTGTTCACTGCCATCCCAATTGGCGCCGGCGTGGTTATGTTGTTACTGACACCGTTTTTGAAAAAACGCATGCATGGCATTCAATAACACAAAGATACTAATAATAATTGAGGAGAAATAATGAGTACAACTGAATTTACACAGGAAGCGCAAGCAGAGTTTATGGGTCATCCCAAAGGCTTGTATGTTTGCTTCTTCACTGAATTATGGGAACGCTTTTCGTTCTACGGCATGAAGTTCTTGCTGGTATTGTATTTAACCAAATACCATTTGTTTACCGATGCCCAAAGTTTAGACGTTTTGGGCGCTTATGCTGGCTTGGTGTATGCCATTCCTGTGATCGGCGGCATGTTGGCTGATAAATACCTAGGGCCCAGGAAAGCAGTAACCTTTGGTGCCATTTTACTGGTGATTGGTCACTTGTTGATGGCTGTTGAAGGTGAACAAGCCGCCATCATTGATGGTGTTTTGACCCAAGATTTGGCCGCTTTGAATGTTTTTTACTTGGCATTGGCCTTTATTATTATGGGTGTGGGCTTCTTGAAACCCAACATTTCTACCATTGTGGGCAAATTATATTCTGACGATGACCCGCGCAGAGATTCTGGTTTCACTATTTTCTATATGGGCATCAACATCGGTTCATTCACCGCCACCTTATTGTGTGGTTGGTTGGGTGAAACCTACGGCTGGGGCTATGGCTTTGGCGCCGCTGGTGTGGGCATGTTGTTGGGCTTGGTGTTCTTCTTACGCGGTCAAAAATTCCTTTATGGTCATGCTGACCCTGAATCACCAGAGGCTTTGAATAAATCTGTACTGGGTCCCATCAATGTTGAGTGGATGATTTACTTATTGTCTTTGGCAGCATTACCATTGGTCTGGTTTGTAGTACAAAGAGAAGCTTGGGTTCATGGTGGACAATGGGTTTTGTTGGCACTAGCTGCAGGCTTTATGATGTTTTATGCATTCATGAAATCCACTCCCGTTGAACGTAACCGCATCTTAGTTTTGATTGTCTTGATCACTTCTACCATTGTGTTCTGGGCATTGTTTGAACAAGCCGGTGCTTCAATGACCTTATTCGCTGACCGTGTGATGGACAGAAACATTTTCGGTTTTGAAGCCAAGGCTTCGCAGTTTGGTTCTTTGAATGCGGGCTTTATTATCTTGCTGGCTCCAGTTTTTGCTTGGATGTGGGTATGGTTGTCTAAGCGCAACTTAGAACCTTCTACGCCGGCTAAATTTGGTTTAGGTTTGATTCAAGCCGGTTTGGGCTTTGGTGCTTTGGTACTGGGTGCAACCATGCCAGAACAGTCTGGCAAAGTGGCGTGGATTTGGTTGGTGTTGGCTTACTTGTTGCACACCACAGGCGAATTGGCACTGTCTCCAGTCGGCTTATCTGCTGTGACCAAGTTGGCACCTAAGAAAATCGTTGGATTTTCTATGGGCACATGGTTTTTGGCCACTGCTTTGTCAGAAACTTTGGCGACCCGTTTGTCTAAGTTTGCTGCCTTTGATGGCGATGCCACTGCAGCCATGACCATGGCCGAACAAGTAGCCAAATACACAGAGTTATTTGATTTCTTGATGTGGCTGGGCATTGGCGCAGGTATTTTCATGCTGATCATCACACCACTGTTAAAAAAAGGCATGCATGGTGTCCATTGATACCTTGTAAAACCATCAAAAAGCACCCACATTATTTGGGTGCTTTTTTTTTGCTTTTTGAAAACCCATGCCAACATACCATTACATAGCTGCAAGCGATGCACATTGTTCACACTGTAAAGCA
>JAUIHY010000149.1 GCA_030432115.1 Gammaproteobacteria bacterium | reverse complement strand
GGGTGCCAGTTAATAGCAGGCCAAAAGGGACACCAGCAAAAGCCAATGGCACGGTGATGAGGATGATCAACAGTTTGCGGAATGAATTGAATTCCATCAATAAAAACACCAACAACATCATGACACCGATGGGCAAAGCCCGTCCCAAGGAGGCATTGGCTTCTCCAGATTCCTTGGCAGCTCCTGCAATGATGACTTCTGTGCCCAAGGGCAAGTCCATGGCTTTGAGTTTAGGCTCAAACTGTTGTAATACATCGGCATAGGTATATCCCGATTGAGTCTCACTGTAGATGGAAGCGGTTCTTTGTAAATCAATGTGTTGGATGGCAGCGGGTAAAAAGCTCAGCTTTTGTTCGGTCAATGCATCCAAAGACAGGGTGTGTTCACCGGTGTTGAATCGAATGTCTGACAAGTCATTGACAGGGAATTCGACATTTTGATCTGATTGAATGTAAACATCTATAGGGTCTTCATGGGCCCGAAATTGGCCAATCAACTGACCCGATGTGCGCAAGGCCAAGCCGCTGGCCAATTCACTGCGGGTGATGTTGTTTTTATTCAATAATTCATCTTTGGGTGTCAATGTCAGTTTGGGCATACCCAAACCCAAAGTGTTGCGTATGGTTCTGGTGCCTTCTGTTTCACTGAGTAACAGTTGGATTGAACGCACGGCTGCTGCCAAATCTTTGCGTTGGTCAGCGATTACTTTCAGTTCAATGGGTGCATCAGATGGGGGGCCTTGACCTAAGCGTTTGGCGACGATTTCAGCTTCAGGATAGCGAGGGGAGACCACTTGGGTCATCCAATCAATGATGGATTGGCTGTTTTTTACATCATCTACGATGGCTACAATTCTGGCAATGTGTGGAGACCGTGGTTTTTCTGCCAGATTGTAGTAAAACACTGGTCCGGAATTACCCGTGAATGTCACCACATTTTCCACGTGGTCTTGTTGGCTGACTTGTTTGGCAATGTCATTGGTGATTTGGCTGTTTTTAATGATGTGACTGCTTTCAGGGTACTTCAAATCAATGATGACTTGGTTGCGGTCGGTGTCGGGGAAAAAGTCTTTTTGCACATGCCCAAACATATAAAATGACAGGCTCATAAACAAAGCAGCGGCCAACAAAATCAAGGCTGGTTTTTGAGTGGCCAGCTGCCCCAATTGGCCACCCAACCTTTGTAAAGCAGACTGTTGATTTTCTTGGTGTGGTTTGAGGAATATGTGACTGAAAGCGGGTGTCACCATGATGGCATATAAATAACTCACTGTGATCGATAATATGATCATGGCAGGAATCGCGCGGGTAAAATCAGCTGAATTGCCTTGTGATAACAGCATGGGCATAAAAGCCGCGACTGTGGTACCTGTGGCTGAGCCCAATGACAAGGCGAGCTGCTTAACAGAGGTCACAGAAGCATCCGAACCCCGCATGCCGTGGTCCATGTGGTATTGAATGTTTTCTACCATCACAATGGCATTATCAACCAACATGCCCAGACCAATTACCATGCCAGCGATGGCCATTTGGTGTAACACACCGCCACCAAGGTTGAACACGGCCAAAGAAGAAAAGGTCACCAAAGGAATCACTGTGGCCACCACCAAGCCAGGGCGAACACCCAAGAATAAGGCCAAAATAATGGTCACCAAAATCATCCCAGTCAATAATGAACCACCGAGTTCTTCTATGCGGTGTTTGACTCGATCAGGCTGGAAAAAAACTTCTTCTATGGTCAAATCTGGGTAACGTTGACGCATTTGGTCCATAAATTCACGTAATTCTTGGCCAAAATCAACCACATTCAATTGATCAACTGGAATGTAAATGGACAGGGCTATGCCACGACTTTGATTAAACCAAAACCCAGAATTAGAAACATTTTCTGCTGTTAAACTCACCGAAGCCAAGGCAGAAAGTGGTAATTGAGTGCCATTGTTGAGCAATATGCTGGTGTTATTCAATTCAAATAAGGAGTGGTATTCTGTGTGGGCATCAATGTTGATGCGCTGGCCACCCAAGTGCAGGTCATGAATGGGCAGCACCTGTGTCTTATCGCGGATTTGTTTGGCCAATGATTCATGGCTGATCATGCCGTTTTTGATGAATTCATCTTTAACCACAATGCTGATTTGTTCTTCTGGCATGCCATACAAAGACACTTTGCCTACGTCTTTGAGCTTGAACAATTGGTTTTTGATGGCTTTGGCATCTTGGCGCAATGCCATGATGTCCTGCTTACCGGAGATGCTGTAAACTGCTGCGGCGGTATCAAGTAATCGGTCTTCTAATGTGGGCGGTATCACCCCTTCAGGAAATTTCAAGGCCGCTTTGTCAATGGCGCGGCGGACTTTATCCCACACCACATCGGTGTCGGTCACATATTCATGCATTTGGACAATGACTTGAGCAAAACCCGTTCGCACCATGGAGCGCAACTCTTCAATTTCCTCAATTTGTGACAGCTCTTCCTCCAAAGGTTTGAGCACTTGCTTTTCAATTCTGTTGACATCCGCACCAGGGTATTGGGTCAATACAAAGCCATGCCGATAGGGGAAAAATGGGTCTTCTTGGCGGTTCATGTTGTACCAAGAAAACAAACCATACAGCGCCAATAAGATGGAAGTGGTCAGTATCAGGCGTTTTTGACTGACTAAAATTCTGACCACACTCATGGGTTTGACCTTGAATTGGACGGATTGATGGATTGGCCAGCGGTTAAATGGGATTGACCTTCTGTGACCACTTGGATGGCGCCAAGGTTACCCATGGAGGTGTCTAAATCCACCAGCATCTGCTGATTGTTTAAATGCAAAATTTTGACATATACTTGAGTGACTTGTTTGTTATCTATGACCAGAATATAAGGCTTATTGATGCCGTCGTCTATGATGGCTGAAACAGGCAAGGCATAATGATTTCCTAATTGTTCAGGGATGTTGATGAAGATTTGTTCACCTGATTTCATGCCCAAAGACATGGGTACATCCAGCACCACTTTGAACAGTTGCGACTTAGGGTTGGCTGCATGGCTGACTTCTTTGATGCTCACGGTGAAGTCTTGGTTTGCATATTGGGCATTGATGATTTGCCCAATGTGTAATTTTTTTTGTAACTGACTGGTTAAATAAACCGGGGCTTCCAATGAGTCAATGCCACCCAAAAGCATGATGGGTTCGCCACTGGCAATGGTTTCACCTGGTTCTTTGTAAATTTCAGCCACTGTGCCCCTGAAAGGTGCGGTCAATAGGGTTTCATTAAACAACGATTGGGCCTCAGATAATTGTGCCATGAGGCCTTCTTTTTTGGCCAATAAATTGTTGTTTTGATTTTTCAAACGGTCCAAATCATTTTGGCTGACGGCATTGCTTTTCTTTAAATCAATCAAACGATTAAGTTCTGCTCGATTTTGCGCCAATGTGGCGTTGATCGCTTTGATTTCAGCATCAAATTGTTTGATTTTTGGGCCCAGCGACGGGTTCTTGATGCTGAACAAGGGGGCATCATTTTCCACAACATCACCGATGAAGATGTGTTGCTTGTTGATGGTGCCTGATACTTGGAAAGACAAAAATGCATTGTCTGTGGGTTCTACAAAGGCGCTGATTCGATGTGACTTGACTTGCGGTTCAGCTTGAAAAACAGCACTGCGGTATATGGCGACTTGTTCGGTGTTTTGATCTGCTTGCCCTGAGTCACATGCGCTTAAAATTAAGGTTGATATCAGGGGCAGAATCAGAAGGCTTGTGCGATTGATTTTCATGGTTTTATGCCTATTATCGTCAGTTCTATCAGGGCTTCAATGAAGGTTTCTGGCTTTTCATACAGTTCAGCATCCCATTGTGAATAATGGCATGAGGCAATGAAGTATTGGTTTATCGTGGTGAGAAAGCTCATGACCAAAACAGCGGGGTTAAAACCTTTGCGCATGACTCCATTGTTTTGCGCTTCGATGATTAATTCCGATCCTTTCTCAATCAATGGTTGGTCCATCTTGCCGCATTTTTCATCACCTTCCAAATGGGCATAAGCAAAAAACTTTGCCACCTGCGGGTTTTTTTGGATGTAATAAAAATAGGATCGCATGGACTTTTTAATCAATTCTATGGGGTCTTTTTCTTGCTCAAACAAATTCAACTGGGCTTGGGCATATTGAGAAAAGTAATGCGCTTTCACTTCATCCCAAAGTTGTTCTTTGTTGATGAAGTGGTGAAAAATAAGGCTTTTGGTTACGCCCGCTTGCTTGGCTATCATGTTGATTGACACATGACTGAAGCCAAATTCTGAAAATAATTCCAGTGCCTCGTTGAGGATTTTTTGTCTTTTATCGGTGCTCATGAGTCGAAATATATCACTGACTGACCGGTCGGTCAACTTCCTGTTGGTGTTTTTTTTGATTTTGGTTTGAACCAAAACTGTGTTTTTGGCGTCTGAATAGTGACAGATCTGAAAATGTGGCTTCAAGGACACGTAAAAGCTTTCTTGGTTGGGGAGAGTAGAGAAACCAAGCTTGTGAAATCAGACTTGTTGAAGATTGCTTGTTGCTTTTTATCAATGGTAAAGTAGGCACATAAATTTATAAATTCACAAAGGAAATTAGCATTGAATGAGTTGCAAAAAAAAGGCATAACAAAGACCAACTTACTGGCCATGTGTTGGTTCATGCTGTTGAGCTGTGCTGTAAACGCAGGCACGCCGGGGGTTGAATTTGGTTTACATTTTGATGAACAAGGCAACATCATTCGCCCGGATGAAGTTTTCTTAGGGAGGGGTGTGAAAGACGACAAAGCGGGGTACAAAGCCTCTGCCATGAAGAACTTTAAGATTTCTGCCTCATATGGCAATGCCTATGCTAAATATTTTTTAGGGCTATTGTATTTGCAAAAAAATGACTATATCAGTGGGCATGCTTGGTTGAGTTTATTGGATAAAGAGTTTAAAGGGGCAGATAAGGTGAATCGATTGCTGCCCAAAGTTACAGCCAATCTATCACCTGAGCAAGCGCAAAAAGCTAAAGGATTGTTGGCTGAACTGAAAGAAAACTATGGCGAATATGCAGCCTTATTGAAAAGGGAAAAATGGCGCAAAAGTCATAAATATACTGGCACACACATCAGAGGACACATACCAAATTTTCTCAAAATCGAAGTGGGTAACGGTGTCACAGTGACAGGTACTGAACTTAAAAAACAAATTGAAACATTTGTCTATGAGTACGAATATCAATTCCGATTGGGTGATGTGAAGCTCCAAGAAACTGAATACATCGATGAAGACGAAGCTGCTGACAACTTAGAAGAAAAATAATGATGCTCGATGAGTGGTTCAGTGTTTGGTGTGATTTATTGAACTGTAAAGGGTAAAGAGGTGACTTCTTACCTAAATTAAAAAGATGCCATCAATGATATGATGTTTGCACTTTTTAGACAGGCACACCACATGAAGAAAAAATCAACTTTAAACAAGAAGCACTGGCTGAGTTTGGGCTTGGCCTGTGTGCTTTCCTATTCTGCTTCGGCACAATCAAAAGACAGCACGCGTTTGATGCGCTTTGCTGACATCCATAAGGATCAAGTCACTTTCATCTATTCGGGTGATGTGTATGTGGCTGACATCAATTCAGGCGTATCCAAACGGTTGACCGCTCACAAAGGCTTTGAGGCGTTTCCAAAATTTTCTCGTGATGGCAAAAAGATTGCTTTCACTGCAGAATACACAGGATCTCGTCAAGTCTATGTGATGAATGCCGATGGCAGTGATTTGAAACAACTTACATGGTACAACGATGTTGGTGCCATGCCGCCCAGAGGTGGTTATGATTACCGCATTTTGGATTGGTCAGCTGATGATAAAAATATCTTGGTTCGTGCCAATCGCTTGCCTTGGGGCATTCGCATGG
>JAUIHY010000148.1 GCA_030432115.1 Gammaproteobacteria bacterium | reverse complement strand
AGGCCATGCAGGGTGGTTTGCGATTGAAACAAACTGTCCCAATGATGTTTCTCGCAGCATGTACGCTGGGTGTGGTGAACGGCATTTCTGCTTGGTTTTTAACTGATTATGGCTTGTTTGCCTCCATTGGCTTGGGCGCAGCGGCCTCAATTGGTGCCATGCTGTGGTATGGTTTGGATCACGTCTTGCCCGCCTCTTTTGCTGAGATTGAAGATGAAGACCAAAAACAAGTGTTGATTGCGGCTGAATTGTCCATTTTGAAAATCAGGCAAAGCATCAGCCAATTCAACAACGGCGAATTTTCAGCTTATTTGAATCGCATCGCATCAACCTCAAGCGACATCGTTAAACGATTGTCAGAACAACCGCAAAAAATCAACAAAGCCCAACGCTTTTTACATCATTATTTGGGGGCAACAGAGAGTGTTATTTCACGCTATGCCAGCACCCATGAACAAGTAGAAAATGAACAATTAGAAAAGAATTTTAAACAAGTGTTACAGAATATTGAGTCCGTATTCAAAGCACAGCATACTAAATTATTAGAAAATGATGTGTTTGACTTGGATGTGGACATAGAAGTTTTGAACACATTGCTTGAAAAACAAGGCATCAAGTAGGAGATAAGAAATGAGTGAACAAAAAACAGACGTCACAGAACAAGCGATTCAAGGCACCATAGAAGGTGAAATTGTGCCGGGTGTCATGAATGAAATGGTGCCATATAAAGATGTGGATTCAGAAGAAAAGCAAAGAATCGATGCTTTAATGAAAGAAATAGACATATCTGATGCCAATTCGGTGATCTTTTTTGGCAGCAAAGCGCAAGAACAAGTCACAGAAATTTCTGACAAGATGTTAGAAGGTGTTAAGAACAAGGATTTAGGCAAATCAGGTGATGCTTTGAATGAAATGGTGGCCACCATTCGAGGGTTTGACATTGATGAATTGGACCCCAATAAAAAACCTGGCTTTTTTGCCCGTTTGTTCGGTAAAGCCAAGCCATTGGTGAAGTTTTTACAAAAATACGAAGATGTTAAAAAACAGATTGATAAAATCATCAATAAACTGGAGTCCCATAAAACCACACTGCTTAAGGACATCACCAGTTTGGACCGATTGTATGTGGCCAATTTAGATTATTTTCATACATTGGAAGACTACATCAAAGCAGGTGAAGAAAAGCTGCGTGAGCTTCATGATGAAGTGATTCCTGCCATGGAAAAACAATCCAATGCCAGTGACGACATGTTAGAAGCACAGAAGCTGAGAGATGTACGTTCAGCCACTGCTGACCTAGAGCGCCGTGTGCATGACTTGCGATTGACCAGGCAGGTCACTTTGCAAAGTTTGCCCAGCATCAGATTGGTTCAAGAAAATGACAAGGGCCTGATCAACAAAATCAACTCGACCATCGCCAATACGGTACCGTTGTGGCGTCAACAACTGGCTCAAACAGTCACCATCTGGCGTTCAGAGCAAGCGGCTGATACCATCAAAGATGCCACAGATTTGACCAATGATTTGTTGGCCTCAAATGCCGAAAACCTACAAATGGCCAACCGCAAAGTTAGGGAACAAATGGAGCGTGGCATTTTTGATATTGAAGTGGTGAAAGAAGCCAATAATAAACTCATTGCTACCATAGATGACAGTTTGCGCATTGCTGAAGAAGGACGAAACAAACGTGAAGCTGCTGTTGGTGAGTTGGCTCAAGCAGAAAGTAAACTGCGTGATGCATTGTTACGAGCCAAAGCCGAGTCACAAGCAGTATCGGAATCTGCTGATTAATTCTCGGTGAAATTAAAAGGTAAAAGCCGGTTGTTAAGCAGCCGGCTTTTTTGTTACTAATAATTAATTGGCAGGAACAAATGAGCTGAAAGTCAAATGATCAATTGCGGGATAGTATCCCGAAATACCAAGCACGGCAATGTCTGCTTGAGGTCTTTCAATTCCCCGAAACGCACCTTCATTAAGCCCACCCGGCGTTGAAATGTCTGCCAAATTGGTGATGTTGTGTGTTTCAAGTACAGCCATATTGCTGTCATATGCGGTGATTACTAAATCTTCTTGTCCGCCAGTGGCATAGTTCATGAATGCCCCTACTTGTGATACATTACCAAAATTGAATTTGATTAACAATTCATCGCCACTGGTATTTAATGCCAAATAAGTTTTAGGCGGGTTCCAAGAGCCATTGCCGACAAAATTAAATGAATCACTGTTAGTGTACACGGAACTGTTTCCAGAAGAGGTTTCAGCAGTAACGTCAAACCCAATAACCGCTCCAATTTGAATAGGACCTGATACATTACCTTCTTTTTTCAAGAAGCTGAAGTTGATTCGCCTCATGTCATCAATGTCATCAGCGGTTACCAATTCTGCAACCACCGAATGAGACAATAGCAGCATTGTGGCACTGCCGACCAATAATAATTTTTTCATAATTCACACCTTTTATTGAAGAAAGTCATGCTGTTTTTTTCTATAGATATACTCATTCGAAACCATCCTCAAAAATGATGTCAGTGAAGCTCGTGAACGTTAATTTGTCAAAGACAGGGTAGTAGCCAGAGATACCAAAGGCAGCAATGTCAGCCACTTCTCTATGAATACCTCTGAATGCACCTTCATTTACACCACTGGGTGTTGAAATATCCGCCAGATCAGTCACATTATAAGATTCAAGAACAGCCATATTTGAATCATAGGCAGTAATGACCAAATCATGAGATCCTGGTGCATTATTAATATAGGTCACAACTTGTGATACTGGTGCTGTGTTAAAGCGAATGATCATTTCGGTATTGCTGGTATCATTGTGGCCAATATATGTTGTAGGGGCTCCCCAGGAGCCATTGGTGTTAAGCCCCCACCCATCAAAATGACTGTAAAAAAAGTCAGATATTGCAGATTCTGCGGTAATGTCGAGGCCAATGGTGCCTCCTAATTGTATGGTTCCACCAGCGGCAGAATAAACAGGTAAGTACTCAAAGTTAAGCCGCCTCGGGTTATCAACATCATCTTCTGTAACAAACTCAGCGTTTGCAGATTGAGACAAGAGCAGTAAAAGTGTACTGCCCATAATTATTTTATTTTTCATAAATCACACACCTTTGTTTTAAGTCTAATAACAATACCATCAAGTTGCACTTGTTTCAAGCTGGCTAAATGGCTGGTTTATATAAGTGTTATCAAATTGTTATAGGTCTCACATCAAAGGAAATTAAGTTGTTTTCTAAGATAAGTGGATGGAAGGTGTTTCTTAAAGCAGGCCGGAAATGAGGTGGTGTTCCTTATGTGGCACCACCTTAATCAATATATTTAGTCGCAATCAACTTCTGATGATTTGAGCGCCCAGTTGGTTGAGTTTTTCTTCGATGGCTTCATAGCCACGGTCAATGTAATGGATGTCATGGACTTCTGTGTCACCTTGAGCGGCCAAGCCAGCGATTACTAAGGAAGCAGAGGCGCGCAAATCAGTGGCAGTTACTGGAGCGCCAGACAGGTGGTCCACACCTTTGATGATGGCACGGTTGCCTTCTACATTGATGTTGGCACCCATGCGTTTTAATTCTTCGACATGCATGAAACGGTTTTCGAATAAATTTTCTGTGATACAGCTGGTGCCATTTGCTATGGCATTCAAGGCACAAAATTGTGCTTGCATGTCTGTTGGAAATGCAGGGTGTGGAGCGGTATAGATGTCAACAGGGTTTGGTCTTTGGTACATTGTTAAGCTGATTTGATTGTCACCCAAAGAAATTTCAGCGCCAGCTTCAGTGAGTTTGTCCAATACAGCATCCAAATCATCATTGCAGGTATTGGTGATGGTGATGTCCCCTTGCGTCATGGCAGCCGCCACCAAGAACGTGCCAATTTCTATACGGTCAGGCATGACGGCATGATGGGTACCAGTTAAATTGTCTTTGCCTTGTACATAGATTTTCGATGTGCCGGCACCTTTGATTTCTGCACCCATGGCAGATAAATATTTGGCCAAATCTACCACTTCAGGTTCAATGGCTGCATTCTCTATTAAGGTTTCACCTTTGGCCAAACAGGCCGCAATCAACAAATTCTCAGTGCCGGTCACTGTCACTTTATCCATGACAATTCGATTCCCTTGTAAGCGCTTCGCTTTGGCATGAATATACCCATCAATCACGTCAATTTCAGCGCCCATGGCTTTCAAGCCTTTGATGTGTAAGTCAACAGGGCGGGAGCCAATTTGACAACCACCAGGTAATGAGACCTTGGCTTGACCAAAGCGAGCCACCAATGGGCCCAAAGCCAAAATAGATGCACGCATGGTTTTGACTGTTTCATAGGGTGCCACAGGGTCGGTGATGCCATCTGGGTTGATGAAAATATCAGAATGATGGTCAACAGTCAGTTGGGCGCCCATTTGCGCCAGCAGTTGGTTCATTGTGGTCACATCGTGCAAGTGAGGCACATGGGATATGTGAGACTCTCCTTGGCCTATCAGTGTCGCTGCCAAGATAGGCAATACGGCGTTTTTAGCACCTGATGCTTTGATGGTGCCTTGTAAGCGGTTTCCGCCGTGGATGGTTATTTTATTCATAGCTGGCATTTGGGTTATAGTTTTTGAAACTCTTCAGGTGTGAAGGCTTTGATGCTTAAAGCATGGATGTCTGATATCATGTGGTCACCCAAAGCAGCGTAAATCAGACGATGGCGTTTTATTTTCATCAATCCTTCAAAAGCAGACGAGACCACGGTGGCTTCATAATGCCTGCGGTCGGCACCGTCAACAACGACCTGTTCACATGAGAAGTGGCTATTTATTAATTTTTCAATCTCTTTTGGGTCCATCTAATGACTATTGGCTGTTTAAGGATAGCGGATTATCTTTTATAATGTCGCGTTTATAAAGTATTTGTGACACTTTTTTGAGCACTGAGCACTTTCTTATATGCTGATTTATTCTTTTTTATACTTGATAGCCGGATTGGTTCTGCTGATTGTGGCCGCTGATCGTTTTGTCTTAGGGGCTGCAGCGACGGCCAAACACTTGGGTGTTTCAACCATGCTGGTGGGCTTGATTGTTGTGGGTTTTGGAACTTCTGCACCTGAAATGGTGGTTTCAGCCATTGCTTCATTTAAAGGCAATTCAGGCATCGCATTAGGCAATGCCGTGGGTTCTAATATCACCAACATTGCGCTGGTGTTGGGTGTGGGTCTGATCATGGTGCCCATGAGTGTGCATTCAAATATCATCAAGCGAGAAATGCCGATACTGTTACTGGTTTCTTTGTTGGTGCTTTTTTTGTTGTTTGACTTTGAGCTATCGACCACGGATGGTGTGGTTTTGCTGTGCTCTATGTTGTTGGTGACAGGCCTTTTGGGATTTCTTGGTTTGAAAGAAGGCAAAGATGAGTTTACTGATGAATTGGAAGCCGAGTTTGATTTCAGTATCAGCATGAATAAAGCTTTGGCCTTGTTGGCTTTTGGTATCATCGCTTTACCTGTGGCTTCACATGTATTGGTGTTGGGTGCAACGGACATTGCTCGATATTTTGGTGTGTCAGATTTGGTCATAGGCTTAACTGTTTTGGCTTTGGGTACGTCTTTACCTGAGTTGGCCGCAACCATCGCCAGTGTGATGAAAAATGAGCATGATTTGGCGATAGGTAATGTGGTGGGGTCAAACATTTTTAATTTATTGGGTGTGATAGGTATTTCTGGGGTGATCAGAAGTTTCGAATTTTCGCCTGATTTTTTGAAATACGATTACTTTTATATGTTGATGCTGACAGTTTTTCTGTTTTTGGCTTCAGTTTATTTTGTTTTGAAAGATAAGTTTTTGTCTCGAATCATAGGGGTGTTATTATTGTTGATGTATGTGACTTATATGATTTGGTTATACGTTAAAAACTGACATGAAACAAACAGCATCT
>JAUIHY010000147.1 GCA_030432115.1 Gammaproteobacteria bacterium | reverse complement strand
TGGTGGATAACCAAGCCTTGCTATCACACTTGAATAAAAACCATTTTGATGCGGTGTTGGATGTTTGGGAAACTGAACCGGTGATCGATTTGGCTTTAATGGATGCGCTGTTTTTGGCCACACCTCACATCGCAGGTTATGCTTTTGAGGCAAAAATTCGTGGCACATTTATGCTTTATCAAGCCCTTTGTCAGCTTTTTAGTTTTGAACAGACCATTTCTTTTGAATCATTACTTCCCGAAAAACCTGCTGCTATGGTGTTTAAAAATGTGTCAGAATGGCTCAATTCAGCTAAGAGTCAATATGACATTGCATCTGATGATCGTCGCATGAGGGAAGGATTAAAAGCCAACCACAATACTTTTGATTTTTTGCGTAAAAATTACCCCATAAGAAGGGAATTCTTAAACCTTCCCTCTGATTGATGTCTCATTGTTGTTTTTACTGACCTCTTTTCATTGCTTTGTGGCTAATCTCGGTTAACGCTTCAGTCCATAAATTTCCTTACAATTCCAACCGCCGGGTCTTAGCTGTTAAATGTTTGGCATCAGAGCCTTTTTTCACATAATGCCTGTATATTTTTCTTGAAATAAAAATATAAATGAGTATGATTCGCATTTGCGTAAAATATTTTATTAAAGTGAAAAACCGTTGGAAAAAACAATTACATACTTGGCACTGGATCAGTTCTGCCGTTGCATTGATATGCATGATTTTATTTGCCATTACAGGGATAACGTTGAATCACGCCAGTGCATTAGAAGCCAAGCCCGAGATTGTTAACATTCAACTTACCCTTCCGGATCATTTACATAAAGATTTAATTTCACAAGCGCACACACAAATACTGCCTGAACAATTAAAAAAATGGTTAAAACAACAGGACATTGATGACGCAGACTTGTTATCAGGTGACGGGGAATGGAGTGAATATGATGTTTACTTGCAGAAACCTTATCCCGGTGGTGACATGTGGTTGAGTATAGATTTTGAATCAGGTGAATTGGAGTTTAACGATACTGATCGTGGATTGATTGCATGGTTAAATGATTTACACAAAGGCCGTAATACACACCCAGTGTGGATATGGTTTTTAGATCTATTTTCTGTTGCCACTTTGGTTTTTTGTATTACTGGCTTGTTGTTACTTCAAATTCATTCCAAGCGCAGACCTTCCACCTGGTACATCACAGCAGCAGGAATTGTGGTGCCAGGATTGTTAATTTTATTTTATTTTTGAGTATTGATGTCATGAGAACAAATATATTGATTATGGCTTTGTTGTTGATGCCTATGGCTAACGCTGAACAGCAGTTTGTGTTGGAGTTGGAGATTCCCAAGTTTGAAGTATCGGAATACCATGCGCCCTATGTGGCGACTTGGATAGAAACCAGCGACAGAAAAACCTTGGTTGCCACCAGTTTGTGGTACGACGAACAAACCAAGTGGTTGAAAGACATCAGACAGTGGTGGAGAAAAACCGGACGCAGTCAAAAAGCCCCATACGATGGTGTCACAGGTGCTACAAGGCGACCTGGGATGCACAAACTGAAATTAAAAAGCAAAGACATTTTGCCTAATCTTGAGCCTGGTGAATATGTCTTGTATATCGAAGCGGCCAGAGAGGTCGGTGGTAGAGAAGTTCTAAAAATACCGTTTGAGTGGCCTATCAAATCAAGTTGGAATCAAACGGTCCAGGGTCAGCAAGAACTGGGAAAAGTCACATTAACTATTTCAAATCAAGGTGAAAAATCATGAAAAAATCACAACATCTCATAGTCATGGCAGCAAGTTTGTTATGGGCTGCTCATTCTGATGCACACAAGCGTTGGGTTCTACCAACATTATTCAATGTTTCAGAGCCTCAATGGGTGACTGTAGATGCCACTGTTTCAAATAATATCTTTTTTGCTGATCGTTCTTGGCCATTGTCAGGCGTTTCTGTTGTGACACCTACCGGAAAAACAGCTTTAATTGAAAATAAAATAGAAGGCCACAGACGCAGTTCTTTTGATTTTCAATTAACTGACCCAGGCACTTACAAAGTGGTTTCTGGAGGCGCTGTGTACTTTGCACAATATCAGGTGGCGGGCGAAGAAAAGCCTCAAAGACAGCGAGCCTTTGATTTTGCTGCGCTTAAAAAGAAAATTCCAGCAGGCGCTGAACAGGTTGATTATGCCAAATCCATCAGTCGTTTGGAGTCATACGTTACTTTGGGGGCGCCTGATGATGCGGTATTTACACCTAAAAAGTCAGGCATCGAGTTGGTGCCAGTCACTCACCCAAATGATTTGTATGAATCTGAAAAAGCACAATTCAAATTTTTAGTGAATGGTGAAATCGCACCCGGTCTTGAAGCCTTGGTGGTTTGGGAAGGCACGCGTCACAGAAATTCAGAAGATGCCGTCACTTACCGCAGTGATGATAAGGGTATTTTGACCATCGACTTAAACCAAACAGGTCGTTTTTTAATTGAAATTGACCATGAAACTGAAGCCAAAAATGACCCTGACTTCAAAAAATACTATTTTGGCTATTTTGGCACTTTTGAAGTTTTACCCCAATAATATTAAGGATTATTACCTATGAAAAAAAACCAACTAACCGCAATTATTGCCCTGGTTCTCAGTGGCTCATTGGCGGCGCAAACTGACGATGTAAACATCAAACAAACTGATGATGCTAACCAAGATAATGTAGAAAACATGGACGGCATGAAGGTCTGGGGAACGAAAGTTCAATCCACTTCATTGGCTATCAATGAAGAAGACATTACCATAAAACAGGCAGACCACCTCAGTGATTTATTGCGCAGCTTACCAGGTGTTGATGTGGGTGGCGCTCACTCGTTAAACCAAAGAATCAATATCCGTGGTTTGGATGACAAAGACTTGGCCATCACAATCGATGGGGCAGTACAAAACACATATATGTATCATCATGCAGGGAATTTACAAATTCATGCAGATATTTTGAAATCCGTTGAAGTTCAGGTGGGTACCAATTCGGTCATAAATGGTGGCCTCGGTGGGGCGGTCAAGTTTGAAACCAAAGAAGCCAAAGATTTATTGAGTTACGGCCAACAGTTTGGTGGCAGGATACAAGGATCGTTTGCAGACAATGATTCTACAGGTGGTTCTGTGTCTGTTTTTGGTCAACTATCAGATGATGTGGACTTTTTGGGTTATTACAACTATGTCGATCGTGATAATTACACCGTAGGTGGTGGAAAAATTTTGGGCAAAGATGGCTTGGTTGTAAATGATACAGGGGAAGTCAAAGGCTTGGCAGGTCGCACCAAGGATGCCTTGATTAAGTTGGGTTGGGACATCAGTCCGTTGCAACGCCTGGAGCTTGGTATAGAAAGTTATGAAGATGCGGGGAATTACAGTTTTCGTCCAGACATGGGTTTGGCCACAGACATTGCCATCGCAGACAGCTTGGGCCTGCCGTTAACATACCCGACACAGTTCACCCGCGACACCTACACATTAAACCACGAAATGGACTTGGGTGATTCAACGGTTTTAAAAACAGCGGTTTATTACAACAACAGCGAACTGATGCGTGATGAAAGCGGCATAGCTGCGGTCTTTCCTGATAGTTCAAGCTTGATACAGGGTGAAGCAAAAAATACTGGATTCAATGTTTTGGGCCAAACAGGCTTGTCTTTTGGTTTACAGCATGATTTGACTTATGGTGTTGAAATGATTGACTATGAAACATCTTACAGTCAAGACGGTTCAATGGTATCTGGAGAGGATGCGACCAACTACGCCTTGTATATTGAAGACCGCATTTCTTGGGACAATGGCATCTCTTTAACACCAGGGGTTCGCTTTGACAGTTACGATGTGAATTCAACCATCGTTAATAAGACCTTTGATGATGTCACTTTTGGGTTGGCCTTTGAATACAATGCCAATCGTTTATCTTTTAAGTTGAGCAGCACACAATTATTCAAAGGTCCTGAGCTGGCAGAAGTGTTTATAGGTGCCGGTCTAAATGATACAACAAATCCAGACATCAAAGCCGAAACCGGTGCAAATCATCAAATGTCATTTACCTATCAGGCCGACCATGGTTTTGATTTTGGTGCCACATTGTTTAAAACTGAAGTGGATGATTATATTTACGAATATGCTGATGATAACATTGGTAACTTGACCATTGATGGTTACGAACTATATGTTCATCATAAAGCTGGCAATCTAAGCACCATGCTATCCCATGCTGCGCAAGACAGCGAATTATCTGCATTCAGTGATTACAGTGACTTTGAAGGTGCTCGATTGGATCGTTCTATTGGCGACAGCACCAATTTAAGTTTTGATTATCAAATGCCAGATTACAACATGCATTGGCATTGGAATACACAATACATTGGCGCTTTGTCGGCACAAGCTGATTTGGATGAATTGAACAACCCCAAGAAGAGTTATACCGTTCACAACATTTCGATGAAATGGTATCCGCAAAATCAATTGAAAGGATTGGAGTTGACTTTGGGTGTGGATAATTTATTCGATAAGCATTACGCCTCGCATGCATCCAGAACAGGTGATTCATTCCACCCCAGATTTGGTGATTTACATTTAACTGATTATGAGCCAGGTAGAAACGCCAAAGTCACCATTGCTTATAAATTTTGAAGGTAAAATTTATTAAGAAAGGCGCACCTGACAGGTGCGCCTTTTGTGTTTTATTTGGCTTGTAAACGAATGGCACCGTCTAAACGGATCACCGATCCATTTAAATAGGTGTTTTCAATGATGTGCTGTGCAGTGCGCGCAAACTCATCAGGTTCGCCCAAACGAGAAGGGAAGGGCACTGCGGCACCCAATGCAGCTTTGACATCATCGGGCATTCCGGCCACCATTGGTGTCATAAACACCCCCGGCGCGATGGTCATTACTCGAACACCAAATCGTGTCAATTCACGAGCCATGGGTAAAGTCATGCCAACGATGCCTGCTTTTGAGGCAGAATAGGCGGCTTGTCCGATTTGACCTTCATAAGCCGCGATCGATGCGGTGTTGATGATGACACCTGTTTGGCCATCTGCATCTTTTTCATTGTGTTGCATCAAATTGGCAGCTGCTTTTGATACATTGAAACTACCCACCAAATTGACTTGGATGGCACTGTTGAAATGGCTTAAATCCATGGGTTTTTCACGACCCAATACGCGCCCAGCAGCCAAAATGCCGGCACAGTTGATGGCGACATTCAAACCACCGGCAAAGTTTTTGGCAGCTTCACAAGCTTGTTCAATTTCAATTTCTGATGTGACATTGGCTTGGATGAATTGTGCTTTGTCAGCGCCCAGCTTGGCGACAGCTTCAGCTCCTGCTGCTTCATTGATGTCAACCAAAGTGACCATACCACCTTGATCTGTGATGTGTTGGGCACAAGCAAAACCCAAACCCGATGCGCCACCGGTGATGATGGCTTTGGTGTTGTTTAAATTCATGATATTTCTCTCAATAATTGTTCAGATTGGTGTTCTCGTTTTAAAGGGCGCATCAAATAACACAAACAGTCTAATGTGATGGCGCGTTCGCTTTGGGTGATCATGGCGGGCATCACTTCGTGTTTCAGTACCACTTGATTGCCTTTGATTTCGAAGTATTGTGCAGTGATGTCATGGCCTAACTGGTCGGTGACCAACAACGGCATGTCTTGGCTGTTGTGTAAGCTGCCAAAGCTGCTGCCTGCAGGCAGCATATGAAAATTATGTGCATCCAAATCAGCAGGTATTTGGAACGTCGCTTCGCATGGTGTTTGACCAACAGAAAAAGAGTGGCCAGCTTTCACCTTAACCGTGGCAAAAATATTCAACACGTCTTGGTGTTCAGCAATCCCTGGCACCTGGTGTAAGTTGGGTAAGTGTATTAAATTTTCTAAAAATGTCACGGTTTGTTCAATGCCATCTGCGGTTCCTGATTGACCACATTCAATGGTCACAGCGGGGCAGAA
>JAUIHY010000146.1 GCA_030432115.1 Gammaproteobacteria bacterium | reverse complement strand
TACAACAGGCCTAAATTCTCATCGGTGAAACTGGCCGCATCAAACATGTTCATTTGCTCACCATTTCGCAGGGTGACCTTGGCATGCTGGGCACTGAGGGGTTCTATGCTTTTAATTAAAAACAGAGGCATGTAATAATCCATGCCTTCGACGGTACAGCGAATCATTTCAGCTGGGCTGGTTTGCGCCATATTGAACACCATTTGTCCCGCTTGAACCTTGTTGCCATTTTTAAGTTCGACTTCGGCTGATAACAGCGCTTTGTGATTCAGGCCTTGGTGATAGGCTTGCCAATCATGTTGCGGTTGATCTTGAATGGTCATTTTTTTGAATTGTTCCCAAGGCAATAAAATACGCCCTTTATCGGGTGTGTCTATGTACAATCCGCGGTTGTCATCATCCACATCATTGGTGCCAGTTAAATGAAGCTGCTTGCCATTGTGTTGTGTTAGCAAAGAACCCACTGCCTTCTTCTCAATACTTTTGATGCTTGCCAACGGTATACTCAATTCACCATTTTCTGGCTGACTCACTTCCGTTCCTTCAATGGTTTCATTTAAAAATCGTTCATCCCTGTCCCAAAAAACGCGACCTTTCAATGTACCCAGCTCACTGTCAACGACGGCATAAATGCCCTGATTGAAACCCTCAAATGACTGTGATGTTCGAGAGAAAACAACATGATCCACCTGTCGCATTTTGAACTGTTCGGTGGCACCATTGGCTTTTTTTACAAAGATTTCGGCATCCAAATCATTGGAACCTTCATAACTGTCAAATGAATCCCCATTGTGCAAGCTGACACGCAAACCATCATCACCATGCTCATTGCGGTGTGTGGCCAACTTGGCAATGGCGCCAAATGGGACGATAAAATCTGGATTTTCTATGTCGTCTGCAAAAATCGAACTTAAAGTGACTTGAAATGAAAGCAAGTCCAATTTAGGCCCCTTTTGGCCATCTTCTATGGCTTCTTTCAAGTCATCAGACAAAGTATCGAATTGTGGAATTTCACTTTTTTCGCCATTGAAATGGTCAGACCAAAAGGTCTCTTCATCATCATCCCAACGCAAAATGCCCGTGTGAGATTCCCCACTTTTTAATGTTACTGTGCCATATATGTATTCATTGGCTCCCGCAACGCCTGCCACCAACACCAATAACACCGTTAAAAAACGCATAAGCAACCCTCAATTTTAATGATTTCAATACAATGATTGTGACACGAACTACCACAAATTGAAATAGCCCATTAGCCACTGATTCACGCTTACTTCAACAAAGGCTTCAAAAAAGCTGCCGTGTGACTCTTTTTGTTTTTAACCAGTGCCTCTGGCGTGCCTTTGGCGATGATTTCACCACCACCGTGACCGCCTTCAGGCCCCAGGTCAACAATCCAGTCAGCAGTCTTGATCACATCTAAATTGTGTTCAATCACAATGATGGTGTTGCCGTTGTCGCGTAAGCGATGCAGCACCTTCAATAATTGTTTGATGTCCGCAAAGTGCAAGCCTGTGGTCGGTTCATCCAAAATATACACCGTTTGTCCGGTGTCGCGTTTGGACAATTCTTTGGCCAGTTTCACCCTTTGCGCCTCGCCGCCTGATAGCGTGGTGGCATTCTGGCCCAAGGTGATATAGCTCAATCCTACATCCATTAAGGTCTGAAGCTTGTTCTTCAATGAAGGAATCGCCTCAAAGAAAGGCAGCGCATCTTCGACAGTCATTTCCAAAACTTGGTATATGTTTTTGCCTTTGTACTGGATGTCCAATGTTTCACGGTTATACCGCTTGCCTTTACAGGTGTCACAGGTGACATAAACATCGGGCAGAAAGTGCATTTCCACTTTGATCACACCGTCACCTTGACAAGCCTCACAACGACCACCTTTGACATTGAAACTGAAGCGACCCGGCTTATAACCACGGGCCCGAGATTCAGGGGTTCCTGCAAACAAATCACGGATGGGGCCAAACAATTGGGTATAGGTGGCTGGGTTTGAACGTGGGGTGCGGCCAATGGGTTTTTGATCAATATCCACCACCTTATCGAACAGCTCAATGTTTTCAAACTTCTCATACACCTGCGGTTGTTGCTGGGCGCGGTTCAATTCATTGGCTAAGACCTTGTATAACGTCTCATTCACCAAAGTGGACTTACCCGAGCCCGAAACGCCTGTGATACAGGTGAACAAACCTGCCGGAATTTCTAAAGTCACATTTTTTAAGTTGTTGCCTTTGGCACCTTTCAGCTTAAATACTTTCTTTTTATCTACAGGGTGTCTTTTGGCCGGTATTTCAATTTTCTGTTTACCCGTCAAAAATTGCCCAGTTATTGAATCGTCATTGGCACAAATTTCTTCCGGCGTGCCCTGAGCCACGATATTACCACCGTGAACACCAGCACCTGGCCCAATGTCAATCACATGATCGGCCATTTTCACCGCATCTTCATCATGTTCAACCACGATGACAGTGTTACCAAGGTTCTTTAAGTTAACCAAAGTCTTTAACAGTTTTTCATTGTCCCTTTGGTGCAAACCAATCGATGGCTCATCCAAGACATACATCACCCCCACCAAACCGGCACCAATCTGGCTGGCCAAGCGTATTCTTTGTGCCTCACCACCAGACAAAGAGTCAGCTTTTCTGTCCAGGGTTAAATAATTCAAGCCCACATTGACCAAGAAACTCAAGCGCTCAGCAATTTCCTTGATGATTTTTTCAGCTATTTGGGCCTTATTACCCTGCAACTTCAAATCATGAAAGTGCTGTAGGGCATTGGCAATAGACATGGCATTGATTTTGGGCAAAGCCACATCATTAATAAATACATGTCGAGCCGCTCTATTCAAACGCTGACCTTCACAAGAAGGGCAAGGTTTTTTGCTGATGTACTTGTTCAGCTCTTCTCGCACCATGGATGACTCCGTTTCCTTGTAACGGCGTTTCATGTTATTGGCTATGCCTTCAAAAGCATGGTTGCGGTTGTATTGCCCTTTGTCACTGTAGTAAGTGAACGGGATGCTTTTGTCTCCACTACCAAAGAAAATCACATCTTTGATGCTTTCAGGCAATTGATTCAAAGGCGTTTCCACATCAAAATCATAGGCTTTGGCAACCGCTTGAATCATTTGAAAATAATAACCATTGCGTTTGTCCCAGCCACGAACAGCACCATTAAATAAAGACAAAGACCAATCAGATACGATGCGCTCTGGATCAAAGAATTGACTGATCCCCAAACCATCGCACTCAGAACAAGCACCATTGGGCGAATTGAAGGAAAACAAACGCGGTTCCAATTCACTGAGCGAATAATCACACTCAGAACAAGAAAATAAAGCACTGAACAACAAATCAACGGGTGCCTCATCATCAAATGACACGACTTTTGCCAAACCATCGGATAAGGCCAAGGCGGTCTCAAAAGACTCCGCCAACCTTTGATGTATACCCTCTTTGACTTTAAAGCGATCGACCACTGCCTCAATGTCGTGTTTTTGTTTGGGATTCAAACTTGGCAAATCATCAATGTTATAGACCTGACCGTCAATACGCACACGCACAAAGCCACTGGAACGCAGTTGTTCCATCAGCAACAGGTGTTCTCCTTTTCTGTTGCGCACCACAGGCGCCAACAACATCAACTTGCGCCCCGCTTCCAAGGACAAAACCTTGTCCACCATTTCAGACACTTCCTGGGCTTCCAAAGAAAGGTCATGGTCAGGGCAACGTGGCGTGCCAATCCGGGCGTACAATAACCGCAGGTAGTCATAAATTTCAGTGATGGTGCCCACGGTTGAGCGCGGATTATGCGAGGTTGATTTTTGTTCGATGGAAATGGCGGGAGATAAACCCTCTATATGGTCCAAGTCAGGCTTGTCCATCATGGATAAGAATTGTCGTGCATAAGCCGAAAGTGATTCCACATATCGCCGTTGACCTTCTGCATATATGGTGTCAAAAGCCAAGGACGATTTGCCAGAGCCAGAAAGCCCCGTGATGACAATGAATTGATCCCTTGGGATGTCCACATCGATGTTTTTCAGGTTATGGGTGCGCACGCCACGCAAAGAGATGGTTTTCATGGATAAATAGTCAAAGCACAACAAACCCACCATTTTAATAAGAATTGCATCGATACTGTAGATAAATATGGCAATTTTCTCCGCTTTCAGCATAATGCGTGACTGAATAAGGTCAGCCTTGAAAAACAATTCAATTATCAGTTGACCGACTTGGGCATTTTAAGTAAAATCCCCGCTCTTTTTAAGACAACCGAAATATTGGAGTAGTTTGATGCACGCAGTTGTAGCTACAGGTGGCAAACAATACAGAATCAAAGAAGGCGACGTAATTAAAGTAGAATCTTTAAAAGTTGAAGCCGGTGATAAAATCGAATTAGACAAAGTTTTGATGTTGTCTGATGGCGAAAACGTTGAAATCGGCAAACCCTTACTGGAAGGTAAAACGGTTTCTGCCGAAGTATTGTCAAATGGCCGTCACAAGAAAGTAAGAATCATGAAATTCAAAAGACGTAAGCACCACATGAAACAAATGGGTCACCGTCAGAATTACACTGAAATAAAAATCACGAAAATAGGATAAGAGAGGTAACTCGTCATGGCACATAAGAAAGCAGCAGGTAGTACTAATAACGGTCGCGATTCAAATCCTAAGTACCTTGGCGTTAAAATGTACGGTGGCCAACAAGCCATCGCAGGAAACATTTTAGTACGTCAACGCGGTACTAAATTCCACGCTGGCGACAACGTTGGCATGGGTAAAGACCACACATTGTTTGCCTTGAAAGACGGCGAAGTAAAATTCACCAAAAAAGGCAAAAACTACAGACAATACATCGAAATTATCGCTGAAGCTTAATTTCTGTCTGAAAGTTAGTCAAAAAGCTCACTTGATGTGGGCTTTTTTTGTGCAATTTTAAAAAAACCTTCAAATCACACCATAGCGCAAGTAGCGCTCATATATAATCACGGCTATGAAATTTGTAGATGAAGTCAAAATAACAGTCAAAGCAGGCAATGGCGGCTCCGGCTCAGCCAGCTTCAGGCGAGAAAAATTCATTCAATACGGCGGCCCAGACGGTGGCGATGGCGGCAAGGGCGGCGACATCGTATTAGAAGGCGACCAAGGACTGAATACATTGGTAGACTTCCGCCACAAACGTCGATTTGACGCGCAAAATGGTGAATCTGGTCGAGGCCGACAAATGTATGGCAAAGGCGGTGATGACATGATCATCAAAGTACCGACCGGCACCGAAGTCTTTGACTTGGAAACCGACCAAAAATTGGGCGACATCACCGAACATGAACAAACCCTGATCATCGCCGAAGGTGGTAAAGGCGGGCTGGGCAATATGCACTTCAAAAGCTCAACCAACCGAGCACCCAAACGCTTCACATCAGGTGATCAAGGTGATTTGCGCGAAATCAAGCTGGAATTAAAAGTGCTGGCAGACGTAGGCTTACTGGGCTTCCCCAATGCTGGCAAATCCACCTTTGTGAATGCCATCTCGGCAGCCAAACCCAAAATCGCAGACTACCCCTTCACCACACTATACCCTGCCCTTGGCGTGGTTCCTGTGACGGCTGACACCAGTTTTGTTGTGGCCGACATCCCTGGCATTATCGAAGGCGCTGCAGAAGGCGCGGGCCTCGGTATCCAATTCTTAAAGCATTTACAACGCACAGGCCTGCTGCTTCACATGATTGAACTGCCTGCCTATGAAGGCATGTCCGACCCCGTTGAGCAGTTTCACCAACTGTCAGAAGAACTGGTTAAATTTTCTGAGCAACTACAAGAGAAAAAACGTTGGCTGGTGTTCACCAAGGCGGATGTCACCACTGAAGAAGAAGCACAAACATTGGCGGCGAGCTATGCCGAAGCCATGGGCTGGGAAGGCGGCTTTCATGTGATTTCTTCAATCAACAAACACGGTTTGAATAAACTCGTTCAAGACATTGCT
>JAUIHY010000145.1 GCA_030432115.1 Gammaproteobacteria bacterium | reverse complement strand
TTTTTTTTTGGGGAAATTAAATGAAAAACTCACTTCTGATCTTGTTTGTCTGCTTAACACAAAACGTATTGGCATCAACTGAGTTCCAACAAGGCGTCAATCCTACTTCCGTTGGAAACAGTAATGATAACAACTGTCAATTCAACTCCATTCAAGCAGCCATCACTGCAGGACATGATGAAATCAGGGTTGCCAATAACACCACATACGATGAGCAGATTCTCATCAGCAACAGTTCATTGACAATCAAAGGCGGTTATGTGAATTGTTTTGCTGCCAACAGTGACCAGAGGAGCGGTTTCCCCAACTCAACTTTAACAAACAGCAATGGAACAGTGGTTGTTATCAACAATAATGATGACAACTATCAAGTCAATTTATCACAACTGTATATCAACAATGGTAACCAAAACATGGTCTCAAATGCGGCGGGTGTTTCAATCACAGGTTCTGATACCCAAGTCAGTATTGAACGCTCTCGAATCAGTGAAAACACTGGCAGAGGAATTGCTGTAGTTGATACAGCCTCTGTGCTATTAACAGATGTCAACATTTCAATCAATGTGGTTAACTCGGCAAATGGTGGAGGTATATATTGTGACAATTCAAATGTCATTGTTGGCGGGGCATCTGTGATGACGCAAAATGAAGCGATTGCTGATACCCGCGGATCTGGCGCTTCTTCGGGAAATGGTGGTGCTGTTTTTGCGACCAATAACTGTCAATTCAGCTACTACTCTGGTGCAGGTCACCCCAATACAGGTTATGGTGGCTTCGGTAGCAACACCGCCAAAAACGGTGGTGCAATTTACGCAGAAGCCAACGCAACCATTAACTTGGTGGGCACTGAAGTCAATCTTGGCAATTTATCATTGGGCGACTCCAATTACCCTGTTCAATTCATCCTCAATTCAAGTGAGCAAGATGGCGGTGCCATCTATCTGGATGGGAGCGGCACCACTTTAAACGCCAGTGGTGTCAGTTTTATCCAAAACTCAGTGGGTCGCAATGGTGGAGCCATTTATGCCAACAGCAATTCCACGGTCATCATTACCAGACAGCCTGGCTCATGTTGGAGCAACAACAAATGTAATTATTTTCTAAGAAATGCCAGTGGTATCTCGCAAAATATTGGCGGCGGTATTGCAGCAAACAGTGCCACGCTAGCGATTGGCAATGTTTGGTTTGAAGAAAACAAAGCCGACCAGGGTGCAGCCTTGATGTTGTTAGGCAGTGACGCCACTGTTGAAGGCAGTGTATTTTTCCAAAACAGACCCATCAACAGTTTTGATGGCAATGAAACCATTGGTGCATTTTTTAGCAGTGACTTAACTGTGGCTTTCAGCACATTTGTCGACAACAACCCTGCTGAAAGTACCTTACAAGTGGGCAGCAACTCTGACCTCAATCTGGTCGGAACCATCTTATACGATCCTTTCAATGTGGCATTAACCACAGCATCTCCGGGGCAAATCAACAGCTATTGTGTATATACCAATGATGCCACTGACATCTTGGGCACACACATCATTGAAAGTGAAGACGATCCATTCGTGGATCGTGATACGCAAGATTTTCATATCGCTGATGACCGTTTAATAGATGCCTGTGACAGCAATGCCTACACGCCTTCATTGCGTGATTTTGATTATCAAATCAGAGGCTTCGACGCACCAGTGCCAGCTGTTGATGGTGAGTATGACATCGGGGCAGATGAAGATTACAGCAGCGATGTGATTTTCAAAGATGGATTCAATTCATAAACCCATAGGCTTTTGAACTAAAACGCACAAAGAGGCCGTCAAACACTGCCTCTTTATATCCATTTAGGTAACAACGCAGCGACCCAACTCAGGGGTCTGAATGAGTAAAGGAGATTTAAAGGGTTTTCCACATGAAGCATAGGAGCTAAAATAATAAGCTTTCAATGTCATACCAGCCATGAATCACAACCCTAAGACACCCAGGAAAAAAATCACCGTTGGTCCTGCCACTTGGGTGGCAGCTGCTTTTATTGGTCCAGGAACAGTCACCGCATGTACCCTGGCTGGTGCCAATTTTGGCTATGCCTTGTTATGGGCTTTGCTTTTTTCTGTATTGGCTTGTATGGCTTTGCAGGAGATGGCTGCGCGCTTGGGTGTGATCACAAAAAAAGGCTTGAGCGAAAACATTGCAGATCAACTACAAAACCCCACTTTGCGTTATGCCGCTTTTGGCTTAATTGCCTTGGCCATATTTATCGGCAATTCGGCTTATGAGGGTGGCAACATAGCTGGTGCTGTTTTGGGTATTTCGACCTTGTGGCCAGAAAGCAACATACCATGGCCAATGGTGATTGGCGCGATTGCAGCACCGGTCATTGTATTGGGGCAAAACAAAACCATCACTTGGGTGATGACTGTTTTGGTTGTTCTGATGAGTGTGGCTTTTGTGGGCACCTTTGTCATGGTGGATGCGGACATGGGTGCTTTTTTCAAAGGTTTTGAACCCAGGATACCCGAGGGCGCACTGTTAACCGTGGTGGCTTTGATTGGCACCACAGTTGTACCTTACAATTTGTTTTTACATGCGACTGCTGCCAAAGACCAGTGGAAAGACAGTGATGCGCCTGAACATGCTTTAGCACAGGCGCGCAAAGACATCCTCATTGCCATTGGTGTGGGAGGTTTGATTTCCATGGCCATCATCGGCACCGCAGCAGCAGCATTTTTTCAACAACAAATTGAAGTCCACAATGCCGCTGACATGGCAAAGCAGTTAACACCCTTGTTTGGTGAGCAAGCCAAGTACTTAATGGCGTTGGGTTTATTCGCCGCTGGTGTCTCTTCGGCCATCACTGCACCATTGGCTGCCCGCTATGCGATTGTCGGCATGTGGCCCAAAGCACCAGCGCTCTTTTCAGAGACTGTACCCATCGTGGTTCTGATATCTGGTTTGGCTTTGTCCTTGTCTGGCTACCAACCCATCACCATCATCTGGTTTGCACAAATCGCCAATGGCATATTGTTGCCTTTGATTGCGATGTTTTTACTGTCATTGATGAATAACAGCCACATCCTCGGTCGATACAAAAACACAGCATGGCACAATGTGGCCGGTGGCGTCGTTGTTCTGGTGACTTTGATATTGAGCACCAAATCATTGATGGTGGCTTTTTCATAACATGGGTTCACAGCATATAGACCTCAATTGTGACTTGGGCGAATATGACGATTTGCATGATGGCCATGGCGATGCCGCCATCATGCCATTTATCAGCTCTTGCAACATCGCTTGTGGCGGTCATGCTGGGAATGAAGAAGTGATGGCACAATCGGTACAATGGGCCAAACAGAATCAACTGCGCATCGGTGCCCATCCCAGTTATCCAGACCGACTCCACTTTGGCCGACAAGCCATGAACATCAGTGGTGAAGCCTTGGTTGATAGCCTGAAACAGCAAATAACTGCGATTAAAACCATTTGCCAAACCCACAACATCCAGCTGTCATATGTCAAACCACATGGTGCTTTATACAATATGGCAGCCAATGATTACAGTTTAAGCGCCTTAATCATTGACGTCATACAACACCTGGATCCCACACTCCGCCTGATGGGTTTGGCCCACTCTCAAATGCAACTGGCCGCCTTGCAAATGAATCAAGCGTTTATTGCTGAGGGTTTTGCTGACCGCAAATACACTGATGTCTGTTGTTTACAAGCCAGATGTGAAGCTGGCGCAGTGATTGAGGACATTGAGCAGCAAATCGAGCAGGCCCTGTCGTTATGCATGGGACTAGGGATTAAAAGCCATACAGGAAAACAATTAACCATCAACTGTCAGTCACTCTGCTTGCATGGTGACTCACCACAGGCTCTCGATTCGGCCCGAATGATTCACCACGCTTTGACAAAGCAAGGCATACACATCCATGCCTGACCATTCACCACAAACCATCTTATTTGATCACGACCTGTTGTTTCGCTTGCGCACCAATGGCAGCCAATCTTTGATTGTAGATTTTAAAAAAGACAGCAACCCATTGGAGCAGATTCACCAATTAAGCGAATACTTGCTCAGTCATCCACCCGAATCATTGATTAATGTCATTCCTGCCAGCTGCTCTGTCACATTGGTCTTCAGCAAAAACGTGACCGCCAATGGCCATTGGCAGGATTTCTTGACACTGGCCTTAGACACTTGCCGACTTATTCCCATCCAAACACAAACGCACACCATTGGTGTTTGTTACCAAACCCAGTTCCCTAATAAACTGGCAACTGATATTAACAGTGTATGCGAAATCTTACAGTGCACAAGACCTCAGTTAATAGAAGCGCACTGCAGTGCCACATACCGTGTGGACATGCTGGGTTTTTTACCTGGCTTTGCCTACTTGAGCGGACTGCCTGATGCATTACAACTGCCCCGAAAGTCAAAACCTGCACTCAAAGTTCCCGCTGGTGGCGTGGCCATTGCTGAACAATACAGCGCCATTTATCCCGTTGACAGTCCAGGTGGCTGGCATTTGATCGGGCACACGAATTTCAAAGTCATTGATTGGCATCAAAGCATTTTCAGCCCTTTCAAACCATTGGATAGGGTTCAATTTGTGCCCATTTCAATTACCGAATGGGCGGCTCAACAGACCAAAGACAACAGATGAGTCGGTGGCACATCATCAAACCTGGACTGTCTTCCACCTTTCAAGATGCAGGGCGATACAATCTGGCACACTTGGGTATACCCGTATCAGGCGCACTGGACCTACCGGCTGCTCAATATGCCAATCGTTTGCTGGGCAATGACATCAATAAAGCCGTGATTGAAATCACTCTCACTGGTTTGTCTTTTGAAACCGAATGTGATTGCAGTATCGCCATCACAGGTGCTGTATTCAGCTGCATGCGCAATGGGCAAATCGTCGACCATGAACAAACCATCAACCTCAAAACCGGCGATGTATTTGTTATGAAGCAAAGGCTCACAGGTGCTCGCGCTTATTTGGCTGTGGCAGGTGGTTTCAAAATCCCCCAAGTATTGGCAAGCCAGAGCACCTTAGTGTCAGCAAAATTAGGTGGCTTTCAAGGCCGAGCACTGAAAGCGGCTGATGTCATTCAGTTAAATCAACCACAAGCAACACCCCTGCGTTCAATTGCATCATGGAAAAGGCCCAAAAGCCAAAACATCCATGTGGTACGCGCCCTTGCCGGCCCTGAATACGATTTTTTTGACACCTACAGTCAAGAATCCGTTTGGCAACAAGCCTTTGAAGTCACAGCCGATTGTGATCGCATGGGCATGCGCTTGCACAATAAGCATGATTTACATGCGATGAAAACCATTGCCAGTTCTGGCGTGATTCCAGGCAGTTTACAAGTGACACCCAATGGTGACAGCATCATGACATTAAATGATGGACAAGTTACCGGAGGTTATCCAAGGATTTTGGTGGTGTTGCCTTGTCAATTACCGACTCTGGCACAAGCTTTGCCCAATGACCGCTTGTTTTTTTATCGACATCGATAAAGCAAACTGCGAATAGAAGCTGTTGTAATTTGAAGTGACGAGACGCCATGGTTCAGCGATAATATAAAGACATCAAAAAAAATAAATCACATGAAATACTGCATTGGAATGTTTCTGACACTCCTTTATTCAACCGCTGACACCTTGGTTTTCTATCAACAAGGCCAATGGGTTGTATCACACAGCAACACTGAAGTCAGCCTCAAACAGCAAGTCAGCATGGTGCTGATGCCGAACCGGGCCATGGGGTTTGATGCCCTGTTACCTGCACACAGTGAAGTATTGTCTGTTGAAAACATCGGTCAAGATTTTGTGGTGCATTTGAAACTTGATGAAACCTATTTACAGGCTGGATTAACCGAAACCAGCCTGGAACGGTTGAGCCGCACCATCGACCTCAATTTGCCCGCCTGGTCTAAAGAAGCACAGCACATACACATCACCGCAAATTATCAAGGCCAAAAAGTGGCATTGTCCAATTTCTTGGACATCAAACCCGTTCCCTCAAAGCCTGATGACTTGGCCAATGCTGAATACAAAAACACCACGAAAAGCCAATATG
>JAUIHY010000144.1 GCA_030432115.1 Gammaproteobacteria bacterium | reverse complement strand
AGAATACAGAAGCCATTTTAAAGATCGGCAAGTACATAGCAACCACCATCACACCGACCAAACCACCCACCAACACCATCACTATGGGTTCAAGTAAACTGCTGAGTGCATCAACGGCATTGGCCACTTCATTCTCATAATAATCGGCACTTTTAGCTAACATGGCATCTAAGTTACCAGACTCTTCACCAATGGCTGCCATTTGAACGACCATATGTGGAAATAACCCAGTTTGGCTCATGGCCAATTGCAATTGGTGCCCCGTTGAGACATCATCTTTGATTTTCAACACCGCGTCCCTGAACACCACGTTGCCGACTGCGCCTGATACGGTATCAAGGCCTTCAACCAACGGTACACCCGCCCTAAAAGTAGTTGATAAAGTTCTGGCAAACCTGGCCACAGCCGCGTCATATAAAATTCCACCGACTATGGGGATTTTAAGCGAGAGCCTGTCCAGAAAATGGGCAAACTTTAATGACCTTTTTTTGGCCTGAGAAAAACCAATAACTATAGCCGCTATCACTCCCACGACCACATACCAGTTGGCCTGCATGTATTTTGAAGCAGCCACAACTGCCAATGTCAATCCAGGCAAATCGGCACCAAAGCTTAAGAACATGTCCTGAAAGGCTGGCACCACTTTCACCAGCAACAAAATGGTCACACCCAGAGCCACAAACAATACAGCCATGGGATAAAACATGGCTTTTTTGATTTTGCCTTTGATTTCTTCTGTACGCTCCTTGTAAGTAGCAATGGTATCCAACAATTCATCTAGCACACCGGCTTTTTCACCAGCAGCCACCAAATTGCAATAAAGCTCATCAAAATACAAAGGGTGTTTACTTAAAGAGTCTGCCAAGGTAGACCCAGACTGGACTTCCGTTTTTACATCATTGATCAATTGAGCCATTTTGGGATTGGCCTGACCGCCCTCAATGATTTCAAATGCTTGCACCATTGGAACACCTGATTCCATCATGGTAGCCAACTGCCTACTGAATAAAGAGATATCTTGCGCCTTAATGGGCTTGGCATTGGAAAACAATGGCTTGGGCTTTTTCTTGATTCGCTTGACCTGAATGCCTTGCCTACGCAATTCATTTTTGGCTAAGGTCATGTTTTTGGCTTGCAAATCCCCCTTCATTTTCTTGCCAATTTTGTCAGTGCCCATCCACTCGAACACAATCAAGTCATCTAATTTTCTTTTTTCAGCTAATTTTGACATAATTTATCAATCCACGGTTACCCTATTGGCTTCAACCAAACTGGTGATGCCGTCTTTTACTTTAATCAATGCAGAGCGCCTTAAATTATTGATGCCATCTTTTTCAGCTTGCTCAGCAATTTCCAGTGAATTACCACCTTCCAAAATTATTCTTCTGACGTTGTCAGTCATTGGCATCACTTCATAAATACCTACACGCCCCTTGTAGCCTTCATTGCATTTGGAACAACCTTCTGCATCAAACACTGTCGCTTCCTTCAAATCCTCATCAGTAAAGCCTGCCTCTAACAATGCCTCGCGTGTTAACTCTGTTGGTTTTTTACAGTCATTACACAACCGCCTTCCAAGTCTTTGCGCAATAACAATAGAAACCGCCGACACCACATTGAATGGCGCCACCCCCATGTTGACCAAACGGCTGATGGTTTCCGGAGCATTATTGGTATGCAAAGTGGACAACACCATATGACCTGTTTGCGCCGCTTTGATGGCAATTTCAGCCGTTTCTAAATCTCGAATCTCACCCACCATAATAATGTCAGGGTCTTGACGCAAAAAAGAACGCAAAGCCGCTTGGAATGTCATGCCTTGCTTGGCATTTTGTTGGACTTGGTTGATGCCGGCCACTCGAATTTCCACTGGATCCTCAGCAGTTGAGATGTTTCGGTCATCGGTATTCAAAATATTCAGTGCCGTATACAAAGACACCGTTTTACCAGAGCCCGTTGGCCCTGTGACCAAAACCATGCCATAAGGTTTATGGATGGCCTCTAAAAACAATTCTTTCTGCTCTGCCTCATAGCCCAACATGTCGATACCCATTTGTGCAGCAGATGCATCTAACAAACGCATCACCACCTTCTCACCAAATAAGGTTGGACAGGTACTCAAACGAAAATCAAACGAGCCTTTGCCCAATTTCATTTGAACACGTCCATCTTGGGGAATCCTTTTTTCTGCAATATCCAATTTGGACACAACTTTCAAACGTGAAGCAATTTTTGTTGCTAAACTTTTGGGTGGCTTGGCCACCGTTTTCAGCATGCCATCTATACGGTATCGCACACGGTATGATTTTTCATAAGGCTCAAAATGTATATCAGACGCCCCTTTTCTGATGGCATCTAACAACACCTTATTGACCAGCTTAACCACAGGAGAATCCGCTTTGTCATCATCATCCTCTTGCTGTTCCTCTTCTGCGCCTCCTTCTTCGTAATCCAGGTTTTCTAATCCTTCGTCCCCCAAGTCATCCATGACAGAGTCCTGCTCTCGGATAACATCTTCAATGGCCGATGCCAGTTGATCTTGACGAACCAATATGGGCTCAACTGACAGGTTGGCATTAAACCGCACTTCATCCAGCACCCGTGCATTGGTAGGATCAGCTATCCCCACGAACAACTTTTTGCCTCTTTTAAACAAAGGCAAAACCTGATGTTTTTCTAACAGCTTGGTGTCAATGACATCAGCTGGTATGGTTGAATAATCTACGGCCTCCACATCAATGATGGGTACGCCGTATTCAACAGAAGCCGCATTGGCAACCACATCCGCAGCTGCTAAATTGTTATCTACCAAATATCGAAACAACGGAATTTTTTTCTTTTTGGCATCGGCATCCGCCTCACTTGCATCTTCCATGGAAAGCAAATTTGCTTTAACCAACTGCCTTAAAACACCATTAATTACCACTTAAACACCACCATCAGATCCCTTAAACATACAAAGCCAATCATAAAACCTTGAAGAATTTTACGCCTTATCTCAGGCAATACTTTAAATACATTTTCGACCAATGACAAGCATTTAGCCGAATCTTTTACAGAATTTTATCAAACAATAACCCATCTGTCATGCACAACAACAAACATGATAATCTCATTTATTGCCCTCAGATGTGTTCATCATCACAGTTCATAAAAACAACAAAAACGAGTCCAATTCCATTTGGCATTTAATATAGGGTGCCCAACAACCACCTCAGCTCTCACTCAGATATAATTTATTTCTTCTGCAATTAACACCCACAAAGCCCCGCCTTTCAGCTAAAATAGCGGCCGAATTTTATTAACAGGAACAGTGTATGAATTTCCACGAATACCAAGCCAAAGACTTATTTGCGCAGTACGACATTCCAGTACCCAAAGGTCAAGTGGCACGAACGGTTGAAGAAGCAGTGGCAGCAGCCAAGTCTCTCAATTGTGACATGTGGGTGGTTAAAGCCCAAGTTCACGCCGGCGGTCGCGGCAAAGCGGGCGGTGTTAAATTAGCCAAATCACTGGATGAAGTCAGACAATATGCTTCAGACATGATTGGCATGACCATCCAAACTTATCAAACAGGCGGCATGGCATTACCAGTGAACGAAGTGTTAATCACAGAAGCGGCCAACATCGAAAAAGAGTTGTACCTCAGCCTGTTGGTTGACCGTGCCAACAAATGCCTGTCATTCGTGGTTTCAGCTGAAGGCGGCGTTGAAATTGAAGAAGTGGCCAAAACCAACCCCGAAAAAATCCACACCATCACTGTCGACAACACCGAAGGCCTTTTCCCTTATGCTTGCCGCAAAGCCGGTTTTGCCATGGGTTTAACCAGCAAACAAGTCAGACAATTGTCTCACATCATGATGCAAATGCATAAGATGTTCATCGACTTGGATTTGTCATTGATTGAGATCAACCCATTGATCATCGACGACAAGCAGGACGTGGTCGCATTGGATGCAAAAATTGATTCAGATGACAATGCAGCCTACCGCCATAAAGATTTAGAAGCACTGCGTGACATCACACAAGAAGACCCCGCTGAAGCGAAAGCACATGAGCATGAATTAAACTACATCAAATTGGACGGCAACATCGCCTGTATGGTGAACGGCGCTGGCTTGGCCATGGCCACCATGGACGTGATTAAGTTGAAAGGTGGAGAACCTGCTAACTTTCTGGATGTTGGTGGCGGCGCTACTGCAGAACGTGTGGCCATTGCCTTCAAAATCATTTTGTCAGATCCGAATGTTAAATCTATTTTGGTCAACATTTTTGGTGGCATTGTCCGTTGTGACTTGATTGCAGACGGCATCATTGCAGCCATCAAAGAAGTGGGCGTTGAAGTCCCCATCGTTGTTCGCCTGGAAGGCACCAACGTTGAAAAAGGCAAACAAATCTTAAATGACAGTGATTTGGCAGTGATTTCAGCTGACAATTTAGATGACGCAGCGAACAAAGCCGTTGCCGCAGTAGGAGCATAAACATGAGCGTATTAGTAAATAAAGACACCAGACTACTGGTTCAAGGCTTCACCGGCGCACAAGGCACCTTTCACAGTGAACAGGCCATTGATTACGGCACCAATTTGGTCGGCGGCGTCACACCAGGCAAAGGCGGCAGTTCACACTTAGACCGCCCCGTATTCAACACAGTGGCCGATGGCGTGAACGAAACCGGTGCCAATGCATCTGTTATTTTCGTACCACCTCCATTTGCTGCAGACGCGATTTTAGAAGCGGTTGACGCAGGCATCAAAACCATCGTCACTATCACTGAAGGCATCCCTGTTTTGGACATGATGCGTGTTCGCTCGGTATTGGACGCCAACCCAGATGTGGTCATGATAGGCCCCAACTGCCCTGGCGTGATCACACCAGGTGAATGTAAGATTGGCATCATGCCAGCAGCCATTCACCAACCTGGTCGCATCGGCATTGTGTCTCGTTCTGGTACATTGACATATGAAGCAGTGCATCAAACCACTTCTGTGGGTCTGGGACAATCCACCTGTATCGGTATTGGCGGCGACCCCATTCAAGGCACCAACTTCATTGATTGCTTGCGCTTGTTCCAAGATGATGACCAAACTGAAGGCATCATCATGGTGGGTGAAATTGGTGGTTCAGCTGAAGAAGAAGCGGCTGAATTCATCAAAGCCAATGTCACCAAGCCTGTGGTTTCATACATTGCAGGTGTAACTGCACCCGCTGGTAAGCGCATGGGCCATGCTGGCGCCATTGTTGCCGGCGGCATGGGAACAGCACAAGCCAAATATGAAGCATTGGAAGCTGCAGGTGTTCGCACAGTTAAGTCTCCTACTTTCTTGGGCGAAACCATCAAAGAACTGGTTTAATTTAACTTTAAAACCCAAAAAAAGCCGGCAGCCTATCTGCCGGCTTTTTTTGTGTATAATGAACACCAATGTGGTATATTAATATGACTAAATACAATCTGGTGTTCCAATGAAGTATATCGTATCAGCATTAATTTTCATGACCGCCGTTGGACAAATTGCCGCTGCCGAACAAAAAATCTCAAAAGGTGATTACGACCTACATTACAACACCTTCCCAAGTACTTTTTTAGACAGCAAAGTCGCCAACACGCATCAAATCAAACGCTCAAATACCCGTGGTATCATCAGCATCACATTAATGGATAACCGCCAAGAACCGGCCACTGCCACCGAAGGAAAATTGCACATCAAAATCACCAACCTGCTTGGCCAATCACAACAATTGGACATCAAAACCATCAAGGAAAACGACGGCGGGGTTTATTATTTGGCCACTTTCAAAATGAACCACGAAGAAAACTTAAATTTTGAAGTTACCGCAAAACCCACAGGTACCAAAACAATGCTAGCACACCAATTCTCCAGAGTTTTTTATACCGATTAAGCCATGAAAACAACCTCTCTCACCTTATTATTAATTTTATACGGAACCACTGTTATGGCGTCCAAAGAACAGACCAACATCACCATATATTCGACCCATCAAACAGGTACCATCAACCCCAACCAACTACAAAACCCTCACAGCATACCGGGCTTTGCGATGATCAGACAACACAAGGAACTGGC
>JAUIHY010000143.1 GCA_030432115.1 Gammaproteobacteria bacterium | reverse complement strand
TGTAAACGGATTACTATTATTTAAAATATTAGGAAATATTTCACCAAAGTCATTTCCTACATAATCTATAGGCTTCATTTCATAGAGATTTAATGACCACATTAGAGCTGCAAGTGACTCAACTTCAGAAACAAACTTATTACAGCTAATATTTTTTTTGTTAAGCAGATCTTTTTCAGGCAAGGTCAAAAAATTGTATAGCTCATATTCTTTTAACCATTCGTTTACCACATCAATATTTTCCAATTTAATATCTTTGGTTTCTGATAAGGCAACGCAAATGGTTGAAAATAGAACCATGCTTCTACTATATATCTCATTACCACTTTTTATACTTTTACTAACATTGTTATCAGCTAAAAGAGGCAATATTTCACTAGGCAATTCAATACCAATTTCATTTAGTTTTACTCTATTATTAAATCTGATTTGTTCTGCGTTCATATTCAAAACTATTTACCTTTGCCAATTGAAATCCCACTACATTTTTGTTTTTTATGGTGTCTTCTGTGATCACAAGTCTTGACAAGCCATACTTCATCTAATGGATCTTCGGGGTGGTGCCATTGCGTTCCCGGTGGATTTTTGAGACCACTTTTACCACTTTTCATATAGTCCGTAGGATCGAATCCGATTGCTTTTTCAACTTTCTTCCGTTGATAAAACTGAGGAAGTATAAAACTGACATTAAAACTGAGGACACACACCCCTTTCAGCACTTTGTAGCCAATTTCCTACAACCATGTAGTAAAACATGGGCGGATTTTTTCCATTGAAAGACACAAAATGGTGTTTTTGATGGAAAAATTTACGACAACAGCAAGAAATCAGCAAATCTGTCTTGAGGAAGCGCGGTTTTATCTTGTAGTTTCAAGTTTCATTCGAAGGATCTTTCTTTGTGGCAAGGGTTCTTAATTTAAAGACACTGTTTACAAAATCAGCCCCAAGCATTATTAACCTGACTATTGGGCGGTCTGCCCAAGGCTTCTGAAATATCTCGACCAACTTGAACTAAGCGATCCATATCAATGCCGGTTTCAATGCCCATGCCGTGTAGCATATAGACGACATTTTCTGTGCTGACATTGCCTGTGGCACCTTTGGCGTAAGGACAACCGCCAAGGCCTGCGACTGAGGCGTCTATGACTTTGGCGCCCAATGGTAGGCACGCCAAAATATTTGCCAAAGCTTGACCTCGTGTGTCGTGGAAATGCAATGCCAGTTGCTCAACAGGTACAAGCTCAGCACACATTTTGAACATGTCAGCTGCGGCTTGTGGTGTGCCGATGCCGATGGTGTCGCCCAAAGAGACTTCATAGCAGCCCATATCGATCAGTTTTTTGGCCACATCGGCGACCACTTGCGGGTCGATGTCGCCTTCATAAGGACAGCCCAAAACACAGGAAACGTATCCACGGACTTTGATGCCGTGTTGTTGTGCCGCTGCCATCACTGGTGCAAAACGCTCGAAAGATTCAGCAATGGAGCAATTGATGTTTTTTTGGTTAAAGCTTTCTGAAGCTGCGGTGAATACGGCCACTTCTTTGATGCCAGCAGCCAACGCTTTTTCAAATCCTTTCATGTTAGGTGTCAATGCCGAGTAACGCACTGAATCATCGGCTGTTAAACCCGCACAGACTTCGCTTGAATCGGCCAATTGCGGCACCCACTTAGGGCTGACAAAGCCGGTGACTTCTATGTCTTTGACACCGGCATCACGCAATCCATTGATCAAAGCCAGTTTGGTTTCAACCGGAATGATTTGTTTTTCATTTTGTAATCCGTCTCTTGGCGACACTTCGACAATGCGAACGTTTTCAGGCATGTTGGACATGTTATTCTCCTGCTTCAAACTCAATCAGGGCGACATCAGCCAACACCTGATCTCCTGCTTGGCAGTTCACAGCAGCAATCACAGCCTCTTTTTCCGCATTCAGTTTCAATTCCATTTTCATCGCTTCCATGACCAATAATGTGTCATCAACCGATACTTTATCACCGACGTTCACACTCACTTCAATGATTTTACCCGGCATGGGTGAAACGATTTCATTGCTGTTAGAAGCCGAAGCCTGCGCCTCATGGTCGGGCAAAGTCAGCACATAGCGTTGGTTGTCGTGAATCACATGCGCCAAATTTCTGTGAATGTGGCAAATGTCTGTCACATCTGGACTGTAATAGCTGCACTCATTGACCACCATTTGACCTGCTTCTTCGCGCACGGTAAATTGATGGTCTTCACCCAGATAGTTCAAAGACAATCGAACTGGCTCTTCACCTGTGGGTCGCCAACCGTCTTTCACGTCCCAAGCTTTGTTGCTGTCACTGTGAAACAATTGATGTGCATAAACTGCCACCACTTCATCTTTCAAAGGTAATGACAAGTCCAGGGCCTCATTGTCCAAAGTGTTGGTGCAAATTTCGTTGCGTTTGAAATCTTTATTGGCCAATATTTTGGCCAAAAAACCGAGGTTATTTTGAACGCCAAAAATACTGCTTTGGCTGATCACATCCAAGGTTTTATCGATACATTCGGCCCGATCATCAGCCCAAACCACCAATTTAGCTATCATCGGATCATAGTGAATGCTCACCGTATCGCCTGAACGCACACCCGAATCGACCAAAGTGTTGCTGCTGGCTGCCAGATTCACCTGCTCTAACAATCCAGTTGATGGCAAGTAATCATTATCCGCATCTTCGGCATACACACGCACTTGAATGGCATGGCCTTTGGGGCGGATTTGCATTTGGTTCAGTGGCAGGGGTTCGCCTTGCGCGACTTTGATTTGCCATTCGACCAAGTCTTGGCCGGTGATCATTTCTGTCACGCGGTGCTCGACTTGTAGTCGCGTGTTCATTTCCATAAAGTAAAAATTGTCTTCATCGTCCATGATGAATTCGATGGTGCCTGCGCCTAGATAATCAATCGCTTGTGTGGCTTTCACCGCCGCATTGAGTAAGTCAGTGCGCGTGGCGTCATTCAAGCCAGCTGCTGGCGCTTCTTCAATGATTTTCTGGTAGCGCCTTTGGGTTGAACAATCGCGTTCAAATAAATGCACCACATTGCCGTGGCTGTCAGCGAAAACCTGGACTTCTATGTGCTTGGGTGCTGTGATGTATTTTTCCAAAATCACTTCATCATCGCCAAAAGCGTTTTTGGCTTCGCGCTTGGCCGAGGCCAATTGGTCAAGGAAATCTGCTTCGGTTTCAACAATTTTCATGCCCTTACCACCACCACCAGCAGTCGCCTTGATTAATACAGGAAAGCCAATGTCCTTGGCTGCTGAAAACAATACCTGCTCATCTTGGTCGGCTTCTTGATAACCTGGTACACAAGGCACATTGGCCGCAATCATGGACAATTTAGCCGCTGATTTTGAACCCATCAACTCCATCGCGGATGCTGGCGCACCGATAAAAGTCAATCCGGCATCAGCCACCGCTTTGGCAAAAGTCGCACGTTCTGATAAAAATCCATAACCCGGATGAATCGCATCGGCGCCCGTGTCTTTCGCCGCTTGGATGATTTTTTCGATATTGAGGTAAGAGTCGGCCAAAACCACAGAGCCCAAACAAACCGCTTCGTCGGCGGTGGCTACGTGTTTGGAATGCCGGTCAGCCTCAGAATAAACAGCCACAGTCGCTATGTTTAACCGCCTACAAGTTTGCATAATACGAACAGCAATTTCGCCACGATTGGCAATCAAAATTTTCTGGATTGAGCTCATGAAAGTTTACCGAAAAAACAAAGGCGAATATTATACCTGAAATACGGGTATTTAAGGAAACATCACATTTAAGACACAGCCTGTTTTTAACCCTGATTCTGACAACCTAAAATAGACCTTTAGTTTCCTTGCTTAACCACAAGCATGCTGCATTCACTGACCATTGCTTTTAAGCCAATCTTTCACCTGTTGATCAAGCCCAGATGGAAATGGTGCTCCATCTTCCACTCCCACATATACCAAACACATTTTTTTGTTATTGAGGAAGACCTTTTGGTGTTTGTTGAGCCAGATACTGAGGTGCGTTTTTAGCTTTTGGGCCATTGGGAACACATCAATAAGCTCAGGGGTTTCATTCAAAAGCAAGTACATATTCAGGTTACTTTCATACAAAGGGCCTTCCGCGTATGCCCTGACTTGTTGGCAAATGAATTGTTCTTGCTCAGTCATTTCATCATGAAAATGGAAAAATCTTTTTTCCCACGACCAATCATCAGGAAGAGTTAAATGTGTTGACATCAAAGCGCCCAATTCATTGCGTCTTTTGACCTGACTGATAAAAGCCTGCCTTGATGTTTCTAAGTTTGAATCAAGTATTTTGATATTTTTAATCAATTGATTCTTGCTTTGATGCATCCAAAAGTAGGAAGTGACACCACAGAGGGTTATAAGTAACAGAAGTATCAAGCCATAAGGCCGGCTGTTTTCACTGACAGTAGTAATGGAAACATCTTTGATGTTAACTAAGCGGTACCCTTCACCAAACACAGAATCAAGTGAAATATCCACTTCAGTCAGTTGGCTACGCAATCGACTGATTGTTTTGTGAACCGTATTATCAGATACAATACGTCCTGCCCATACCACTTCCAACATCTCTTCCTTACTCACCAACTCATCACCATGTGATACCAAGAGTTTTAGCAGTTGAAATGTTTTGTGGGTCAGTTCCAGTGTCTGACCATTAACAAACACTTTTCCTTTTTTTTCATGAAACTCAAATGTAGGTAGGTGGGGTGTTTCCATATGGCACTGATTTAGGTTATCAACCCTGGATGATTATAAGCAAAAGCAACATTTTACTGATTAATGTCAGCTTTTGTCACCCCTGACAAGAAACAACTCCCTTTAAACTGGAAACCATTCAAAAACAAATGACATCATGAATACATCTGATTTTATCAAATGCTCAATATTGCTTCTGAGCACTCAAGCCACCGGAGAAGAAATCAGGATACAAAAACACCAAATCACTTCTGGAGGTGGAACCAGCCAATCAAATAACATCATACTCAAAGGCTCCATTGCTTTAGTCAACAATCAACAATCAAACAACACACTTTATCATCTCGAAAGCGGTTTCTGGTTTGGAGATGATTTAAGCACCAATGACCTCATTTTTAAAGACAACTTTGAAGGAGAAAATCCATGAAAACATTGTTTATATGCTTACTTTCACTTTTTAATACCCTCGCTTTTGCAGCATTCGTAGGCAATCAATTCACTTATCAAGGTGAACTCAGTATTAATAACCAACCTTTGAATGGCGCATACGATTTTCGTGTCGAATTATGGAGCCAAGAAACTGCAGGCACGCTATATGGACAGCCCTTAATATTTGAAAATATAGCCGTTAATCAAGGTGTCTTTAATTTAGCTTTGGACTATTCTGATTTGCCTTTTGATGGAGAAGATTGGTACTTGAGCTTTTGGGTGCGCGCTCACAACAGTGGTACCGACTTCACACAGTTGTCACCTAAACAACGCATCAATGCCGTCCCCTATGCCATACAAGCCCATTACTTAGACGATTTAGGTGCAAGTAACGGTGACTTTTTGCGCTTCAACGGCAATGATTGGGTGCCTGATGACATTAACTTTAATAGTTACTGGAACCAAAATGGAAGCACTTACTATCCCAATAGCGGTGACATAGCCATAGGACAGAACAATGCGCAATCAACCAAACTCTTGGTGCGTTCCAATAACGGCCAAAACCCGCTGTTAGTTAAAGTAGGTACATTGACCAAACTTTCTGCACAGAGCAATGGAGGCTTAAGTGTTGGCACCAACAGTGCGGCTCCTGATAATGGTATACATGTGTTGGGGGATGCGATACAAAGTCACACCAGCAGGGGTTTTGTAAAAGCCGCTGTTGAGTTTTATTGTGGGAATACCATCACACTGATTACACAATCCTTCAACAACATCAATAACAACCTCTTTGATGTAAGCAATACCACTGGAGGCATGGGACGATGTGCGCTGCTCACACCTTTTATTACCAATGATTTATTTTATACAACAACAGTGATTGATAATCGCAACGACCACCTTTCAGTTGTGTGTGAGCGCGGTA
>JAUIHY010000142.1 GCA_030432115.1 Gammaproteobacteria bacterium | reverse complement strand
GATGCAGCGCGTAAAAACCTCAATGCATTGAACGCCAGTACTCGCGTGGCTACGGTGGATGAGGCAACAGGAGCCCGCACTTTGATGACCGATGAACAGCGCGTCAAAGCTTTTCAGCAAGCCAATAAAGCCATCAAAGATTTTTGTAATTAATCCTTGTAAATGAACAAATGAACAGAAGAAAAATAATCAAAACGGCGGCGCTGGCAGGCGCCGCTGTTGGTTTGTCAGCCTGTAAAAAATCACCTCAAGATAATGCGGCCTGTGAATCGGGACAATCGCAGCCGGTCATTGAATGGAAAATGGTCACCACTTGGCCTAAGAATTTCCCTGGCTTGGGAACAGGGGCTGAATTTTTGGCCAAAAAAATCAACCAGATGTCAGGTGGTCGCTTACAAGTCAAGGTTTATGGTGCCAATGAATTGGTACCTGCATTTGAAGTGTTTGATGCCGTGTCATCAGGCACAGCGCAAATGGGTCATGGTGCCGCTTACTACTGGAAGGGCAAGGTGCCTGAGGCGCAATTCTTTGGTGCCGTGCCCTTTGGTATGAATGCCAATGAAATGAATGCCTGGTTATACCATGGTGGTGGTCTCGAGTTGTGGCAAGAAACATACCAGCCCTTTGGTCTGAAGCCCATGCCTGCGGGACAAACGGGTGTTCAAATGGGTGGTTGGTTTAATAAAGAAATCAACAGCATTGAAGACATCAAAGGTTTGGTGATGCGTATTCCAGGCTTGGCCGGTGATGTTTTGGCACGTTCAGGTGGCACCCCGCAAGTTTTACCCGGTGCAGAATTGTTCACGGCTTTGCAAACAGGAACGATTGATGCCACGGAATGGGTGGGACCATACAATGATTTGGCTTTTGGTTTACATCAGGCGGCCCAATTTTATTACTATCCTGGTTGGCATGAACCAACAGCCTGCTTAGAGGCGATGGTCAATCAAGCTGCTTTTGATGCCTTGCCTGAAGACTTGCAGGTGGTGGTGGAAATGGCCACCATGGCGGCCAATCAAAACATGTTGTCAGAGTATATGGCGAATAACCAACGTGCTTTGGATACTTTGCAAAAAGAACACCAGGTCAAAATGAAAGCCTTTCCTCAAGATGTATTGGAGACTTTCAAACACCATGCACAAGCGGTGATGTTGGAGTTGAGTCAATCCAGCGAATTGGCGGGGCGTATCCACCAGTCATATTTTGATTTTGCGGCCAAGACCCAGTCGTGGTTAAGCGTTTCTGAAATGGCCTATTTACAAGCCCGCTGACCATGAACCAAACTGACTGTCTTGGTGCTTTTCCTTTTTTGGCTCAGCAGCAAGTCACGGTGTCTTCCTTAATTCAACAGTTTCCTGTATTGGCAGCTTATGATGTGCAGGCCGACTGGGATGCCTTTGTTACGCGGAATAAGCCGTCAGATCAGTTCAGCGTGTTGCGACAATTTCGTCAAAGTCGATTGGCCTATATTGCTCAGTCAGACTTTTCACACCAGACCCAAGACCATGGAGTGGCCATGCAAAAGACATCTGCATTGGCAGATTTCTTGGTGCAACAGGCATTGAGCATGGCCCAGCATGACATCCAAGAACGCATGGGTCAGGTGGTGGATCAGTCCGGTCTGGTGGTGCCGTTTGTTATTTTGGCCTTGGGTAAATTGGGCACCTGTGAATTGAATTATTCTTCAGATATAGACCTGGTATTTATCAGCGGTGGTAGCGGACAGTCCAACGGCAAGCGTTCCATTGACAGCAGTCAATATTTTGAGCGTTTGGGTCGCAAAGTCATTCAACTGCTGGATCAGTTCACTGCCAGCGGACGCGTATACCGAGTGGACATGCGTTTGCGCCCCTTTGGTTCGGCTGCACCTTTGGTTTGTACAGCTGCTGCATTACAAAATTACATCATCACAGAGGGCCGTGAATGGGAGCGTTTCGCTTGGATGCGTGCCCGATGTGTGGCCGGTAATGAGGCACTGGCTCAAGAAGTGTTGGGTGGTGTGCGCCCCTTTATTTATCGCAAACATTTGGATTATTCGGTGTTTGATTCCTTAGCTGCCATCAAGAGGGACATGTCATTGTCAGCACAAGACCATGAGCTGGATTTAAAATTAGGCGCAGGTGGCATACGAGAAATTGAATTTATTGTGCAAAGTCTGCAAGTGACATTTGGTGGGCGTTTGCCGCAGTTGCAAGGGGTGGCCATAGGGCCGCAATTTCAAACCTTGGCTTGCTGTCAAAAGATGAAGCCAGACAATGCTGCAGCATTGGAAGCGGCTTGGTTGTTTATTCGCAGGTTAGAAAATTTAAGTCAAATCCAGAATGACGAACAAACCCATGTGTTGCCCGACGATCCGTTTCAGCTTTTGCAATTGGCAAAAATCATGGGTTTTGAAGACTGGGCAAGTTGTGAACAACGCTGGCGACAGCATCGGGAAGTGGTGCAACAGTTGTTTCAAAAGCTGTTTGCCAATGAAGCGCCAAGTGAACACATGACTGATGATGCTTCTCGCTGGGTGAGGCAAACCATGGAAAGCTATTTTATTCAAAAGGTGCCACAGGCCCGGGCTGAGCACATTCAAAAACTGTTGATACGGGCTTGTCAGTTGAACGACGTGGATTCGCTAGCTCAGGGCTTGTTGCCGATTTTGCAAGCCATCATGCGGCGTCCCAGTTATGTTTTGATGTTGTTGCAAGAGCAAAGTTTGCTGCCAGCGATGTTGGAATTGATTGATAAAAATGATTATTTTGTTACAGCTTGGGTTCAGCACCCGGCTTTGTTGGAATTGTTGTTTGAACCAGAAATGATGCCAGAGGAATTGAATGAAGCTTTTTTTCAGCAAGAGTGGCTACAAGTGAGTGGCCAGGAGCTGGACGAAGAACAATGGATGGAGGCCGTTCGATTTTTTAAACACAAGCAGCAGTTTAAATTGATACAAACTGCTTTGCGTTTGGGCTTGTCAGATCAGTATTTGCGCCAAGGTTTTTCTGCTTTGGCTGCATTTTTTGTTAGGCTGGTGGTAAAAAAGGGTTGGCAAGAAACACATGAGCGTTTGGGTGATTGTGCATTGCAGTCACCTCAAATGATGGTGTTGGCTTATGGTTCTCTGGGTGTGTCGCACATGTCCTTGCATTCGGATTTGGATTTGGTTTTTGTGATTGATGTTGATGTTGTGGCGCCAGAGCAAATGTTGTTTCTGCAGCGCTGGGCGAAGAGGATCAGTCACCATTTGATGGTCAAAACCTATCACGGCGTGTTATACCATTTGGATTTACAATTGCGACCCAATGGTAACGCAGGTGCCTTGGTCACCAGTCGAAAAGAGTTTGAGCAATACCAAAGTAAGGCCGCTTGGGTTTGGGAACATGCGGCATTGATCAAAGCCAGTTTATTGGGCTCAGAAGCGCAGCAGATTTGGTTCAAATCTTTGAAAAAGAAGCTGCTGTGTCAACCCAGAGAATCAAAAGTCGTGATCAAAGCCATGCGTGACATGCATGAAAAATTAAACCAATTTGGCAGCCAAAATCACAGCAATGAACTGTTGTTGTTGGAGCGTTTGCTGTTGGTTTTGCCGCAACAACCAGAATTATTAGAAGCAAGGAGTTACCAACAGCTGCTCAATATGGCGGTAAAACAAGAAGTGGTAGATCAGACCTTGGCTGATGAACTACTGAATCAAAAAAGCCCGATCTAGATTTCACTTTTTTCAAAGTCTCCACTAAACCGGGCTACGAGGTGATGGGTAATAGCCAAACAGGCTGATTTTATGTGACTCTTAGGCCACTTTGCTTTGTTCGTTGTCAGCTTGTGCTTGGTAGCGATCAAATGCTTCAAATGGGAAATCATCAACCGCAATCATGTCAGACACTTCCTGACGTACTTTGGTGAGTAGATTATACTCATTCTTGGTAATGATGTCTTTATTTAATGCTTGCTTCAATTGGTCACGAGGATCAATTTCATCAATGGTGCCGCTCTTGATTGCTTTCAACACACGGCGCTCCAATGGCTCTGTGTCGATGACTTTAGACAAAACGCGATTCATGTGAGCAACAAAATGGTGTTCCGATTCATCTCGGTCAATACCGTCGGTTAAGCGTTGGCGAGTTTCATTGGGCGACAGCAACAAACTGGCTGCCTTGTGGCCCAAACGATCGCCTGGTGGCAATTCATGAGTACCCAAAGGGAAAATCACACGACGCAAGAACATGCCAATGTATTTGTTGGGGAAATTATAGGCCAACATTTTCAATGCCTGTTCAATTTCATAAAAGTGGTTGTGTAAGGCCCAAGCCACAATCGGTTGATCTGCATGTTGTGAACCTTGGTCACGGTAACGTTTTAATACGGCTGAGGCCATATATAAGTGACTCAACACATCACCCAAACGCGCAGATGTTTTTTCACGTTTCTTCATAGAACCACCCAAGGTCAACATAGACACATCTGCGGCAAAGCCAAAGGCGGCGCTGTAGCGGGTGATTTTAGAATAAAACTGTTTGGTAAATTTATCACCAGGACCCCGTTCAAAGCGCCAAGTACCTAAGCCTTGGAAAAACGAACGTACACCATTTTGGAATGAGTACCCAATGTGTCTGAACAGCAAATCATCAAACTGTTTCAAAGATTCTTCACGGTCCTCTAAGCGAGCCGCCTCCATTTCTTTAAGTACATAAGGATGACATCTGATGGCACCTTGGCCAAAAATAATCATGCTGCGGGTTAAAATATTGGCCCCTTCTACCGTGATCCAAATCGGTGATCCCATCCAGGCACGACCCAAATAATTCTTAGGCCCCATCACAATGCCTTTACCACCATGGATGTCCATGGCATCTTGTATGATGCTGCGAGTCATTTCCGTCACGTGCATTTTGGCAATGGCCGATGGCACGGCTGGACGTTCACCACGGTCAACTGCCAAAGCGGTCATGGTTGAGGTGGCCGCACAAGAATAGGTTTTACCTGCGATTCGACACAAAGCCTCTTCGATGCCCTCAAAGCGGCCAATGGGTAAGTTGAACTGTTTGCGGATACGTGCATAAGCGCCTGTACCCCAGGAAACCATTTTAGCGCCACCTGCCGAACATGAGGGCAGAGAAATGGCACGGCCGACAGACAAACATTCAACCAGCATGCGCCAACCATGGCCAATCATGGGTTGGCCACCGATGATATAATCCATCGGAATAAACACGTCCTGGCCTCGCACTGGTCCATTCATGAACATCACGTCCAGTGGCAAATGTCTGCGACCGATGTCCAGTCCTTCGGTTTCCCGTGGCACCAAAGCCAAAGTGATACCCAATTGCTTTTCATCGCCCAATAAACCGTCTGGATCCATCATTTGGAAAGCCAAACCTACCACCGTGGCCACTGGAGCCAGTGTGATGTAACGTTTATCAAAAGTCAGGCTGATACCCAGGACTTCTTTGCCATCGATGGTCTTTTTACAAACGCGACCCACGTCAGGGATGGAGGTGGCATCAGAACCAGCGGTTGGGCCTGTTAAACCAAAGCAGGGAATTTCTTTACCCTGTGCCAAACGCGGTAAATAATGGTCTTTTTGTTCTTCAGTACCATATTCAAGCAACAATTCAGCAGGGCCCAAAGAGTTGGGGACGGCAATCGTTGCAGCACCTACGGAGCTGCGAGACGACACTTTTTGCAACACCGCAGAGTGTGCCAAAGCTGTGAACCCAAGGCCACCGTATTTTTTGGGGATTATCATGGCAAAGAACTTACTCTTCATGATGAAGTCCCAAGTTTCTTTAGGCATGTCGCCCCGCTCATGGTTGTATTCATGTTCATTCAACATGGCACACAATTCAGCCACCGGGCCATCTATAAAGGCTTGCTCATCGGTGGTCAACTCAGGTTTTTTGATGTCATGTAATTTTTTGAAGTCGGGTTTACCGCTGAATAATTCTGCATCCCAGTAAACCGTACCAGCTTCAAGAGCCACTTTCTCAGTTTCTGACAATTCGGGCAGTGCCTTTCTGAAAAAAGTCAGAAAAGGTTTGGTGAACTGTTGTTGTCGGAATGCTTTGTTGTTAAGAAAAAATGCGGGTAAACCAAACAACAAGGTGGCAAAGA
>JAUIHY010000141.1 GCA_030432115.1 Gammaproteobacteria bacterium | reverse complement strand
TGGAGGTGCAAACTCCCACAAATTATTTCTTGCATCATGCTTTTCAGGGTCTCCCATATCTATCTTGTTCGATACTACGATAAGAACTTTCTTGGCTGGTTCTGCGATTGCGTTTGTAGAAAATAAGTTAGCAGCCAGAAAAATAGTGGTTAAAAATTTCATAATTACCCTTTTAACATTACTAAAGCCCATACTTTTTCAGCAGGGTTAAATTGCGCAGCTAGTCTATACACTTAACAACTTATTAAACACACATTATAGACAGTAAAGCCAATAATAATTGGTCTTTCATCACCCTAAAATGGTTAATTCATCTATATATTGCTCATTTAAGACTAAATAAATGCGTCATTAAACAAAATAAACGTGTTTAAAATGCTTTTATACAATTTCACCTGAAAATGTCTCGATACGAATGCAAACAATAAAAACGACATTTGTGCACTTTAAACCTTGAAACATCCACCTCTCGCGCATGAATAGATTATATATTGCGGAGCAAATAACTTCGTTTTAATCATGTACGAATACCGGATTAACCTTAGTTTCAATAGCAAGGATTGACATTACTTCTCTGACGGGCTGATTTCCAGTCTTTGTCCTATCTGGCCAAACAACTGAATGTGCATGATGCTTTCCTTATCTTTAAAATAGGCGTGGACACCTGTTTCATGAGCAAATTCAAGTGGTCTGCCTTGTATGGCTGTCATGACCAGTGGCAGTCGGTTTCCATCAGGAAATTCAAACCTTAAATCGCCGTTTTCTAGTGTTACATGCATCTGCCAGCCTTGATCTGGAAAAGTATATGTCCCTGTTAACGATTTCAGGATTTTGCTTGGTAGTTTTAAACGCTGTACATTTTCTTCTTTGAATACTGACCAGTCATAGGTCCTTGATACTGCCCTTAAAAAAGCAGCTCCGAGGTTTGAGCCATGATTGGCATTACTCAGGTACACCGCGCCATCCCCTGTTCTTAAATTCAGGGTCATGCCGGCTTGATAACCCATGGTGCCCCCATAATGTGTGATGAACACATCATCCCCTTGTCCCATCATCCTGAAACCAAAGGCATGATTTTCAATTGGTTTACTTATCAATTCAAGGATGCTGGCTTTTGTAAATACCTCACTTTCACCCTTGAACCCTTTGTGCATTTCAATCAACAGCATGGCCATATCAGTCGCTGTGGCCCACAATCCCGCAGCCGCTTGTTCTGGATGATTATGCCAACCACCAGGAACAACTGTACCATCAATCTGATGTCCACGGGCGGTATACAGGTGTTTCGACTTCGCTAAAGGGACAGAAAAATCAGCTTGTTTCATTCCTATTGGGCGAAGCAACCATTGGTTCATGATTTGATTAAAATCTTGATTCAGGTGGTCTTGTAGTGCAATCTCAACCACAGTATAACCACCTCCTGAATATACAAGCGAAGTCCCCGGCTCATTTTCAACCGAAACTTTACTGGTGTTACTTGGGGCTTCACCTCGCACTATTTGTTGATCACTTGGGAGTTGCACCTTTTGTGCATAACCACCATAACCACCTGCTGTTAGACCTGAAGTGTGAGTCAGCAAGTTGCGGAATGTGACCGGATGGGTCTTATTCTGCTGACCTGCTGGTAATTCATAGGAAGCCAGATAATTTTCAATATTTTTGTCAAAATCTATCTTCTTTGCTGCCTTCAAACGCAACGCTGCAAGCACTGTTGCAGGTTTTGCCAATGATCCGGCCTGAAATAAGCTGCCACAATCAACAGGGGTGCCATTGGCTTCAAGCTGCCCCCAAGCATCACTCCAATCCAACTGGCCATTGTGAATCACTGCCACTGAAAACGCCGGTAGTTTTAATTTACGCATTTCAGATTGGATGCTGTTGGCTTTGATTTTGCCATCAAACACCACATGCGGCATGATGCTGTTTTCTACTTTGCTTTTGCGACCTTCAGCATGTAAAGCGGTGTGACATTGCCAACGTTCTTCTTGTTGTTTAGCGTCTGTAATTCTCGAAATGTTTTGAGGTGACTTAGCCACTGCAGCACTGGCCATTACACTGAGTAAAGACAAAAGTAAGATGTATTTATTCATGTTTGAATTGTTTTTGAATTTGGCTGAAAAACTGTTTTCTTGGTTACATGCTAAATGCAAAAAAAGGCCGTGTAAAGGGTTACACTTCATATCATGACTAAGGGCCTATATAACAACCTTAATAGCTGTCACTGATTAGATTGATACCCATCGCTTGAACCCCAAAAGCGTTGCATTAACTCAGTCAGGTAAGGCATAAACAGTTCACTACTCCTTTTTATTTAGTCAACTCTGGTCAAAACCAAAGCACCCAAGTAGGCATACCTGGCGGTGCCATCTGGGCTGACTGCTATGTTCAAGTCAATTTCAGTGCCGTTTGATAAAACAGAAAAAACAATGCTGTTGGCTGTGTTGTCAGAGACTTCTAAGTCTTGGTGTTGGCCATTGAGGGTATAGCGGGTCAATCGACCATTACCACCATCATTCCCTGTTCTGCTGGCAAACAGTTCCAATTCATAAGTTGTATTGGGGCTTAAGCCACTGATTTGCACAACTGCCGACTCCAGTAAAGCCGCTTGGTGGCCATCGTGAGAACCAAGCCACAGGTTATCAACGCCGACCGAATCTGGAAAACCGATGTCATTGCTTGGACTGCCGTTGCTGTTGACACCATTGAAAGCGTCAACAACAGTGAAACCGACCGTTGTGTGACGTTCCAAATCATCTAAAGCATTGTGGCGAGCACCGGCTGTTGAAGTGATGTTATTCCAAGGTGGTGCTGTTGTATCATCAGCGCCACCGAAATCTACAAAAATAGAACGCCCCGTTTCAAACTCAACAGGAACCACCACATGTTCATTGCGATGACTTAAAAACCACTCGTAAATGTCATGACCGTCAGAATTGGAATTATTTAGATCATAGGTTTGTGTCCATGAATCGTGACCTACACCAGGGTAAATCACCATGCTGGTGTCTACTGGTGCAGGATCTGTGCAAGCCAATAAGTTATTGATTGGTCCCGTTGTACCACTGACATCGACCGTTGAATCATTGTCACCATGAAAGGCCCAAATAGGCACCCTATTCATTTCACAACCACCATTATTGAACGCGCCATTGCCATTTCCAGCGATGGGCACCATGGCTGCGATTTGTGAGTTTGTGTGATTACCCAAATAATTCCAGCTACCAATGGCGCCACAACTCAAACCCGTTAAATAGACGCGCTTTGGGTTGATTCGATACGCAGATTTGGCGTATTCAATGAAATCATGAATTTTGCTGCTACTGGTACAACCACCATCTGAGTTTTGTGGCGACAGCACAACAAAAGGCAGGTCTTCATTCCATTCGTCGTTGTCGATTAATTCAGGAATGCCGTTGTCTAGAATGTCGTCCAATTGCGAATCACCATCACCATTTTCACCTAAACCATGGATAAATACCATCAAAGGATAATCCTGATTACCACATTCATAGCCCTGAGGTAAGTATTCATAAAACCCCTGACCCGATGCAGTTGTGCCCAAGGGCTTGGCCGTGTGTCTTGCTGAGGGCATACCTGTTGGTGCGGTTAACCACGGCAAATCATCAGTTGCCTCAAATCCGTTGAGGCTGATTAAATCACAGGCAAAAGTTTCAAAAGAGAAAAAGAACAACAAAAAAAAGATTTTATTCATCATCAAAATGCCAATAGCAAGTAAACCATATTAGATAAAATTAAATGCATGTGTATTGTGACCCCAATCACAGTGTCATTTTTGTACAGGGCTCAACAAGGATATGATGAGTTGAATCAAACCAAACACCGCGACTCCCAAGCACAATATCAATGCAGTTTTCATGTCTGGATAGGGTTTGGCCACACCGGAATATATCAATAATGCCACTAAAATGGCAGTCACCATCGCAACAACACCAAACAATAATCGGCGATTTGAGGTGGCGCTTTTGCTTGCTGTTTCCATTACAATTTATCTCTGCTGAATCTGAATGCTTCTTTATTGTAACAGTTTCCAGTGCTGACATTGGAAACCACATGACTTACAATGATTAAAAAGCATGACAATCAATTCATACTCAAGATGAATCATCACAACAGTTTTTACTTAATTTTTGGCCTCACCGCAGACCCGCCACACAAAGGACATGAGCAAGTGATCATCAACTCTCATGAATTTATGCATAAAGCAGGCTTTGAGGTTTCACAATTTGATTTAGTCCCCACTTTTGAGCCTAACCTGATTGCGGGCAAGCGACAACCTGTGGCTGATTTTGAACAGCGCATGGCCATGTGTCAAATCATTGCAGATGACTTGAATCAAAACAAAAAATACAATGTACGAGTGAATGAAATAGAACGTTTTTTGGCATTTGCCACACATCAAAAAAGCTACAGTTACCAAACACTCAAAGCCATTGATCACCCCAATAAATTGTTTGTATTAAGTGCCGATCATTTTGCAGGTCGTTGGCCCAAATTCAGAAAATGGCACAAATGGCAAGCACTGATCAAAGAAAACGGACTGTTGATTCATCAAAGGCCAGGCCATCGGATCAATAACAGCTTCATTCAACAGCTGCAATCAACCAACACTCATGTGTATATCGTGAAAGACTTCCCCGAAGTGGCGGTTTCATCAACATTCATCAGAAAAAATTTTAGCCAATCAATGCGTGGTAACCAACAAATACTGAGTCAAAATGTGATTGATTTTATTGCCCAGCACGAAATTTATTGAACTATTGGTCTGATTACCACTCTCAAAACATGACTAATGGCACGGTCGCAAATAAACATTCTAAAAAATATTTTAAGAAAAAAAGAGGCACACATAAGTGAATAAATTGATAATTCAAAGCATGCTGTTGTTGACATTAACATCATTTTCCATGTCAGCAAAAGCACAAGAAAAACAGTTGAATGATTCAGAGATCAACACAATCATTGAATCAGTTTCCCATTTACTCGGCACCCGGTACATTCACCCTAAAAAAGGGGAGAAAATAGCCAAACATTTAAAAAAGAACCTTAAAAAAGGCGTTTACAAAAACATCCAAGATCCCTTGCTATTTGCTGAAAAAATACAACAAGATATGGGGACAGTGGTCAAAGACAGCCACCTCATATTTGAGTTCAACCCTGAATTTGTTACACATTTAAAGCAAGAAAAAACCAACCTCATCAATTCTTGGTCGATAAAATCACAATCACCAGACATGCACCGGTTTAACTATGGTTTTGAGTCAGTCAAGATTCTGGAAGGCAATATAGGGTATCTCAAGATCAATAACTTTTTTGACACCGAATTCGCTGCTGATACCGCCACTGCTGCCATGAATTTTCTCAGTCATTCAGATGCCATTATTTTCGACTTACGTCAAAACAGCGGTGGCAATTGGCGGATGGTTCAATTGATCAGCAGTTACCTTTTTGATGTGACGCCAGTTCACTTAAGCGGGTTCTATTGGCGGCCTGAAGACAAACACACACAAAACTGGACCCTGCCCCACGTTCCTGGCAAAAGAAACCCAGATGCCGAAGTGTATATTTTGACCAGTGCTGACACCCACTCAGCGGCTGAAGAATTCACCTACAGCCTCAAACACCTGAAACGCGCCACAGTGATCGGTGAAGTCACCATGGGTGGTGCGCACCCTGGTGAATTTGAAGTGGTCAATGACCAATTTGCCTTATTCATACCTTTCGGAAAATCAACCAACCCCATTACTCAAACCAATTGGGAAGGCAAAGGAGTGATACCTCACTTTGAAGTGCCTGCGTCAGAGGCGCTATCATTGGCCAAAGTCCAAGCCTTACAAAAACTGTCTGACAAGCATCCTGGCCCCGAAGGTGATTTGTACCGATGGTATTTGGTCTCTGAAAAAGCAAAAATCAATCCGGTTACATTAGACCTGAAAACGCTGGAAAGTTATGCTGGCACATATGGTCCAAGAACACTATTACTTGAGGGTGATGAATTGTTTTACCAAAGAACTGGAGGCCCAAAATTGCTGTTAAATGCTTTAGAAAACGACTTATTTGAACTTGCAGTTGATAACAGCTTTCGCATGAGG
>JAUIHY010000140.1 GCA_030432115.1 Gammaproteobacteria bacterium | reverse complement strand
CGTTGGCAATGTACATCATTGGCTTGGCTGTGATGAAATTAAACTCCTTGATGACATCCAGTTCATCGCTTGCCAAATCCAAAGCACGCAAAGGCAATCCATCTGACAACTGCGCCACCATGCGCTCTAAAACTTTGGCGCGATGCAAAGCATCTTTATCACCTGAGCGCGATTTCTTTTGGTTTTTAATCATCGATTTTTCAGCAGACTCTAAATCTGCCAAAGCCAATTCCGTGTTGATGGTTTCAACATCAGACAGCGGATCCACCTTGCCATCTACATGAATCACATCATCATTTTCAAAACAACGGGCCACATGTGCAATGGCGTCGGTTTCTCTGATGTGAGACAAAAATTGATTACCCAAGCCCTCACCTTGTGATGCACCTGCCACCAAACCGGCAATATCAACAAATTCCATGGTCGTGGGCAACACTTTTTCTGGGTTAACTATGTCGGCCAGCTGGTTCAGCCTGGGGTCAGGTACTTCAACAATGCCCACATTGGGGTCAATGGTACAAAAAGGGTAGTTTTCTGCTGCAATTTCCGCTTTCGTCAATGCATTGAACAAGGTTGATTTTCCTACATTGGGCAGGCCCACAATGCCACATTTGAATCCCATAACTGTTGTCGCTCAAAAAAATGAGCCGAGATTTTAGCAAAAGCACCACACATTGACAGTAAAAAAGATACAATTCACTGGCTTAAGGCTCTTATAATAGCAATTTTAATTCAATTCAGAACCATGGCAGAACTCAGCAAAGATGACATTATAGAAATCAAAGACCACTTTCAGTTTTTTGACAAAGACGGCAGTGGCACCATCGACTTGGATGAATTCAGACAATTGCTCAGAATATTGGCGCCAGCCTCGACCAATGACAACGCAGAACGCGGCTTTGAAACCATCGACACCGACAAAAACGCTTTGATCGATTTCGAAGAATTTTTAGATTGGTGGAAAATGAACTGGACTGTTTTCTAAAGCACATAAACTCTAAGTACGGGCACCGAATATATCGGTGCCTATGCGCACCAATGTACTGCCACTGGCCACTGCCGCCTCTAAATCCCCACTCATCCCCATTGACAACACTTCAATCTCATCGTCTTCTGCTTTTAATGCATCAAAAACTGTACGCGCTTTTTTGAAATAATCGCATTGGCTTGGGTAATCTTGGCTTGCAGGTGGGATGCACATGATGCCTTTGACCACCACATGAGGCATATTTTTTGCCGCTTGATACATTATATATAGGTCTTCCTCAGAAGCACCTGACTTGGTGGACTCTTCGCCCAGCTTCAATTGCAACAAAACTTTAAGCGGTGGCTTATTGGCCGGCCTTTGGCGATTCAAACGCGTCAACACCTTAAGCCTATCAACAGATTGAACCCAATCAAACGACTCGGCCATGCGCTTGGTTTTATTTGATTGAATGGGCCCTATAAAGTGCCATTCAATAGCCAAATCACTCAGTTGAGCCATTTTATCTAACGCCTCTTGCACATAACTTTCGCCAAAATGACGCTGACCTGCCTGATATAATACACGGATGCTGGCTGCTGGGTGCTTTTTACTCACCGCCAACAATGCCGGCGGTTCATCCGTTGACAACACATTGATGCGGTCACAGACTGCTTGGTATTTTTGTATCAAAGTATCATTCATGCCCCCATTGTAATCAATGAGGCCACACTTTCTGCCCACAAATGAAAAAAAGTGAAATTCACTTTGCATTTGTCCACAAAACGATTAAAATGCGCGGTCTATTTTTCAGTCCGCCTGAGTGCGGGTTTTTTATTTTTGGAGATCATAACCAATGCCAAGTGTAAAAGTTCGCGATAACGAACCGTTTGATTTCGCTTTGAGACGTTTTAAAAGAGCGTGTGAGAAAGCGGGTGTATTAGCAGAGTCACGTAAACGTCAGTATTACGAGAAACCAACTCAAGAAAGAAAACGCAAGAAAGCCGCTGCAGTGAAACGTTTGCAAAGACGTGTAGCCAAAGAAGGTATTCCTCGCAGAATGTATTGATAAGGATTTAAGATGTCTTTAAAAGCTCAAGTGATGGCTGATATGAAAACAGCCATGAAAGCCAAGGAAAAAGCCAAAGTTGGCACCCTGCGCATGTTCACCGCTGCCATCAAGCAGGTGGAAGTCGATGAACGCAAAGAATTGAGCGATCAAGAAATCTTATCCATCGTTGGTAAAATGATCAAACAGCGCAAGGATGCCGCTGTTCAATACAACGAAGCTGGCAGGGAAGACCTTGAAGCCGTTGAATTGTCAGAGATTGCTGTTTTGGAAACGTACTTACCAGAACAACTAAGCCAACAAGCCATCAACGACATCATCCAAGCCATCATCACAGAGTCCGGCGCCAACGGCATGCAAGACATGGGTAAAGTGATGGGATTGGCAAAAGCGCAAATTGCAGGCCAAGCCGACATGGCCGTGGTCAGTCAAACAGTCAAAGCACTTTTATCTTAATTGGCAGCTGTTGTAAAATCACCCTTTGGACTGATTCTTTACAATGGCATCCATCCCCAATGATTTCATAGACGACTTGATCAGTCGCATCGACATCTACGATGTGATATCTCCTCGTGTTTCTTTGAAAAAAGCGGGCAAAGATTATGCCGGCCTGTGCCCCTTCCACAGCGAAAACTCCCCTTCATTTACAGTCAGTCAACAAAAGCAGTTTTTTCATTGCTTTGGTTGCGGCAAAAGCGGCAGTGCGATTGGCTTTTTAATGGATTATGAAGGGCTTGATTTTGTCGATGCGGTCAAAGACCTGGCCCAAACTGCGGGCATGGAAGTGCCACTGAGCCAAAGCAACAAACCGCAAGTCAGCCGCAACCTATATGCCATCACTGAAAAAGCAGCCCGCATCTTCAGCCACCAACTGAAAAGCAACAATCAAGTCATCGAATACTTAAAACAACGTGGCATCACAGGCCAAACAGCCAAAACATTTCAAATAGGCTATGCCTTGGATGACTGGAATGGCCTTATGAATCGCTACGAATTCGGCGAGCATGACCTGTTGGCTCAAAGTGGGCTCACCACGCACAACGATGCCGGCAAAGTGTATGACAAATTCCGACACCGCCTGATGTTCCCCATCCATGACCGCCGCGGCCGTGTGATTGCCTTTGGTGGGCGCGCCATCGATGCCGACCAAAAACCCAAATACTTGAATTCACCCGAAACCCCTTTGTTTCATAAAGGAAATGAATTGTACGCTTTCCATTTGGCCAGAAAACACAGTGATGACAACCATATTTTGGTCGTCGAGGGCTATATGGATGTGGTGGCCCTGTTCGACAAAGGCATCAAGAACGCAGTGGCCACTTTAGGTACCGCAACATCTGATCAACACATCAACAATTTATTCAAAGTCTGGGACAAGATCATATTTTGTTTTGATGGCGACCGGGCAGGCCGGCAAGCGGCAGAAAAGGCTTTGAACACAGCCTTGCCCCTATACCTTGACCACAAAACAATCAACTTTTTGTTTTTACCCGAAGGCCAAGACCCTGACAGCTATGTCTTAGAACATGGTCCTGATGCCTTCCGCGCTTTGTGCCAACAAGCCAAACCATTGTCAGAGTTTTTGATAGAAATCATCAGCACCGACATTGCCACCGATACCATAGATGGTCAAGCGCAATTGTTTCATAACGCGCAGGCACACATCAACCAATTACCCAAAGGTGCGTTCAGGCAAATGATCATGAAGCGGATTGAAAACATCACGCAGCATCAATTCAAAGCAGCACCCACACAAGTGCCTGTCAAAAAAGAAAACCGCAGCCACTCTGCGGTTAAGAAAATCATCAGCCTGCTGGTCAACCTTCCCAAGCTGCACCAAGAGATACCTGAGGATTTAGATTTACATGCATTTGAGTTTAAAGGTGTTGAAATAATTGACAGAATCGTTGAAATTTGTCAAAGTCAGCCCCACATTAGGACAGCGGCTTTGATAGAGCATTTCAGAAATGCATCTTTCTTTCAACATTTGGCACCCTTGTCTCAACATTATGACCATTTAGATGATGAGCAAAAAACCTTAGAGTTCAAAGACATAATGACTCATTTGCAGCACAAAGCCAAACAAAATGCAATTGACGCCCTGAGAGAAAAACAAATGCAATTTGGGCTGACAACAGAAGAAAAACAACAACTGGTCAAACTTTTGACCTCCAAAGTGAATTAATACAATATGGCGACAGATCAACAAACATCACAAATCAAATTATTGATTTTAAAAGGCAAAGAACAAGGATATCTGACCTACGCAGAAGTGAATGATCATTTGCCTGATGACATTGTAGAAACAGATTCGGTTGAAGACATCATACAAATGATCAACGACATGGGCATCCGCGTTTTGGATGAAGCCCCTGAAGAAGACAGCATCATTTTAAATGATTCAACCGCCAAGGAAGATGATGACACCGCCACTGAAGAAGCCGTGGCCGTATTGTCTGCCGTTGACCCCAGCATTGGACGCACCACCGATCCGGTACGCATGTACATGCGTGAAATGGGCTCGGTCGAATTATTAGAACGCAAAGACGAAATTGCCATTGCCAAGCGAATCGAGAAATGTGATCACCTGATCATGGAAGCCAGCTATTTGTTTCCAAAATCCATTCGCACCATTTTGGAGTACTACCAAGATGTGGTTGAAGAGACACTGAAACCTGAGCATTTTGTTACAGACATTTACGACCCACATGCCGAAGCCATCATTCCCAAAGTCAAAAAACCCACTGACCCCGTGGATGAAGACGAAGAAGAAGAGGAAGAAGTGGACAAGTCATTGGACTTCAATGAAGTGACCAAACGGGTGGAAGCCGTCAGAAAGCTGTTCACCAAGTTCCAAGCTTCTGTGGACAAAGACGGCATAGGTGAGAAAAAGCAAAAAAACTTCATGACCCAAATTTCTGAAATTTTGGTCGAATTTAAGTTTGCGCCTGTGACCATGGCTGACATCGTTGATGACATCAAAGAAGTGCAAGAACTGGTACGTAAAATTGAACGTCGCATCCTCGACATTTGTGTTTTAGAATGCAAAATGTTGCGTCGTGAGTTCATCAGAGGCTTCATGAACCGTGAAACCGACGAAGCTTTCATGGATGACATGATTGCCAAAGGTGGTGACAAAGCCACCATGCTGGAAATCTACAAAGACGAAGTGATCGGCTTACAAAAACGCTTGCAGCGTGTAGAAATTGATTTTGATTTAACCATCAAAGAAATCAAAGCCATCAACCGCACCGTCACTGTGAATGAAGCGAAGTCACGCCGTGCCAAGAAAGAAATGATTGAGGCCAACTTGCGTTTGGTGATTTCGATTGCTAAAAAATACACCAACCGTGGCTTACAATTCTTGGATTTGATTCAAGAAGGCAACATTGGTCTGATGAAAGCCGTCGAAAAGTTTGAATACCGCCGTGGTTATAAATTTTCTACTTATGCCACATGGTGGATCAGACAGGCCATCACCCGTTCGATTGCCGACCAAGCCAGGACCATCAGGATTCCGGTTCACATGATTGAAACCATCAATAAATTGAATCGTGTTTCTCGTCAGTTATTGCAAGAATTGGGCCGTGAAGCCACACCTGAGGAAATTTCTGAAGTGATGGAAATGCCTGTGGGCAAAGTACGTAAAGTCATCAAAATTGCCAAACAGCCGATTTCTATGGAAACACCGATTGGTGATGACGAAGATTCAAGCTTGGGTGATTTTATTGAAGATGGCAACATCTTGTCACCTTTGGAATCCACAACAGCCAATGGATTGACCAACACCGTCACCAATTTATTGTCCGGTTTGACGCCGCGTGAGGCCAAGGTATTGCGCATGCGCTTTGGCATTGACATGAACACAGACCACACCTTAGAGGAAGTGGGCAAGCAGTTCGACGTGACTCGCGAACGCATCAGACAAATTGAAGCCAAAGCCTTGCGTAAATTACGCCACCCAAGCCGCTCAGAACAACTGCGCAGCTTTATGGACTTGGGCTAAGTCTCCAAGCCACAGCCAGTCAAAAGCCAGTCGCAAACCGACTGGCTTTTTTGTTGCTGTCATCAGGGCTTTTGCA
>JAUIHY010000139.1 GCA_030432115.1 Gammaproteobacteria bacterium | reverse complement strand
GGTGGCGGCTGGTCACATTATGTGGGCCAAGAAAAATTGCGTCCACAAACCGGATGGCAACCGCTGGCCTTTGGTTTGGATTGGCATCGTCCACCCCGTCACATGAATTCCACTTCATTTTTCTACAGCCATTCTAATCAATGGCGTTATGAAAAATTACAAGTGGATGACATTTTGTCTCCCTTGGCTGACAAAAAAGATTGGAGCAACTATTCACTGATTGATTGCAATGTGCGATCAGAGCGCATGGGTTGGTTGCCATCGGCACCGCAATTAAAACGCAATCCATTGGCCTTAACCAAAGAAGCTTCAAAAGCCGGTTTATCAAGCAGTGATTATGTGGTGAAACAACTGACTTCGGGTGACTTGAGTTTCTCTTGTGAAGATCCAGATCACGAAGACAACTTCCCTAGAAACATGTTCATCTGGCGTTCAAATATTCTTGGCTCTTCAGGCAAAGGCCATGAATACATGCTCAAGCATTTACTCGGCACTCAAAATGCCGTCATGAGCCAAGACGTGAAAGAAATGGGCCACGAAATACCCTCAGAAGTGAAATGGCATGACAAGGCACCGGAAGGTAAATTGGACTTGGTGGTGACATTGGATTTCCGCATGTCCACCACTTGTTTGTATTCTGACATCGTTTTACCTACCGCCACATGGTATGAGAAAAATGATTTAAACACATCAGACATGCACCCCTTTATCCACCCCTTGTCACGTGCCGTTGATCCTGCTTGGGAATCACGCAGTGACTGGGAGATTTTCAAAGGGTTTGCCGAAAAGTTCTCAAAAGTTTGTGATGGGCACTTGGGTACCGAAAAAGATTTGGTCGCCTTGCCCATTTTACATGACACCCCTGCTGAAATTGCACAGGCTTTGGATGTTAAAGAATGGAAAAAAGGCGAATGTGAGGCCATTCCCGGTCAAACCATGCCGAATTTCATTGAAGTGGAACGTGATTACCCTAACACCTACAAAAAATTCACATCTGTGGGTCCTTTGTTAGAAAAGCTGGGCAATGGTGGCAAAGGCATTTCTTGGGACACCAAAAACGAGGTGGAATTCCTCGGTAAGCTGAACCAAACCGTGAGGGAAGAAGGCGTTTCACAAGGTCAACCCAGGATTGATTCTGATATTGATGCCACCGAAGTGGTGCTGTCATTGGCACCAGAAACCAACGGCCAAGTGGCAGTAAAAGCATGGGATGCTTTGGGCAAATTCACTGGACGGGACCACACCCATTTGGCGAAACCCAAAGAAGAGGAAAAAATCCGCTTCCGAGACATTCAGGCACAACCGAGAAAAATCATTTCATCCCCAACATGGTCTGGCTTGGAAGACGAACACGTGTCTTATAACGCCTGTTACACCAATGTGCACGAATTGATACCATGGCGCACACTGACCGGTCGCCAACATTTTTATCAAGACCACAAATGGATGCGTGATTTCGGTGAAGGCTTCTGTGTTTATAAGCCACCCATCAACACCAAAACCGTGGCACCGATTCAAAAAATCAAAGGCAACGGCAAAAAAGAAGTGGTACTGAACTGGATCACCCCGCATCAAAAATGGGGCATTCACTCAACCTACTCAGAAAACTTGCTGATGTTGACATTGAACCGAGGTGGCCCGGTGGTATGGGTCAGTGAAATTGATGCCCAGAAAATTGGTGTCAAAGACAATGACTGGATTGAACTGTACAACGTCAATGGTGCCATAGCTGCCCGTGCCGTGGTTTCACAACGAGTCCCCGAGGGCATGAGCATGATGTACCACGCCCAAGAAAAAACCATCAACACGCCCATTTCAGAAGCCACAGGTTCCCGTGGTGGCATCCATAACTCTGTCACCCGAACAGTGGTTAAACCAACCCACATGATTGGAGGTTATGCACAGCTTTCATACGGCTTTAATTACTACGGCACGGTGGGTTCTAACCGTGATGAGTTTGTCGTTGTTCGTAAGATGGAAAAAGTCCAATGGGAAAAAGAAGAAGCGAAATTGGCGAATAATCAAATGTCAAACATGGGAGGTGCACAATGAAAATCAGAGCACAAATAGGCAAAGTCCTGAACTTAGATAAATGCATCGGTTGTCACACCTGTTCGGTGACCTGTAAAAACGTTTGGACGTCACGAGAAGGCGTAGAATACGCATGGTTTAACAATGTAGAGACCAAGCCAGGAATCGGTTACCCTGATGATTGGGAAAACCAAGCCAAATGGAACGGTGGCTGGGAACGCCTGAAAAACGGCAAGATCAGACCCAAAATGGGCGGCAAACTAAAACTGCTGAGTAAAATTTTTGCCAATCCAGATCTGCCTGAAATTGACGACTATTATGAGCCGTTCACTTTCGATTATGCGAATCTACAAAATTCACCCGAGGTGGCCACACCGCCTACGGCACGCATGCATTCGGCCATCACTGGCGAGCAAATGGAAAAAGCCAACAAAGGACCCAACTGGGAAGAAATTTTGGGTGGCGAATTTGAAAAACGAAGCAAGGATTATAATTTCACCAACATTGAGAAAGAAATCTACGGCCAGTTTGAAGAAACCTTCATGATGTATTTGCCACGATTGTGTGAGCATTGTTTGAATCCATCCTGTGTGGCCACCTGCCCTTCAGGTGCGATTTACAAACGTGAAGAGGACGGCATAGTTTTGATTGACCAAGACAAATGTCGTGGCTGGCGTATGTGTGTTTCAGGCTGTCCTTACAAGAAAATTTACTTCAACTGGGAAAGCGGCAAGTCAGAAAAATGTACCTTTTGCTACCCCAGAATCGAAGCCGGTGAACCCACCGTTTGTTCTGAAACCTGTGTTGGCCGCATCCGTTACTTGGGCGTCATGCTGTATGATGCCGATCGCATCGGAGAAGCCGCCAGCGTAGAAAATGAAGAAGATTTGTACGAAGCACAATTGGACATTTTCTTAGACCCCAATGACCCTGAAATACAAAAGCAAGCATTGAAAGACGGTGTGCCGCCTTCTTGGTTGGAAGCAGCGAAGAAATCACCGGTTTACAAAATGGCGATGGATTGGAAGATTGCTTTCCCATTGCATCCTGAATACCGCACTTTACCCATGGTTTGGTACGTACCACCTTTGTCACCGATCAAAACAGCCATGCAACAAGGCTTGATTGATTCAGACGATGGCGTGTTCCCGGAATTGGATCAATTGCGAATTCCTGTGAAATACTTGGCCAACCTGTTAACCGCTGGTAAAACCGAGCCCATTGAAATAGGCTTGAAGCGCATCATCTTGTTGCGTGAATTCATGCGCCGAAAAACTGTCTTGGGCATCACTGACCACGATTTGCTGGCCGAACATGGTGTGACTGAGCAAATGATGGACGAAATGTACCGCTCCATTGCTTTGGCCAATTATGAAGACCGTTTTGTGATTCCTACCAACCACCGAGAATATTCCGGTGAAACACCGTTTGATAATGAAATGGCTTTTGAAAACCGTTCATCATGCGGATTCAGCTTTGGTAACGGCTGTTCTGGAGGCAAAGGTGATAAGTTGAAACTCAATATTTTTGACTCGTCCAAACAAAAAAACACCATGAGCGGCAAAGTTAAGGGGCAAGGTACTAATAACCTGCCTAATGGAGAATAAGATGAAAACATACAAAGTATTGAGCTTATTATTGAGCTACCCACGCCAAGACTGGGTGGACCATGCGTCTGAATTCAAGACCGTTTTGGCAGAGGAAAATTTGATTTCTAAAAGCAAATTAAAGGGTTTAAATGAATTGATTGATCGCATCACTGACAGTGACCTGATTGATTTACAAGAACAGTATGTGGCCACGTTTGATCGCGGCCCTGCGCACTCTTTGCATTTATTCGAGCACATCCATGGCGAATCTCGCGATCGCGGTCAAGCCATGGTCGATTTGATGGAAATGTACAGCGCCAATGGTTTTGGCATGGCCACATCAGAATTGCCAGATTATTTGCCTGTATTCTTAGAATTTTTGTCCTCAGGAACGGCCAAAGAAGCCAGTGCGGTGCTGGGTGAAACCAACAAAGTGCTGATGCTGATTAAAGAGCGCTTGGCCAAAAAGAAACTGGATTACAAGTTCATCTTCGCTGCATTGAATGAAATGGCAGACGGCAAAGTCAATCGCAAAGAAATCAAACAAATGGTGGCACAAGAAAAAGACGAAGTCACATTTGAAGACATTGACAATCAGTGGGTAGAACCCGAAGCATTTGGCAAAAACCCTTTCAAATCAAGAAATTACTTGAATCAAAAGATTAAAGTGAACATCAATGAGTCGAAAGGGCCAGCCATGCCACCAACAGGAGGATTACAATGAATCAATTTTTATTCGGCATTTATCCCTACATTGCCATGACGGTGTTTTTATTGGGCAGCATGTTTCGCTATGACCGCGATCAATACACATGGAAAGCATCTTCGAGCCAAATGCTATCGACCAAAGGCATGCGCATCGGCAGTAACTTGTTCCATGTCGGCATCATTTTGTTGTTTTTTGGTCATTTGGTGGGTTTGCTCACACCACAGAGCATTTACCACCACTTCATGACAGCAGAAACCAAACAAATGATGGCGATGATCGCTGGTGGTATTTTTGGCACTTTGTGTTTTATCGGCATGGTGATTTTGATTCATCGCCGCTTGACCAACCCAAGGGTTCGAGCCACCACCAAGTTTTCTGACATCTTCGTTTTGTTGTTGCTGTTTGTGCAATTGATTTTGGGCTTGTTAACCATCCCAGCTTCGGCACAACATCCCGATGGCAGCTCAATGATTGCTTTGGCCAATTGGGCGCAGCACATCGTGACCTTCCGCCCGGGCGCAGCTGAATTCATCATTCACGAAGCCTTGATCTTTAAACTGCACATCTTTTTGGGCCTGACCATGTTCCTGGTTTTCCCATTCACAAGATTGGTGCATGTATGGAGTGCCCCTGCGAAGTATTTATTCCGTAAAGGGTATCAAGTGGTCAGAAAAAGAGGTTAAACTTTTAAGTAGGAGACCTTTCTGTGAATAATTGACTGAGGTTAATTTTTCACAGATGGCATGTTGCTATAATGCTTGCGACAACATGAGGTTGATCAACAGCTTTGGCAACATGCCAAAACCTTTTACAATGAATAAATAGAACATGAGCATGCACCAAGCCAAACCCTTTGAACCTTTGAATATCGCCGTATTGACGGTCAGCGACACACGCAATGAAGACACAGACACGTCTGGTTTGTCATTGAAAGAAAACGCCACTGAGGCAGGGCACCATGTGGTTGACAAAAAAATCATCAAAGACGATTTATTTCACATTCGGGCGGTGGTTTCAGACTGGATACACCGTTCTGATGTTCAGGTGGTTTTGATCACAGGTGGCACGGGCTTTACTCAAAGGGATTCAACACCTGATGCGGTACAACCTTTGATTGTCACGGACGTGCCTGGATTTGGTGAACTGTTCCGACAAGTGTCCTACACAGAAATCGGCACCTCAACAGTACAATCCCGCGCCTTTGCGGGCATTGCCAATGGCACTTTGATAGCCTGTCTGCCCGGCTCCACCAATGCTTGCCGCACCGCTTGGAACAGCATATTAAAAGAACAATTAGACGCCAGCCACCGTCCTTGTAATTTTGTTGAACACCTGCGACCTGCTGAAAATAATGAAGCAGTCAGCTCAACTTGTGGCACACGAAACTGAGGCAAGGTCGATGTAAGATGAACAACATGAATCACGAACACTTAACAGATCAGCTTGACAGGCCTTGTAAAGATTTACGGATTTCGGTAACCAACCGATGCCAATTCCGTTGTCGCTATTGTTTACCCGCAGAACACATTGATGTGATGCGGGCGCAAAGTGCTCCGGAAAACAACCTCAGCTTTGATGAAATCACTGCCACCGTCAAAGCCTTTGCGGCCATTGGTGTCAATAAGGTGCGACTGACCGGTGGCGAACCGCTGTTGCGTAAAAACCTCAGTCACTTGATTCGCGACATCAAAGCCGTTGAGGGCATAGATGACATCGCCCTCACCACCAATGGTGCCTTGTTACCACCCATGCTGGACGATTTGATTGCTGCTGGATTGGACCGCATCACCATCAGTCTGGATGCCATTGATGATCAATTGTTCAA
>JAUIHY010000138.1 GCA_030432115.1 Gammaproteobacteria bacterium | reverse complement strand
CCATGTTGCTGATTTGCGAAATCAGCATCAATTGAAGTACCTTGCCCGCCTGGTTGGTGGCCAAAAAATAACCAGTCATGACAAAAAGCAACAGGCTGAGGGGCAAAGCAAAATAGCGTATTTGCAAATACGACTCGGCCAATGCGGCCGTTTCACCACCATTGGACAATAAAAAGAGCTGCAACGGGATTAATAGTGGGTGTAAAGCCACAAGGACCAGTCCAAGGGCTGCAGCCAGGAACAAAGCGCGTGCAGTGTGTTGAGCAGATTGCTTGTGGTCGTTGGCGCCAAATGCTTGGGCGACCAAACCGGTTGTGCTCATGCGCAAAAAACCCAGCCCCCAAAGCAACATGTTCAAAGCAGTGGCGCCAATATTGACAGCGCCAAGGTAAACTTCCGAATCCAAATGACCCAAAATGGCGGTGTCAACCAGACCCAATAATGGCATGCTGATGGCGGACAACACCATAGGTATGGCGATGGCGTGCACTGCCTTGAATTGTTGCTTTAAATGAATCAGTTTCAAGGTTGAGGTCTTGGTTCTACGGTGAGGGTCAACTCAAGCACTTGACCGTTCCGCAATACCCTCAACTTGGCAACACTGCCCACAGTCAATGAAATGAGTTTTTTGTCATAAGCTTGGAAGCTGTTGACAGCTTCGCCATTGACATGGGTGATGATGTCATTTTTACTGATGCCATTTTTTTGTGCCACGCTTCCTGGGTGGCTTCGTGCCACTTGGACACCTTGCTTGGGTCTTTTCAAACCATAAATAAAATAAACCTCAGGGTTGTAAAAATAAATGCCAAACCAGCCCCGCCTGACTTCGCCAAAAGTGATGATGGAGTCAACAATCTGTTTGGCGGTGTTGGATGGTATGGCAAAGTTGATGCCTTCGGCCCCCATTTGGATGTAGCTTGCGGTGCTGATACCGACCACCTCGCCCAAGGAGTTGATCAAGGCCCCGCCAGAATTGCCTTCATTGATGGCGGCATCGGTTTGGATGAAGTTTTCATAGCTGCTGATGTTCAGCCCTTTTCTACCGGTGGCACTGATGATGCCCAGCGACACGCTTTGATTCAAACCGTAAGGATTACCAATGGCCAATACCACATCACCGGTGTTGCTGTGTTCACTGTCGGCAAAATGGGCTGTGGTTAATTGGCTGGCGTTGATTTTGATCACAGCCAAATCGGTTTCTTTGTCTGACCCCACCATCTGTGCTTCAAATAATTCATTGTTCCATAGGGTGACATAAATTTTGGAAGCATTGTCGGTGACGTGGTGGTTGGTCACGATGTGGCCTTCGGAAGAAACAATGACACCAGAGCCAACAAAATTTCGGGTGAGGTATGGTGCAGCTGGTGAGATGCCAGGGTTGTTGTTGGGAATTTGGGTGTGACTTTGCACGTAAATACCGACCACAGCCGGTGCGATGGTTTGAACCGCTTTGGCATAGGAATGACGAGCAGCTGTTTCTGGTGGTTGGTTTTGTGTTGTGTTGATGGCGATGCGATCGGTCATCCACAGATACACAAAAGCCATGGCCAGGCCCACTAATGCCGATTGTGCGATAAAAAATAGGTGCTTTTTCACAGCTGTATTCATGTTTGGTATGGATGTGATATTAGAACATGGACAATCCAAAGGCCGCAAAGTTTTTATAATTTTGAAAAAATAGGGCGGTAAAATAAATGGTGGCTATGAAAAATCGTTAACATCTTGTAAAATTGCGCGGATTTGCTGTGGATGTTGGCTGCCTTGATTCAAATCAAGGTCAACTTAAATATCCTGTAAGACCGTTTCTGCTTGGTAGAGCAAGCAGTTTAATTTCAAGATTAGGGGTTAATTCAATGACTGAGAACGTCAATAAAAGCCGCCGTAATTTATTGCTCAGCACGGGTGCCGTAGGCGTCGTGGGAGCAGGGTTTGCTGCGGTACCATTTATCAAATCCTGGTTGCCATCTGAGCGTGCCAAAGCGGCTGGTGGCCCAGTTAAAGCAGACATTTCTAAGGTTGAACCGGGTCAAATGTTGAACGTTTTGTGGCGTGGCCAACCGGTATTTATCGTGAACAGAACCGATGAACAATTGGCTGTGTTGCCTTCTTTGAATGACCGACTGAAAGACCCTGAGTCAGCAAGTGCCATAGAGCCAGATTATGTTAAAAACATCAATCGCTCCATCAAAGACAACCTCTTTGTGGTTGTTGGTATCTGTACGCACTTGGGCTGTTCGCCAAAATTTTACCCTGATTTGGTGCCTCAACAGTTTGATAGTGAATGGAAAGGCGGGTTCTTCTGTCCTTGTCACAGTTCACGTTTTGATATCTCAGGTCGTGTGTTTGCCGGCTCACCGGCGAGCAGAAACTTGGATGTACCGCCGTACATGTTTTTAGATGACAACACCATCGTAATCGGTGTCGATGGGGAGAACGCGTAATGGGAACTGAAGCCACATCTCAAAAAGGATTCATGGGTTGGTTGAATAAACGCCTGCCTGTGACTCAATTTTATAAAGACCATTTGTCTGAATACTACGCACCAAAGAACTTTAACTTTTGGTACTTTTTTGGTTCTTTGGCTTTGTTGGTATTGGTCAACCAAATTTTGACCGGTATTTGGCTCACCATGCATTACAAACCTGATGCAGGGCAAGCCTTTGGTATGGTTGAATACATCATGCGTGATGTGCCATGGGGCTGGTTGATTCGTTATTTGCACACCACTGGGGCATCGGCCTTTTTCGTGGTGGTTTATTTCCATATGTTCCGTGGCCTGTTGTACGGTTCATACAAAAACCCACGTGAATTGGTGTGGGTCTTTGGCATGATCATTTACTTGGCTTTGATGGCTGAAGCCTTTATGGGATACGTGTTGCCATGGGGTAACATGTCTTACTGGGGTGCCAAAGTTATCACTCAATTATTTGGTGCGGTTCCTTTTGTTGGCGACGCCTTGGTTGAATGGGTTCGTGGTGACTACTTGATTTCTGATGCCACCTTGAATCGTTTCTTTGCCTTACATGTTGTGGCCCTGCCATTGGCCATTGTGGCTTTGGTTGTGTTGCACATTGCGGCATTGCACACTGTGGGTTCAAACAACCCAGAAGGTGTTGACATCAAAAAACACAAAGATGAGAACGGCAAGCCATTAGATGGCATTCCATTCCACCCTTACTACACAGTTAAAGACATTTTTGGTGTGGGTTGTTTCTTGTTGGTGTTCTTGTTCATTGTTTTTGTTAAACCTGATTTTGGCGGTTTGTTCTTAGAGCATGACAATTATGTCCCTGCCAACCCAGCAGTGACACCTGCGTTGATTAAGCCTGTGTGGTATTTCACACCGTTTTATGCCATGTTGCGTGCAGTTCCTGATTTACAGTTGGGTGCTTTGGTGATGTTGTTGGCGATTGTGGTGTTGTTCTTCTTGCCTTGGATTGACCGTTCTCCTGTCAAATCTATTCGCTACAGAAGATGGCCTTACAAAGTGGCATTGGGTGGTTTTGCTTTGTCCTTTATTGCTTTGGGGTGGTTGGGCATGCAAGCAGCAACCGAAACTTATAAATTAATGGCACAACTCTTTACCGTTTATTACTTTGGTTATTTCATATGGCTGTTTTTCTACAGCGGCAATGAAAAATACCATGAAGTACCAGAGAGGATTGAACACTGATGAAAAAGATCGTTTTATTATTATTGGCTTTGGGTGCAGCTTCTCTGTCAATGGCGGCTGGAGACAGTTTCGTCAATGAAAAAGCACACAACAACATCCGTTCAACAGATTCATTAAGAAGGGGTGCCAAAACATACATGAATTATTGTATGGGGTGTCACTCTATGGATTACCAGCGTTATAACCGCGTGGCTAAAGACTTGGGTCTGACTGAAGATGAAATGATGGCTTCATTGGTGCTGACCGATGCCAAATACACAGACAAAATGGAAATTGTCATGACGCCAGAACAAAGCAAAACATGGTTTGGTATAGCTGTTCCTGACTTGACTGTGATTGCCAAGGCGAGAGGTGTGGATTGGTTGTTCAGTTATTTGGTGAATTTTTACCAAGATGAAAAGCAAGCCAATGGTTGGAATAATTTGACCCTGCCAAATGCGTCTATGCCACATGTTTTGTGGGAAATGCAAGGCATTCAAAAAGCCCATTTTGAAACTGAAACCGATGCTGAAGGCAACGAGCACACGGTGTTTAAAAACTTTGAACAAGTAACTGAGGGCAGCATGTCACAGGAAGAGTATAGAAACACTGTTCGAGATTTGGTTAACTTTTTAGATTACTCATCAGAACCTGCCAAATTGATTCGTATGGCCTATGCGCCTTGGGTGTTGTTGTTCGTTTCTTTGTTCACATTTTTGGCATACATGTTGAAGGTCAATTACTTCAGAGATGTACACTGAAGAGCGTAGCGACCCGCCGACCTGGCTGGTGAGTGCAACGAATCAGAAGGTTGAGCCTTTGATAACTCGAAGTCTTGTGAAACCTTCTTTTGTCCGAAGGACAAAAGAAGGGAAACAAGACACCTATTTTCCAAATCTTTAATGATTTGCTATACTGCTAGGCTTTTGGGGCGTTTGCCTCAAAAGCCTTTTTTTATTAAAGGCCTAATTAAGCCTAAAACAGGAGGACTATCAGGTGTCAATTATCGAACGCGGACGTTCCTTGATAACGATTTATTCTGAAAAAGAATCATTTGATTCACACCGCATCAGATTTTTATTAGCAACAAAAAACATCAACTGTAAGATCATTGATGTGGACCGAAATAATTTGCCCGAAGACCTGTTGGCTCGAGGTGAAGATGTGGAAATTCCAGCTTTGATAGACAGAGACATGTTGTTGTACGGAGTCAGCGTCATTACTGAATATCTCGATGAACGATACCCGCATCCACCACTGATGCCACCTGATCCCATGACCCGTGCTCGATTGAGGTTCACAGCTTATCGACTGGAAAAAGGTTGGTTTTCTTATGTGCAAAAAATTGAACAGTCGGTGGGCGAAGGCCGTAAAGAATTGGTTGGTCAATTAAGTGAGGAGTTGGTGGCACATGCACCTTTGTTCGCCGAATACGATTATTTCATGAGTCCAGACATGACATTGGTGGACACCCATTTGATTCCCTTTTTATGGCGATTAGAGCATTATGGATTGGATTGGGAAGCCTTGCCAAAACCTTTGAGGAATTATGCCCACCGCATGTTCCAAAGCAATGCGTTCAAAAAATCCATCACTGAAACTGAGCGAGAATACCGTTTTGATTTTTGACCCCAATATGACATCAATCAAGCCTTATTTTATTCAGGCTTTGCATCAGTGGATATCAGACAATGATTTGACACCACTGATTGTGATTGATGCCAATTTCCCAGGCTTGCGTGTACCCGCCGGGATAGACGAGGATGGAAAAATCACCCTCAATGTGTCGTGGGGTGCAACTGATCATTTGAATATGGATGAAGAGTTAATGACTTTTTCTGCCCGTTTTGGTGGACGCTCACAAGCTTTGATTGTACCGATGGAATCGATCGTCAGTATCTTTGCCAGAGAAAATGGCAAAGGCATGGTGTTTGAGGTGGCTGCTGAAGCTTTTGCTGATGAAAGTGACAACAATGACGCCGAGGTCAAAAAAGAAACAGTCAAACCAGAAGCGCAACCTAAGGATAAAAACAAAAAATCAGGCGGTAGAAAATCACACTTAACTTTGGTTGATTAATTCATGCAACAAACAACAAACGATACAGAAGTCAGTACAGCAGCAGACGTTCCTGATGTGACTGCGGCTTTGAGTGGTATTGAAGCTTACTTACCTGAAACTTGGTTGCCTTATTGGAACCAAATCCAAGACATCCCATTTGTTGGGTTTTTTGTCTTGGTTTCTTTGGGTTTTATTTTGGCTAAAGTGGGTTTGATGATCATCAGCAAAACCATGCACCAACTGACCAAACGAACCAAATCAGATTTAGATGACAAACTGATAGAAGTTTTAAGAAAACCCATGTTTTTAACGGTGTTTTTCTTCTTTCTGGGTATGGCAGTAAAAACATTGGCCTTACCTTCAGGGTTTGAGTCTACAGTGATTAGGGTGTTGGCTTCTATTGTGGCGTTCACATGGATGATGCGTGGCTTTAAGGTTCTGCATTTATTGTTAAGTAGCCTGTCACGTGTCAAAGATAAATACGAAATCATACAACCCAAAACCATTCCC
>JAUIHY010000137.1 GCA_030432115.1 Gammaproteobacteria bacterium | reverse complement strand
CCTGTTTTCACCACATCAGCAGGGTCTTTGACATATTGGTCAGCCAATTGTGATATATGAACCAAACCATCTTGGTGTACACCGATGTCAACAAAGGCGCCAAAAGCCGTGACATTGGTCACCACCCCTTCCAAACGCATGCCTTCAACCAAGTCGCTGACTTTATGAACATCGTCATTGAATGTCGCTGTTTTGAACTCACCGCGTGGGTCACGACCCGGCTTTTTCAATTCATCCATCACGTCTTTGATGGTGGCCGCTCCAAATTGGTCAGTGGCAAATTCCGAAGCATTCAAGCCCACCAAAGCCGCCGATTGACCAATCACCTCTGTGATGCTTTTACCGAGGTGTTTTAGAATGTTTTGAACCAAAGGGTAAGCCTCAGGATGCACAGCCGACTGGTCCAATGGCTCATCACCACCACGGATGCGTAAGAACCCAGCGCATTGCTCAAACATTTTGGCGCCCAAACGTTTCACTTTAAGCAATTGTTTGCGGTTTTTAAAGCTGCCATGTTCATCACGGTAATTAACGATTTCATTGGCCACGGAATCTGTGATGCCCGCAACATATTTCAGCAGTGGCGCTGATGCCGTGTTGACATCCACACCGACCGCATTCACACAATCTTCTACGGTATTGTCCAATGCTTTAGACAACTGCACTTGGTTAACATCATGTTGGTATTGTCCAACGCCAATCGCCTTGGGGTCAATTTTCACCAATTCAGCCAATGGATCTTGTAAACGGCGCGCAATTGAAACGGCACCACGGTAAGACACATCCAAATCCGGAAATTCTTTGGCCGCCAATTCTGATGCCGAATACACCGAAGCTCCGGCTTCAGAAATCATGATTTTTTGGGCTCTGATCTCCTTATTTTGCTTCAATAATTCGGCCGACATCTGATCGGTTTCGCGCGATGCAGTGCCATTGCCAATGGCAATCAAATTGACACCGTGTTTGAGGCACAGTTTGGTGACCATTTGCTTGGCTTGTTCCCATTGATTCTGAGGCGCATGCGGGTAGATCACTGCCGTGTCAAGTAACTTACCGTTGGCATCAATCACCACCGTTTTCACGCCCGTTCTGAACCCCGGATCCAAGCCCAGGGTCACTTTATCACCGGCAGGCGCTGCCAACAGCAGGTCTTTTAAATTGCGATTGAACACTTCAATAGCCGCTTCATCTGACTGTTCTCGTAAGTGGGCTGTTAACTGCAAATTCAACTTCAACAACAACTTGGCACGCCATGCCAATTCCAAAGTCCGTTTCAACCAAGCCGATGACTCAATGTCCCATCCGGTATGCACCACCAACCGACCAATCGCTGGATGCACCACTTGGCTCTCATCCAATACCGAACGGTGGTCAATATTCAATGACAACACACCTTCATTGCGGCCACGCAACAAAGCCAATAAACGGTGCGAAGGAATTTTGTTCACCGGCTCTGAAAACTCGAAATAATCTTTGAAACGCTCGGCTTCCTTGCTGTTTTCCTTGTCCGCCATGACTTTGGAAACAATCACACCATCGGTCCACAACCAATCACGCAATTCTTGAACCAAGTCAGCATCTTCACCCAAATTTTCCAATGCAATCTGGCGCGCACCATCCAAAGCCGCCATCACGTCATTGACCTCATGCTCTGGATTCAAATAACTTTCGGCCAAAACCTCAGGTGTCGCCGCTGGCTCTCTAATCAACGCCTCAAGCAAAGGCTCCAAACCAGCCAAACGCGCCTTTTGCGCCTTGGTTTTGCGCTTTTTCTTGTACGGCAAATACAAGTCTTCCAACCGCGTTTTAGAATCAGCAGACATGATCGCGGCTTTCAAAACATCGGTTAGTTTGCCCTGCTCTTCAATCGCCTTAATGATGGTCACACGGCGGTCATCCATGTCACGCAAATACCCCAAACGCTCTTCCAAAGAGCGCAACTGCGTATCATCTAAACCGCCGGTCACTTCTTTGCGGTAACGCGCAATAAACGGCACCGTGTCACCGGCATTCAATAGCTCTATCGCTGCTTGTACTTGCTGATTTTTGGCATTGATTTCTGGCGCAATAATGGCCACATGTTGTTGATTGATTTCCACGGAACAAGGTCTAATATTTAAAAACGGCACATTCTATCACAGCCCAAATCGATAACAACAACCTGCTATTCTGGACAGCATACAGAGGCTTCAAGTATCATATCCCACTTTGAAATTTTAGATAAATACCATGGCTGAATACATTTATACCATGATGGGTGTGAGCAAAACGGTACCGCCCAATCGCGAAATCATTAAAGACATTTCTTTGTCATTTTTCCCGGGTGCAAAAATTGGCGTTTTGGGCTTGAACGGCGCAGGAAAGTCAACTGTTTTGCGCATCATGGCAGGGCTTGACACTGAATTCAATGGTGAAGCGAGGCCTCAACCAGGCATCAAAATTGGCTATTTGTCACAAGAACCAGAATTGGATGAAAGCAAAACAGTCAGAGGCAATGTTGAGGATGGCATGGGTGATGTGAAAGATTTACTCACCGCCTTTGATGACATCAACAACCAATTCGCTGAGCCAATGAGCGATGACGAAATGAACGATTTGTTGGCCAAGCAAGCGGATTTACAAGAAAAAATTGATGCAGCCAATGGTTGGGATTTGGACCGCACCATGAACATGGCGGCTGATGCTTTGCGTTTACCGCCTTGGGATGCTGAAGTGAAAAACCTCTCAGGTGGTGAGAAAAGGCGCGTGGCTTTGTGTCGCTTGCTGTTGTCCTCACCTGATATGTTGTTGCTCGATGAGCCTACCAACCACCTGGACGCCGAAACCGTGGCTTGGTTAGAACGCTATTTGCATGAATTCACCGGCACCATTGTTGCCGTGACGCATGATCGCTACTTTTTGGACAACGCCGCCGAGTGGATTTTAGAGCTGGATCGTGGCCACGGCATACCTTGGAAAGGCAACTATTCATCGTGGTTGGAGCAAAAAGAAAAACGTTTGGAGCAAGAATCCAAGCAAGAACAAGCCCATATGAAAACCATCAAACAAGAGCTTGAGTGGGTGCGCTCTAATGCCAAAGGCAAACGCACCAAATCCAAAGCCCGTTTGAAACAATTCGAAGAGCTGCAATCCAAAGAGTTTCAAAAGCGCAACGAAACCAGTCAAATTTACATCCCACCTGGGCCACGACTGGGTGAGTCTGTGATTGAGTTCAATAATGTATCAAAAGCATTTGGTGATAAATATTTGATTGATGATTTGTCTTTCAAAGTGCCACAAGGTGCCATCGTCGGCATCATCGGTCCGAATGGCGCGGGTAAATCAACATTGTTCAATATGATAGGTGGCACAGAACAACCAGATGAAGGTTCTATCGACATTGGTTCCACTGTGGATCTGGCCTATGTGTCACAAAGCCGTGAAGACCTGGGTCATGACCGACCTTTGTTTGAAGAAGTGGCTGACGGCGAAGAAGTCATTAAAATTGGTAATTACCAAGTGCCTGCCCGTGCTTGGCTCAGCCGTTTTAATTTCAAAGGTGCCGATCAGCAAAAACTGGTCAAACATTTATCAGGCGGCGAACGCAACCGATTGCAATTGGCCAAAGTGTTGAAAAAAGGCGGCAATGTGCTGCTGCTCGATGAGCCCACCAATGATTTAGACGTGGAAACTTTGCGCGCCCTAGAAGAGGCGTTGTTGAATTATGCAGGTTCTGTGATGGTGATTTCGCATGACCGCTGGTTCTTAGACCGCATCGCGACGCACATCTTGGCCTATGAAAACAATTCACACGTTGAATTCTTTGAAGGCAACTACACAGAATACGAACAAGATTATAAAAACCGTCACGGAAAGGCACTACAACCTGAACGCATAAAATACCGCCCTTTGAAGAAATAAAGCTTACAAGCCCCCCCATGTTATTCTGACTGCGGGGGGCTTTAATGCAAACAAACTTTGTCACACCAGTTCTTTCGGTTTTATTTTTTTAACAACCAACACCGTTCTTACCTTCATTTTCTCAAAAAGAATGCTTATCGCTTGCACCCACAGAATCATCAAGCTAATCTTTTAAAAAATGTGTGGGGAAAAACAATGTTTCAATTAATGTTTGTACTGATGATTGCCTTGGCGTGTCCTGCTTTGGCATTTGAGGAGGTGGAAGTTTCACCCAATGATTTAAAAGGGTGGTCGCCTGCCAATGTGCGTGATGATGCCATGGTTGAACTTAACAAAAACCAACCCCTTTTTGGAGACGGTTCTTTGATGTTCGCCACCGATTCCATAACGCCCGGCCAAGACAAGGCAGATTTTCAACTGGCATGGCAACAATCATTGAATGCCATAGATTTCCCAGATCGCACCTTGGGTAACCTAGATAATTTACTTTTTGCTTGGTACAGAGATTCAATCAGCACGACAGCACCACATTTGGTTCCGGCCTTCAAACTGCAGTTTTATGATGACGGCGGCACACCAGGCAATGCCGCGGATGACGTGCTGGGACTGCTGGTCTGGGAACCTGTTTACAATGGGATCAACCCAGCACCTTCAGATTCTTGGCAAATCAGCGACATCGTCGAAGACCATTTTTGGGTCTATGTTTCACAAAGCGCCAATGGTTCTGGTGTGATACAAAACTATGGTGCCTCACTCGATGATTGGATCAACAACAACCCACAGGGACAAGCAGGTGACCCAAGTATCACTTTAAGTGCAAACACCTTCATCACAGGTGTTTTGATAGGTGTCGGATCAGGTTGGAATGATGCGTTTATCGGTTATGTGGATGCGGTTCAAGTGGCTTTCGGTGACAATGATGACACGTTATACAACTTCGAAGTTTGCGCTAGATTTGTTCCCAACAACAACCCAGATGTGATTTTTGATAATGATTTTGAGTGTTATAAATACTGACCAGAATCTTATTTGAGTCATAGGCTGTGACCTTCAGCGGAATGATTGTCCTATATTAACGCAAGAACCCATGAAAAAATATGGGACAATATGTCCCGTGCCACAACCGTAATTTCAATGGATCAAACGAATCGATACTTAATTTCTGCTGATATTCGTCTGGATTGCATCGAACAGAAGCTTTATCAGAACAACCAAGTATTAAATCTGCCAAGCTTGTCTTTCAATGTCTTGAGGGCTTTGATGCTGGCACAACCCAACCACCTGACTTTTGATGAATTGATTGACCAAGTGTGGCAACACCAAGCCGTCAATTCAGAAACAGTCACACAACGTATAGCCATGATTCGTAAGGCACTCAACCAAGATGAGCAACACCAATACATCTCATCAGTGAGAAGTAAAGGCTACCGCTGGATTCCTGAAGTGAAGCAAAGCCACCAGAGCAAGATCAACCATAAGCTGCCTCGGCAAAAAATTTTCATCATGGCTTTAATGGCGATAAGCTGTTTACTGCTTTTGTTTAAAAACTTCAGTCACGATCAAAACGAATCAACCAACCAAGCAACTGCCCATGTGTCGCCCGAAGACCTCACAAAACAGGCTTATCATTATCTAAAGCAGCATAATGCAAACAGCAACCAAATTGCGGTCGAACTGTTCAGAAAGTCGCTTGAACAAGATCCCAATCAAATTTCTGCATTGATAGGCTTATCCAACACATTGTCTCACCAAGTTACTAAATTCAATCAACCAAACCAGCTGTTGATAGAAGCACGAGCACATGCTGAGCATGCCATTCACTTGGATGATACCGTGGCACAATCATGGGCTGCATTGGCATTTGTTGATGACGCCTCAGGCCATATAGATTTGGCCATAGCTGGCTATGAAAAAGCGATCAACTTGGCCCCAAATGACCTTTCAACGGTCAGCTCTTTGGCCTATTTATATACATTAAAAGGGCGTTTAGCCGAGGCATTGAAGCTGAACCTGTCAGCCGTCGGCTCACGACAATTTTATTTGGACATACAAATTGCGCAGACCCTGGAACTGTTGGACATGCAAATTTTGGCAGAACAATGGTATGAAAAAGCGGACACCCTGTCTCCTGATAACGTTTTTGTCACTTACCTTAGAGCACAATTCTATTTAAGCAATGGACAAACTCAAAAAGCCCAACAACTGATAACCGGCGGCATAAATAAAGGCATAAAAAGGTCTGAGCTATTGATATTACAAGGCATCATTGAGTGGAAAACCGAAAGGTATGAAGCCGCCACAAAGTCTTTTCAACTGGCTTTAGCTATTGA
>JAUIHY010000136.1 GCA_030432115.1 Gammaproteobacteria bacterium | reverse complement strand
AAAGCAAACCCGCTACCTGTGACGAAAATGGCAGCGCCTTTGTTGGCCAAATTGCCATCAAAGATCACGCGGTTGGCTCGACCATCAGCAAACACCTCTCCTCCGTCGTTAATAAATATGCCGCCACCTTCATCAGTACCTCCACCGCCTGAATTGGCCCCACCCACTATCCGCGAACCATCTTTTAATTCTACATAACAGCCACTTGAAACATATACATTTCCACCTTTTTGTGCCCGGTTTTTTTCTATGATGTTCCTGATGGTGACAGCTGAGCCTGCGCCTGTACACCGGATGCCACCGCCCCATGGATTGTTGATATTGTTGTGCAACCGGATTTGGCTGGAGGCCAGCACATCCAAATAGCCCCCGTTATAGACATTGACACCCGAAAAATCATTATCAACGATGTCTACATTGTCCAAAAAGACCACACCGCCATCGTGGACTTCCAGGCCATGGTTAATGTTTTTGGTTAATGTCAAATTCCTCAGGGTCACTTGTGAAGTCGATTCATTGTTGGTGTTGACCCTGAACGAAGAACTGTTGGAATGACCCACTAAAGTTCGTCCGTTGATTGAGCCAAAACAGTCTGAATAGCCACCCACAATCGTCAATATCCCTGCACCAGTCGATGACCAATCTTGAAGTTCATAAGTACCATTGCTGTTGCCTGTGTAAGTCACTGTATTGGTCAGCCTGATTTCATCTGTTGAATCACCATTCAATGCCGCCACAAACAAAGCCTGTAACAAATTGTCAAATACATTATTGCCATTGCAAGCATTGGAGCTACCTACCCAATAAGTTCCGGCATGGGCCGAACCAAGTACCACATTGAGCAGCAAAAGCATCAATATTTTTCTGTAATTCATCATTCACCTCTGCTTAGAAATAAATGGACATACGCAGAATGATTCGCTAATGGGACAGTTATTTTTTATTCATTTTACCTTTCCCAGTGAAGCGACTAGAGACTAAACGTTGATATTTGTTTAATCGAAAACCAATTGACCTGCATTAATGAGGCACCAGCTGATCAGCTGGCACCTTATTTTAGCGGCTATTTACAAAACTTTGGAGCGCCGTTGGCGCATTGGATTTAAGTAAGGGTTCGTTCTTTAGGACAAAGCATTTACCACATCCAAAGTTGCCTTGGCACGATTCAAAGTATAAAAATGAATCCCTGGAACCCCTTGATCCAGCAACTGTTGGCATAATTTGATGGTGAATTCAGTTCCAAATTGTTGTATCGAACGACGGTCATCACCGTAACTTTGCAATTTGTACTTCAACCAACGTGGCATATCGGTGCCACAAAAACCGCAAAATCGATTGATGTTGGCGAAATTGGTTATTGGCATGATGCCTGGTGTGATGGGTGTATCTATTCCTTCTTTTTCGCAGTGGTCAACAAAATTGAAATAGGCATCAGGGTTAAAGAAAAACTGGGTAATGGCGCGGTCCACACCCGCATCGACTTTTTGTTTGAAATACTTTATCTCAGTTTCAAAGGTCAAGGTTTCTGGGTGAACTTCTGGATAACAACCGACCGTAATCTTGAACACACCTGGGTACTTTTGATGTATAAATTCAATCAATTCATTGGCATATCGAAAATAACCCACTGAACCCATACCTGAAGGCACATCTCCTCGCAAGGCCAGAATTTCTGTGATGCCGTTGTCGATGTATTGTTGCAACAAAGCTTGTATTTCATCAGGCGTGCCGCCCATACAGGACAAATGTGGAATGACTTTGGGTGTGTCATGCTGATTCAACTCCAAAACCGTTTCGGCTGTTGCCGTAATGGTCGAACCACCGGCACCAAAAGTCACCGAGAAAAAGTCTGGATCTAGTTGGCGTAATTTCGACTGCGTATCTAACAAAGCGGCCTTTTGTTCAGCTGTTTTTGGGGGAAAGAATTCAAAACTAAGGCCTGAGTGTGATGGCTTATTCATTTTACTTACCTCTTATGTTATTAGGTTCTAAAACGAACAAAGCCAACCCCGAGGGGTTGGCTTTGCTGAAAAACAATGTGTTAAATTGATACATTAATATCTATAGTGCTCTGGCTTATAAGGGCCTTCAACTGTAACACCAATGTATTTGGCTTGCGCTTCGCTCAAAGTGGTCAATTTTGCACCTACACGATCCAAATGTAGCTTGGCTACTTTCTCATCCAAATGCTTAGGCAATACAAACACGTCATTTTCGTATTTGTCACCGTCTTGGAATAATTCGATTTGTGCCAATACTTGGTTAGTGAATGAATTAGACATCACAAAACTCGGGTGACCAGTACCACAACCTAAGTTCACCAAGCGGCCACGGGCCAACAAGATGATGCGTTTACCGTCTTCAAACTCAACGTGATCAACTTGGTCTTTGATTGGATCCCACTTACAGTGTTTTTCCAAAGAAGCCACATCTATTTCATTGTCAAAATGACCAATGTTACAAACAATGGCTTGATCTTTCATCGCTTTCATGTGTTCAAAAGTGATGATGTCAAAATTACCTGTAGTGGTAACAAAAATATCAGCGTCTTTAACTGCATCTTCTAAAGTCACCACTTGGTAACCTTCCATAGATGCTTGCAAAGCACAAATGGGGTCGATTTCAGTCACAGAAACGGTGGCACCCAAGCCGCGCAAAGAAGCCGCTGATCCTTTACCCACGTCACCAAAGCCGCAAACTACCGCTTTTTTACCAGCGATCATCACATCAGTGGCACGTTTTATAGCATCCACCAAAGATTCGCGACAACCATATAAGTTATCGAATTTAGATTTGGTTACTGAGTCATTGACGTTGATTGCTGGGAATGGCAAATCACCAGATTTGGCCATGTCGTACAAGCGTTTTACACCGGTTGTGGTTTCTTCAGTCACACCTTGGATAGATGCCAAAGTTTTGCTGTACCAACCTGGTTTGCTGGCCAGACGTTTTTTGATCGAAGCGAACAGCACGGTTTCTTCTTCAGAACCTGGGTTGTCCAAAACGCTGACGTCTTTTTCTGCTTTACTGCCCAAAATCAATAACATGGTGGCATCACCCCCATCATCCAAAATCATATTAGGCGCCCCACCATCAGACCATTCCATGATACGGTGGGTGTATTCCCAGTATTCTTCCAAAGTTTCGCCTTTAACCGCAAAAACCGGAATACCTTGGTCAGCCATGGCCGCTGCCGCATGGTCTTGGGTTGAGTAAATATTACAAGAAGCCCAACGCACATCGGCACCCAGGGCACGCAATGACTCAATCAAAACAGCCGTTTGTATAGTCATGTGCAATGATCCGGCAATGCGAGCACCTTTTAATGGTTGCGACGCTTTATATTCTTCACGAATTTGCACCAAACCGGGCATTTCAGTTTCAGCAATGCGAATTTCTTTGTGGCCAAAAGCGGCCAAGCCAATGTCTGCGATGACGTAATCGGCTTTTATTTGTTCTGCAGTGTTAGTTGTCATGTTGTTCTCTTTTATCTGTTATTTCAAGCCCGCTGCATCACGCAACAAGTCTGCTTTGTCTGTTTTTTCCCAAGTAAAATCAGCGTCTTCGCGACCCATGTGGCCGTAGGCGGCTGTTTTTTGGTAAATCGGGCGTACCAAATCTAATGAAGTGATGATGCCATAAGGTGTTAAGTCAAAATGTTCACGAACCAATTGTTCAATCAATGGTTCAGACACTTTATTGGTACCAAAAGTGGTGACAGAAATTGAAGTGGGCTTGGCCACCCCAATGGCGTAAGACACTTGAATTTCACAACGATCAGCAAGTCCTGCTGCCACAATGTTCTTCGCCACATAGCGACAGGCATATGCAGCTGATCGGTCCACTTTTGAAGGGTCTTTTCCAGAAAAGGCACCGCCACCATGACGGGCCATGCCGCCGTAAGTGTCAACAATAATCTTTCTGCCCGTTAAACCACAATCACCCACAGGACCACCGATGACGAAATTGCCTGTTGGGTTGATGTGGTATTGCGTTTTGTCATCCAACCATGCAGCTGGCAACACCGGTTTGATGATTTCTTCCATCACCGCTTCACGCAAATCAGTCAATGAAATGTCTTCATCATGCTGTGTTGACAACACAACAGCGTCAATGGCCACTGGTTTGTCATTCTCATAACGGAAAGTTAATTGAGATTTGGCATCAGGGCGCAACCAAGACAATTGACCTGATTTACGAACTTCGGCTTGTTTTTGTACCAACAAATGTGAATACGTGATCGGTGCTGGCATCAACACATCGGTTTCATTTGAAGCATAGCCAAACATCAATCCTTGGTCACCGGCACCTTGTTCTTCCGGGCTGGTTCTGTCAACACCCATGTTGATGTCGTGCGATTGTTTCCCAATCAAGCTCATCACTGCACAGGCATTCCCGTCAAAACCAACGGCTGAATTGTCATATCCAATGTCAATAATGACTTTACGAACCAAGTCATCCAGATCAATCCAAGTGTTGGTGGTGATTTCGCCAGACACAATGGCCGCTCCAGTTTTGACCATGGTTTCACAGGCCACACGCGCTTTGGGGTCGTCTTTGATGATGGCGTCTAAAACTGCATCAGAAATCTGATCCGCCACCTTATCTGGATGACCTTCTGACACCGATTCTGAAGTAAATAAAAAGTCGCTCATAATGAATATATCTCTTTATGCGTATAAAGCGATATATTGTATTGATATTTTCCACAGTGTCAAAAATATTTTGCGAAAAACACCTGCTTTATCACACCATTTATCTGTATTTTTTGCCCTTTAACATAAATTTAAGCTTAAATAGCTTATAACCACTTTTCCATTGTGGTATAAATGTAAAAAAGTATTAATTGTTGTATGCAAGAGCAAACGTTTAAAGTCACCTTCAAAGGAAAAATTGTAAGAGGTTGCGAACCATCGCAAGCTGTGGCCAACTTTGCCAAATTGTTTAAAATTCCACCTGCCAAAGCCGAACAAATGTTCGACGGCAAAGAACGGGTGATTAAAAAATCCCTGACCATGGAAAAAGCGGGTCAATTCCGCGCCGTTTTGAAGAAAGCTGGCATCAAAGTATCCTTGGTAAAAAATGAATCCGAATTACCCGCGCTCGGCAGTGGTGATTGGGAGTTAAACGAACCTGGTACGGTAATTCTGAGACCTGTCACACCACCTGAAGTTCACATAGAAACCTCACACATTAAAGTGGCCCTGGATGACATTGCACTTGAACAAGCAGCCAACGATGAACCACCAGAAGTTTCCATCAATCACATCAGCATTGATGACTCAGAAGATCCCATCATCGAGGAAAAAGAAGTGGAAGTCCCAGAGTTTGAGATAGACAATTTGGAAGTCGATGAACCAGGTACTGTCATTGTCAATGCGAAAAAAATTGATGTGCCGGACATCCCTGTCGATGCATTATCTGTTGATGAAGTGGGCGTACAAATTGTCAAGAAACAAAAAATTGAAGAACCTGAAATAGACATTTCATCCATCTCACTCAATAACGATTAACCCCAAAAGTTCAACAAAAAAAAGCAGCCACATAAGGGCTGCTTTTTAGTCATTGCCAGTCAATCAAAATGGCAATTCTAATCCATCATTGATGGCCCACAACTTGGTTTTGAAGTCTTGCTGAATGCGCTCTAAAGCACGCTGATTATCAGCATCAAATCTGATCACCAAACAAGGCGTTGTATTGGAACACCTGACCAATCCCCAGCCATCCGCATAATCGGCACGAATGCCATCAATGGTGGTTACTTTGGCATCTGGGAAGGTGGTGTGTTCCACAAATTTTTCAATGAATTCGTAATGTTCACCTTCTTTCATATGAACTTTGAGCTCAGGCGTGCTTACACCTTTGGGTAAGGTATCAAAAACTGCCTGTGGCTCATCATCTTCTTGATCCAAAATTTCCAACAACCTGGCCGCAGCATATAAACCGTCATCAAAACCAAACCAGCGTTCATTAAAGAAGAAATGGCCGCTCATTTCACCAGCCATGGCGGCATTGGTTTCCTTGAGCTTGGCTTTCATGAATGAATGGCCTGTTTTCCACATGATGGGCATACCACCACTTTTGACTATGTATTTGGGCAAATGACCGGTGCATTTGACATCAAATATTATCGATGAACCCGGTTGGCGCGTGAGCACATCTTTGGCAAACAGCATCATCAATCGATCTGGATATATGATTTCACCGGCTTTGGTCACCACACCCAAACGGTCTCC
>JAUIHY010000006.1 GCA_030432115.1 Gammaproteobacteria bacterium | reverse complement strand
ACTTTCGACTGCATTAATCAAGGCTGTTTTGAATGATTCGTAAATGCTGCTCTCAACATATACCCGAGAACCACAAAGACAAATCTGACCTTGGTTAGCAAACGCGGCACGGGCCACTTCTTTGACCGTATTGTCAAAATCGCAATCAGCAAAGACCAAAGTGGGGTTTTTCCCACCCAACTCCAATGACAACTTTTTATTGGTCGAAGCGGTGGCGTTTTTGATGGCAGTACCTGTTGCAGACCCGCCTGTAAAGCTGACCGCTTTGATGGCTGGATGTGCCACCATAGCCGCACCAATGCTTGCACCTGAACCATGCAATATATTCAAAACGCCCGCTGGTAAACCAGCCTCTATGCACAATTTTGAAAACAAAAAAGCCGTCATCGGGGTGATTTCTGAAGGTTTGGCAATGACACTGTTACCCACAGCCAAAGCCGGTGCAATTTTCCAAGTGAATAAATACAAGGGAAAATTCCATGGCGAAATACAAGCCACCACACCAACCGGATCACGTAAGGTGTAGTTGATGGCGGTGTTTTCCATGGCATGAGATTCACTGGAGAACTGGGTCACAGCTTGGGCAAAAAAACGGATGTTGGCAGCCGCACGGTAAATATCCACATTTTTAGCAAACGTGATGGGTTTTCCGTTATCTATGGCTTCCGCTCGCGCCAGTTCGTCGGCATTGGCATCAATCAAGTCCGCCAATCGGGTCAACACAGCGCTGCGGTGTTCAGCTGGTGTATTGGCCCATTCTTTTTGGGTTTGCTCTGCGGCAGAAATGGCCAGGTCCAAATCTTCAAGCCCTGAGTCAGGGCATTGGGCATACACTTGACCTGTAGCCGGTTCATAGTCATCCAAATATTGGCCTTGGCTTGGGGCTTTTAATTCGCCATTGATGTAATTTTGAATCTCAATCATGACATCACAAACAGGCTGTTCTGCCACCATCAACGGGCACATTGATACCATTCACATAGGCAGCAGCAGGCGAGGCCAAAAAGCCCACCACATTGGCGAATTCTTGTGGTGAACCAAAGCGTTTCATTGGAATGATTGACTTTTCTTGTGCAATCACTTCTTCAACTGACAAGCCTGTTTTCCTGGCTTTGTTTTCAAAAATGGCGGACAAGCGGCCTGTTTCAGTCGCGCCTGGCAGCACATTGTTGACCGTGATGTTGTATTGCCCTAATTCATTGGCCAAAGTTTTGGCCCAACTGGCCACCGCACCACGGATGGTGTTCGACACGCCTAAGTTGGGTAAGGGTTGTTTCACTGATGTGGATATGACATTCAGAATGCGGCCAAATTCAGCTTGTTGCATACCCGGAATCACCGCCTGAGCCAATACTTGATTGCAAATCAAATGCTGGTTAAACGCGGCTTGAAAATCTTGTGGCAAAGCATTGGTGGCCAAACCCGGTGCTGGGCCACCTGTATTGTTGATCAATATATGAACGGTGTTTGTAGCAACAAATCCCTCAATGGCAGACTTGACTTGGTCTACTTGGCTGAAATCAGCCACCAACATGCCATGTTGTTGTTCACCATTGTTGGTCAAGCTGTTAACAGCCTGCTGCAATGAAGCTTCATTGCGTGCCATCACCACCACATCAGCACCCTGTATGGCTAATTGTTGAGCAATGGCCAAACCCATGCCTTGTGAAGCACCACATACCAGTGCGCGTTTTCCTTTTAAAGTAATGTCCATCATGCCTCCTTGATTGCTTTTATAAGTAATTCTCGAGCCATGACTGCTTCGGTTCTCAGCGGGAATCTGAACTTAAGGATGTCATTGCTCAATCGCACATTGAATTGTGTGCCTTGTTTGTTATCCGCTTCAAAAACAGCAGTGACAAACACCACCTGTGAAAGCACCAACGTGTATCCTTTTAAATCATATGTTTTCATTGTGACAATGACCCGAACAAATCAAATATCTTACTCGAAAATAAGGCGTTCAGAAATAAAAAATCCCAAACCGCAAAGGCTTGGGATGTTCACTGAGTCGAAAGTAAATGAAAAGATTAGGAAGACTTGGCTTCTGATTCAGTACTTTCTGTTGTATCGCCGTATGACCACGACTGGAAAGGAAATGGTTTGTCGTCGGTTTGGAACGACACGTATTTGATGATATCAGCAAGAAATTCACCCAGTTCGCCATTAAAGGCTTTTAAATTGCTGTTCAGTTGGCCGGTGATTAAAAGGAATCCAAATTGAACCAAAACCACCACGCCAAACACCCACAATGACAACCAGCCAATCAATGCAAAAAGCAGAGTCACAAAAATGCGAGTGATCACTTCATTGCTGATGGCAGGTTTCTTTTCGCTTTTGGATTCGGTGGATTCTTGGGTCTGGTTGATTGTTTCGCTGGCATCATTGATGGTTTCAGAGGCTTGTTTCACTGATTTATCAATATTTTCGCAAGCTTCATTGACAGCATCTGACGCCTCTTCAACAGCTTCAGAAGCTTTATTCACTTCCTCATCAATATTGTTGTTGTTTTTGTCTTCGCTCATGATTATCCTCATTGGTTGCTGGCTTAGTTCTAATTATTTTGCAGCAAAAATGAGCACATTCACAGTGCCAGAAGTCGTGATTATTTTTTTAAACTGGCCAACATGGAGCCGCTCACAATCATGGCTATGCCCAAATAACCAAAGATATGAATGGTCTCTTTGGCCAACAGGTTTGGGAAAAAAGCAGCGAAGGCATTAATGAACAACAAAGTAAACACAGGTGTCATGGCCAACACCATGCCGACACGAGAGGCTTGCCAGTAATTCAAAGCTTCAGCAAAAGCCCCATAGGCGCCAACCGTGTTAACACAAGCATAGGCAATCGCCCACCACTGTGTGGCTGTGATGGTGGTATAACTGCCGTGATCAGAGCCAAAGAGCAACACCACAGATGCAAAAGCATAAATAAACAACAGTATGGCTTGTGACGATAATTTGGTCGCCAATTTCTTTTGAATCAAGGCATAAATAGCCCAAGTCAGTGCGGCTGCAAACATCACCCAGAATCCCACTGTGAAATCGCTGCTGAGCATTTGTGTCAGTTGGTCTTTAAAAAACAGTGCCAAACCCAAGATGACCAACATTGCACCAGTGAGTTGCAGTTTTGAGAATTGTTCTTTAAAAATCAAAACACCACCTAAAGTCATCAACAGTGGGGCCATTTGAATAAAAACTTGGGCATTGGCTGGTGAGGTCATTTCCAAACCATACAAGAACAGCAAATAATTGGCGACCAACATGGCTGCCGCAATGAATAACCAAATCCAGTCAGTTGCAAGCAATGACTTAAACTGTGCCAATTTGTTGCCAGAAAGTAACAGCATCAAAGTGAACAATGCGGCGAAAACAAAACGCAACCAAGTCAGGGTCCAGGCATCCAAAGCAGACAGGCTGATTTTCAGAGAAATGGGTAGCGTGCTCCAAAACAAAACCGTTATCAGTGATAAGGTCAACCCGATTTTCCAGTTGTTTTTAGCAGAAGTCATGGCAAAAATGAGGATATATTCAAAGCGCCATTAAATAGCAAATTTTGCCAATTAGCAAATAACTTTAACTGCTTGGTAAGGGAAAATATTCAGACACAATTCAGACTCTGTCAGATAGAATCGAAACAAGATTGTATTTTGGAATTCACCATGAAAAAAATATTGCCTTTATTAAGCCTGTTTTTGGCCTCATGTGCCAGTTACCATACCCATCACAGCGAAGGTGTGTATGAAGATGAAGGGTATTATGCCAGTGACTATGACCCCTATTATGGTTATGGTGGGCAATCATCGGGTTATTCGACTGATGGTAGCGGTGTTTATTTCAATGACTACAATTATTACCCCGACCGCTGGGGCATCAATTACAGCAGCAGTTATTACAGTCCATACCGGTATCCACGCATCGGCTTTTATTATCGAGATTGTTTTTATTGGACCTGGGGTTGTTATGGCTATGGAGGTTACCATTCTTGGTCCTCTTACACACCCTGGTTTTACGGTGGGGTTGCCTATTCTTCGTGGTTTTACGATGATTTTTATTGGTATAACCGTTGGCGCCACAGAAACTATGAATACCAACATCCAAGGTATGGCGGCCGTAATTCAGCCAGGCGAGAGGCAGTCAGGTTGGCCGACAGAACACGTGGCAACCGATATAAAAACCAACAGCCTACACGCCATGGCATCAAACCCAACCGCGTCAGTAGAGATCGCAGTAGATACACCGCGCCCCATAGAAAACCGGTGCGTACCATCACACCAAGAAATAAACAACCTCGGGTGAAACAGCCATATTCGAGCACCTCTGTTAATAATTACCGTGGCCAATCGTCTGTCATCAATCATCCCCGTAATAGCCGTCAAGAGGTTAACAATTTACCACGGCATGACCGCCAAGATGCATGGGTGTCAAGAAGGCTAGAGACTTCGCAAAACCACAGGCAAGAAAGTGACCGCACGAATCGCTTCAGGCAGAACACAGTTAATAACCGCAATCGTGCGGATGAGGCCAGACAAAAGCCTGTGCCTATCACACAATTCAAAAAGCCCAACAGAATAGAAAAGCCGTCACAAGCGAGCCGAACATACAATAAGCCCAAAGCCAATAAGAGCAACAAAGCCGCTCGTTCCAAATCTAAAGGTTCAAGCAGCCGAGGTGAAAAAAGCAGCCGAAGCCGCAAAAAGTAATGTGCTTAAATTCCTGACCCTATGCTTTTCATAAGATTGGGTGGGTTTTTTATTATGGGTAGCTGAAGCGCTGGGCTGTTTCATGTAAAATCATCTGGTTTTTAAAAAAGAGAACTGGAAATGATTAAAAAATCTGTCTTACTGGCAGCCTCAATGGCACTCGCGGCATGCCAACCCCATCAAAAACCAAGCAGTGACGCAGTCACTGTTGCGGATGCCGAACAGTTTTTGGCACAAGTGGAAACCACACTGATCAAAGACGCCGAATATGCCGCTCGCATCGCTTGGGTACAAGCCAACTTCATCACTGAAGACACCGTTTGGCTGGGTGCCAAAAGCATCGAAAAAATGGGCGCTTTGCAAGTCAAATTTGCCAACCAAGCGAAAGCTTTTGATGACATAGAATTGCCAGCAGACATGCGTCGTCGCTTGAACATCATCAAAGGTGGCATGACATTGGCAGCACCCAATGATGCTGATAAAAATGCCCGTTTGGCACAAATCATGGCCAATTTATCTGCCACCTATGGCGCAGGCAAATATTGTCAAGGTGAAGATTGTCAAAACCTGGGTCAACTGTCTAAAACCATCGCTGAGTCTCGTGATGCAGACGAATTATTGAATGCTTGGAATGGTTGGCGTACCGTATCTCCTGCCATGCGTGATTCTTACCAAGAAATGGTCACTCTGGCCAACGAAGGCGCACGCGAGTTGGGCTTTGATGACACCGGTGCCATGTGGCGTGCTGGCTATGACATGCCAGCCAATGACTTCCCTGTTGAATTGGACCGTTTGTGGGGTCAAGTCAAACCGCTTTATGATTCATTGCAATGTCACGTGCGCACCAAATTGACTGATCATTATGGTGAAGCAGTGATGGGCAACGACGGCATGATTCCAGCCCATTTGTTGGGTAACATGTGGGCACAAGATTGGACCGCTGTTTATGATTTGGTCAAACCTCAAGATGCTGGCAGCACCATTGATGTGACTGCTTTGTTAGCTGAACATGATTATGATGCTGAAAAAATGGTCAAAACCGCAGAAGGCTTTTTCACCTCACTGGGCTTGGATCCTTTACCTGAAACCTTTTGGACCCGTTCTTTGTTCTTGAAGCCTCGTGATCGTGATGTGCAATGTCATGCTTCGGCCTGGGACATTGATAATGAAGAAGACATCCGCATCAAGATGTGTATCAAAGAAGATTACGAAGACTTTGTCACCATTCACCATGAATTGGGTCATAACTTCTATCAACGCGCTTACAAAGACCAAAGCATCCTTTACCGCAATGGTGCCAATGACGGTTTCCACGAAGCCATTGGCGACACCGTTGCTTTATCGATCACGCCACAATATTTGAAAGACATCGGTTTGATTGATGAGGTGCCTGCTTCCAGTAACGATTTGGGCATGTTGATGAAAAAAGCTTTGGAAAAAATTGCATTTGTTCCTTTTGGTTTGATGATTGACCAATGGCGCTGGAAAGTCTTCAACGGCGAAATTTCAGCCGAAGAATACAATGCTGGCTGGTGGCGTTTGCGTAACCAGTACCAAGGTGTAAAAGCACCAAACGAGCGAACCGAAGATCACTTCGACCCAGGTGCCAAATACCATATTCCTGGAAACACACCTTACACCCGCTATTTCTTGGCACATATTTTACAATTCCAGTTCCACAGAGAGTTGTGTGAAGCTGCTGGTTTTGAAGGTGATTTGCACCAGTGTTCCATTTACGGCAACAAAGCTGCTGGTGAAAAATTGATCAAAGTATTGGAAATGGGTGCCTCACAGCCTTGGCAAGACGCCATGGAAGTGGTGGCCAATTCTCGCGACATGGACGCCACTGCCGTTGTGGACTATTTCGCGCCATTGAAAACATGGTTGGATGAACAAAACAAAGGCCGCGACTGCGGTTGGTGATCTGTTTTACTGATGCAAAAAATCAAGGCCGTGCTTTAATGCATGGCCTTTTTTGTGTCATAGTTTGGTAAACAATGGTGAACCTTTAAGTCACTTGCTGGTATTTTTATTTTTTGCTTGCTACCCTATTAAGCTCATTAACGAGGAGAAAATCATGAGTGTAGCACGTGTTACAGAAATCATCGCCAGCTCAAAAAAGAGCTTTGAAAAAGCAGTTGAAAACGGCATAGAAAGGGCAAGCAAAACATTGAACAATGTCACTGGTGCTTGGGTAGAAAGTCAAAAAGTGGTGGTAAATGACGGGAAAATCAGTGAATACCGCGTGGCCATGAAAGTGACATTTGTCTTAGACGAATAAACTGACCAATTAAACAGGAAGGCATCAGGTAGCAGCTTAATTAGATTGGTTCTAAATTCAACGGTTCATGGAGGCATAATAATGAATATTCATTTATAATGTGGGCACTGAACCTCACCTCACAACATGAACCTCAATCCTGATTTGATCAATTTGATTTATGACGTTCCTCTTGGGAACAGTCAATGGACGGCGGTGTTGAAAAAATTGAGGGATGTAATGCAAGCTGGATTGGCATTGATGTATGTATTTCCTCCTAAAGGGCCACCTGTTGTTTTTGCCACTGAACCTGAATCTGATGTGATTTGGGATGATTATCGGGCACATTACTGGACCTTAGATCCTTGGCAGTCCGCCATCAAAAGGTATCAAGCATTCAATGTGATGCAATCGGGTGAAAAATTATTGGATTTTAACGCTTTTCAGAAAACATCTTTTTACAATGATTACTGGCACCATTGGGGGTTCAAGCACACTGCAGGTGGATATGTTCGAACCAAAATGGTTGAATTCATCATTGGCATTCCTCGATTGATGTGTCGGCCGACTTATACGGCTGCCGAGTTGCGTGTTTTTAACTACTATGTGGCACACATGCGTCGCGCTTTGGAAATGGAGGGCATGAACGGCCAGTCGCTGCCTCAATATTTTTATCAATCGGCTTTGGGCAGTCATTTCGGTTTAACAAAGTCTGAAGCTTCCCTGGCATTGGCTTTGATTAAATATGACGGTCTTAAGGAAGCATCAGAAGCCTTGTCACGCAGTTACAACACCAGTAAATCACAGCTGGCTGCTGTTTTCAGAAAAACAGAAACCAACAGCCAAATGGCGTTGGTTAAAAGGTTGTTAACACGCACTGAATGATCAGTGTCGATCAAAGCTGCGGTAACTGATGGCCTCGATGAGGTGGGCTTGTTTGACTTTTTCTGACTTTTCAAGGTCAGCTATGGTTCGACTGACTTTGATGATGCGATGGTAAGCGCGTGCTGAAAGCTTGAGTTGGTCAATCACCTGCTCAAGAAAATCCAATTGTGGTTCAGATAAACACACTGCATGCTCTAATTCTTTGGTGGAAAGTTGGGCATTGGTTTTACCACCATTTCGTTTGAACTGTCTCTTGCGGCTGTCGATGACATGTTGTCGAATTTGAGTACTGCTCTTGTTATCACAACTGGCTTGCCTTAATTGCTTATGAGGAATTCTGGGTACTTCCACTTGCAAGTCTATGCGGTCTAACAAAGGCCCGGAAATTTTATTTCGGTATTGCTGAATCTGACCTATACTGCATTGACAAGTGCGACTGTCATCACCAAGGTAACCGCATGGACACGGATTGAGGCTGGTAATCAGTTGAAAACGGGCAGGAAATTCTGCACTGCGTGCAGCACGAGAAATAATGATTTTACCTGATTCCAAAGGTTCTCTAAGCACTTCCAAAACATGGCGAGAAAATTCAGCCAATTCGTCCAAAAATAAAACACCGTTTTGGGCCAATGAAATTTCTCCTGGTAATGGATTTGAGCCTCCTCCGACCAATGCAACAGCAGAGGCTGTATGATGAGGATTTCTGAACGGTGGTACCCCCCAAGTATTGGGGTCAAAGCCTTGGGCGCTGATGGACGCCACCTGTGCAGTTTCCAGAGCTTGTTGTTGATTCAGCAGTGGGAGAATGCCGGGTAAGCGACTGGCCAACATGGTTTTTCCAGTGCCTGGTGGGCCAAAAAATAATAAGTTATGCCCGCCTGCAGCGGCAATAATCAATGCCCTTTTGGCCTGCTCTTGACCTTTGACATCAGCGAGATCTAGTGCGTCGGTATTTTGTGCCTTGGTGGTTTGTTTTGCCACTGCCAATTCATCCACGCCATCTAACCATGCACAGACTTGTAAAAGGTTGTTGGCTGTGAAACATTCGCAATCGGAGACTAATGCCGCCTCATTGCCATTGTCATGTGGCATCACCAGTGCCCTGTGCTGTGCAGCGGTGGCATTAACCACTGGCAGGATCCCACTGATGGCGCGTAAACCGCCACCCAAAGCCAATTCACCAACAAATTCTACGGCTGATATTTTTTCTGTTTTAACTTGTCCGGAGGCCGCCAAAATCCCAAGAGCAATAGGCAAGTCATAACGCCCGCCCTGTTTGGGTACATCAGCTGGTGATAAATTGATGGTGATGCGGTGTTGTGGGAACTCAAAACCTGAATTCATGATGGCGGCTCGAACGCGGTCTTTGGATTCTTTGACGGCAGTTTCTGGCATGCCCACGATGGATAATCCTGGCATACCCCGTGAAATATGAACTTCCACATGGACCTGAGGGGCCTCAACCCCAAAGGCACCGCGAGATAAAATGGTGGCTAATTGTGTCATGTCAATGGTATGCAAAAGAACCATTTTAATTAAATAAGAACACCCTGCCACTGACAATCTGGACAGCCCATGTAAGAAATCATCGACAGGGGGTAGAAAATGTTAACCACACTGTCAATGTTAGCTAGGTTCATTCAAGTCTAGTTTGAGTCAGGGTATTAGTGAACAGGTATTCATATATAGCCTTTTAACCCATATGGGTGATGGACAGTCCGGGTTCAAGTTGTTAAATTGTTCATCAGCTTCTACAGGGGGTTGCAGAAATGCTTTGATTGGATAGTGTGTTTTTGTGACAGAAGCTTTTGGGGCCTTTATTTGGAAGAGACGTTGTTTATGGTTCATTTTTTCGCTCAACTGTATGTAAAGGCCTTTTTTTTAACTTTTTAAAAAATTTAAAATTCCCTGAGATGATTCAACAACTTTCGGCACGTTATAGGGATATGAAAAAAAACAGTAATGACATGACTTACCATGATTTGCATACGCAAGGCAAAGTCTCTGAGAATAAAATATTTATTGTATTAACGGTGCTTATTGTGGCAATTTTGGCACTGAACTGGATGGCCTATCATTCTGTTGAAGTGACTGTGACCGACCAGGTTATCGCAGAAGAATCACAACAACCTTCAATACATCAGCAAGAAGAAAAACAAAGGCCTTAGCTTTGTTGAAAGGTCAAAGGTGTGGCCAATGACAAATGGAATTCTTCTTGTAAATCAAAAGCCGCTCGATTTATGGCAAACCTGGCTTGTTTTATTCGATATACAGACTCCAGTCGATAATTAAGTCGCCATTCCACGGCATGATCTCCTAAATTAACCAACACCACTTTGGGTGTCTTTTCAGGATCCAAATGCTTTTCTATTTCGCAAGCTTTTTGCCACAGGGCTTGAACAAAGGCTTCTACTTGTTCGGCGGGTGTTTGGTAACCGATTTTAAAAGTCACAAAATCGTGCCAATGTGGGCTGTCAACTTTATTCAAAACATCCACAGTAGTGGCGCGCAATTGGCTATTGGAAACGATGGTGTTGTGTTTTTGAACCACGTCATGAAAAGTGGTTTCAGTCAAAGACATGCGCCTGACCACGGCCAATAAATTCATTTCTGGGATGCGACACACCACGCCAGGAGCGATGTCTCCATGGTACAAAAGAATCAGTCCACTGACTGCATCATGCGCCCATGCCTCTTTGGTGCCAAATAAAATCACCAGCAAGCCACCAATCACACCGGTGGCTTGCAACCATGAGGTGACTTGCCAAATGTTAATCAGCAACAATAGAGCGATTACTATGGTGATCAACAAAATCAAAATATAGCCCATTTCCGACTGGTAAGTACGGGTTTTTATGGTTTCGCCATCGATGGTCCTTTCTTTACCGTACCGTTTGATGGTCCAAGTATGAGAAAATTGCGTGAATAAATACCCCAACAAAAAAACCAATCCAGTTTGAGAAATGCGAATAAACACTTCGCTGTGGCCATGGTCATTGAAATAAAAGTTGATCAACCAATCGAACAAATAGACGGTCAATAACAACAAATTCATCAACCGCAATTTTCGGGTTCTGCTGCTGTTCAGTGCAGCTTTGTCCGATGGCACAATGCGGTTAAACAGCAAAGGTGCCAAAAGCAATAAACTGACATTCAATATAACGGCTGTTTTACCAAAAACAGATAAAGCCGCAAAATAATGAAGCAGAGAATCTATCATTGATGAGTGATGTTGATGCCTTGGCTGGCAAGTTCTGCCATCAATGATTCAAACCAAATTTGATTTTTACCAAGCGTCTCGGGTGGCAAAACACCAGTAGGTAAATCTTGATTCAACATCAGCCTGACTCCAGCTGCACAGGTGTATCCGGTGGTTCTTGCCATAGAACTGATGTTTTGTTGGTGGTCATAATGGTCAATCAATTGATAAGAAGCCTCGGTTTTTTGTCCGTTTTGTATGCCACTGGCGCTAATCTGCATCACCGTTAAGTCGGCTTCGTTTTCATTGAATTGCCATTGATCTAACAGCACTTTGGCGGTGTTGTCTATGTGTTCTGGCAAAAAGAATCCGGCATCTATTAATTGTTGAATCAATTGGGCGTGACCATTGTAACGAATGGTTTTTTCTGACATGTTTGGGATATCAACGGTTTGCAATAAGGAACGCAAGCCATCGGTATTGAATGCTTCCATATGACCCACACCTTTGAAGTAAACGGATTCAACCTCACTCATGGCTGGAAACACCACTTCTTGGCCATTGCGTTTCATGCGTGCAGGTCGGGTGTATTCCTCAATCACATCCAAAGGCGCGAATGGTGCTTTGTATTCAAATGGTTTTAAACGTTCCACAGGCACGCCACCGACCATACATGTAAAGTCATCAACTTGGTCAAATTGGTCAACAAAGTGTCCGGCAAATAAATTGGAAATACCAGGAGCCAAACCAAAATCAACCAAGGCAGTGACCCCATTGGATTCAGCCAAGGCATTCAAAGCCAAAGCGTCTTCGGAAAAGAAAGAGATATCGACCACATTGACTTTCAATGTGATTAGCTGCTTCAATCGATCAAACCCTAACCTACTGGGAAGAGCGCCCACCACACAATCCATGCCAACCACAGCTTGTGCCAATTGCGTGTCATCACAGGCATTTAATTCTTTCAGTTGAACGAGGTCTTCTAGCTGCCTCAAATGACCTATAGAAACGTCTGCCAAAGTCACTTCATGGTCTTTGGATAAATTATGAGCAATGGCAGAACCAATGCGTCCGCCGCCGAGAACCAATACTTTTTTCATGGAATATAGTGCATTAAAATATGTAAAACCACACCAGCAAAAACACCTGCCAGCACGTCGTCAATCATGATGCCAAAGCCACCTTTGACTTTTTTGTCTAACCATTTTATGGGAAATGGCTTCAAAATATCAAAAATCCTGAACAAAACGAAACCAATCGCTACGCTTTGCCAAGAGAGGTCAACCATAAAAAAGGTCAGCCACAAGCCAACAAATTCATCCCAAACTATACCACCGTGATCATGTACCCCCAGTTTTCTGGTGGCCGATTCGCAAACATATACACCCAGCAGAAAGCTGAGCAACAACAACAACAGATAAGCGGGCCAAGGAAGTAACTGCCAAAGGAATAAAAAAGGCAATGCCGCCAATGTGCCCCAAGTGCCCGGGGCTTTGGGTGCCAAGCCGCTGCCAAAGCCAAAAGCCAAAAAGCCCGACACAGAACCCATGGCCACTTGAGTGGTTTTGTTGATCATGATTGCGTAAAGTGGCTGTAGCCAAAACGATTCAAAACTATGGGTTGATTGTTATCGAGTACTTCCACTCGACTGCTCCCGGTGATGTGCCCAATCACAGTACAAGCTGAGGGCAGTTGAGCCAGATGTTTCTTATCGAAAGTAAAGCACAGCTCATAGTCATCACCACCGGCCAAGGCATGTTGCAGCCAATCACTTTGGTTTTTGACAGAGGCTGTGGTTGGAATGTCTTCGGCTTTTATTTGAGCGCCGACACCACTGGCCAGACAAATATGACCCAAATCTGCCAATAAGCCATCTGACACATCAATCATCGCCTTGGCGATGGGTTTGAGCAAGGGTATCATGTCTAATCTGGGTATGGGGCGATGTAATTTTTGGTCACAAATGGCATCCATATAAGGGTGGGCCAACGCATAAGATGCGCTGCCGAGTTTGCCTGTAACGGCAATCAAATCACCGACTTGCGCCTGGCTTCTTTTTTTGATGTCAGCAGCAACGGCCTCTCCCATGGCCGTAACCGTGATGCTGCAAGGCCCTTGCGTGGTGTCGCCACCCACCAGAGCGATGTCATGTTGGTGGAGCAAGGTGGCAAAGCCTTTGATGAATTCACCCAACCAGTAAGATTGGACTTCTGGAATGGTGAGGTTCAAGGTAACCCATTGAGGTATGACGCCCATGGCTGCCAAATCACTGAGGTTGACGGCCAATGCTTTAAAGCCGACATCTTGGGCGTCGTCATCTGCTTTGAAATGAGTGCCTTCAACCAAGGTGTCGGTGGTGACGACCAGATTTTTTTGGCCATCTGCATTCAAAATGGCGGCATCATCTCCAATGCCTAAATCCACATTGTCTTTGTTTATGCTGCAATGTTGATTTATTTTTTCTATCAAATCAAATTCGATGGTGTTTACTCCATTTCACTGGCCCGTGTGTCTTTGGCCACTTGAGTCAACACGCCGTTGACAAAGGTGTGCCCTCCTTCTGCCCCAAATTCGGTGGCCATCAAGATCGCTTCATTGATGATGACTTTGAAAGGTGTTTCTATGTGTTTCAATAGTTCATAGGTTGCCATGTTCAAAACCGCATATTCAACGGCACCCAGAGCCGATTTATCGCGGCCTAAATGAGGGTCAATGATGGCTTCAATGTCACTTCTGTTGGCTTCAATATAGCGCAATGCTTGTTTGAAAAACTCGGTGTCCACTTTGGCGAAGTCTTGCTCTTCTAGAAACTGTTCAATCACTGTTCTGGCACTCAAATCATTGTAGTGCATTTGATAAAGTGCTTGAACCAAGCGTTTTCTTGCGCGGTGTTTGCGTGCCAATGGCTCAGGCAATCTTTTGCTTTTTTTATGGCTCATGTGGTTATCCGTAAACTGGGAATCGTTGACACAATGCAGCGGCTTGGGTTTTCACCTTGTCCACCACTTCATCATTGCTCATGTCATCCAATATATCACACATCCAATGGGTGATTTGTTCAAATTCATCTGCACCAAAGCCGCGTGTTGTGCCCGCAGGTGTTCCCAGTCGAAGACCGGATGTGACAAAAGGAGAACGAGGGTCATTGGGTACGGCGTTTTTATTCACGGTGATGTGCGCTTCACCCAAACGTGCTTCTGCGTCTTTACCAGTGATGTCTTTATCAACCAAATCCAATAAAAACAAATGATTTTCTGTACCACCTGAAACCACATTGTAGCCCCGTTCGATGAACACTTTTGCCATCACTTGGGCGTTGTCAACGACGTTCTGCTGATAGGTTTTGAATTCAGGTTGTAAGGCTTCTTTGAATGCCACAGCTTTTGCGGCAATGATGTGCATCAATGGGCCACCTTGGATACCTGGGAAAACCACAGAATTTAACTTCTTCTCAACTGCTTCATTGGCTTTGGCCAAGATGATGCCGCCTCGTGGGCCACGCAAAGTTTTGTGTGTGGTCGATGTGGTGACGTCAGCAATGCCCACAGGCGATGGGTAAACATCGGCCGCGACCAAACCAGCCACATGGGCCATATCAACCATAAAGTAGGCCCCAACTTCATCGGCGATTTCGCGAAATTTTTGCCAATTGATTTTTTTGGAATAAGCTGAAAAACCACCGATGATGAGCTTGGGCTGGTGTTTCAATGCCATTTCACGCACGTTTTCGAAATCAATTTCTCCAGTGGCCTCATCAATACCATATTGAACGGCATTGAAAATTTTGCCAGAAACATTCACCTTGGCGCCATGGGTTAAATGACCACCGTGTGCCAGTGACATACCCAGGATGGTGTCGCCTGGTTGCAGCAAAGCAAAATAAACGGCTTGGTTGGCTTGAGAGCCAGAATGGGGCTGAACATTGGCATAGTCTGCATTGAACAGCTGTTTGACACGGCTGATGGCCAATTGTTCTGCCACATCCACATGTTCACAACCGCCATAATAGCGTTTACCAGGATAACCTTCTGCATATTTATTGGTCATCTGGCTGCCTTGGGCTTCCATAACGGCAGGTGAGGTGTAATTTTCCGAAGCAATCAGCTCAATGTGGTCCTCTTGCCTTTGGTTTTCTGCTTCTATGGCAGTTTGTAATTCAGGGTCTGCTTTTGACAGTGTAATCGAACGATCAAACATGGTGTCCAACGGTATTAAAAAAAGCTGTATTTTACATGGCTGTGCTTAAAATGGTTTGGCTAAAACCAAATAAATGACGGCAAACAGGGCAAAAACGGGCAATTCATTGAAAACTCGAAACCAAACATGGCTGTGTGCTTCTTTCTCAACAGCAAAATTTCGGTGAATTTTGATGCACAAATGGTGATATGCAATCAACAGCGCCACCAAAACCATCTTGCTGATAAACCACCCTTGTTGAATGTAGAACAACCATTGTTGACCTGCCAAGACATAAACCAGACCAGTGGCCGAAATCAGCGTACCCCAAAGGGTGAAATTCATCATTTTAATCAATCGGGCTTCCATGCCCAGCAACAAAGCCCGTTGATCTGCGTCTTGATTCTGGGCATGATTTACAAACAAGCGTGGTAAATAAAACAAGCATGCAAACCAGCTGACCACAAAAAACACATGAAAAGTTTTGATCCACAACAAGGTCTTCACCTCAAGATAACAAATGAGCATGTATAATGCGCGATTTGAATTCACATTGCAAACATGAGCGTCAAAACCCCCAAATACATCATTCAGCAACAGCCAGAACAAGCTTCATTTGTCAGGCGACATTGGTTGATGGTGTCCTTGATGGTGTTGGCAGTGTTGACTTATTTGTTGGGCAGGTACACCAACATTGATGTGCTGCAAGCTTTTAAAGGACAGCAAAAAACCCTGGTGGAAGAGAACCAAAGGTTGGTCACAGATAACGAGGCATTGAAAGTGAGTGTCAGCCAATGGAAAACCGAAGCACAGGTGAAAACCCAGGCCATCAAAGAGCTGCAAAGTACTATAGAAACCATGGCCGAACAACAGGCCGCATTAAAACAGGAAGTTCAGTTTTTTGAACGCCTGCTCAGTGCCAAAGACCAAGTCAAACAATTAAGTGTGCTCAGTGCACAGGTCACACAACAACATGAGTTAAGCCAGATTCAAATTGTTTTGGCTCAAAAATTGACCAAGGCCACAGAAAAATCAGGCCGCATTACACTACGATTGAAAGGCATTTCAGGCGACAAAGGCGATGTTTTGAATTTGACGCAACAATTTGCGCTTGAAGATGAATTTTCGCTTAAATATTTTCAAGTCTTGAATTTCAGCATTAAAGTGCCAGATGGTTTTAATCCCACCATGCTTTTAGTAGAATTAGAAAGCAGTAAGAATAAACCCAAAGTCATATCTGAGCAATTTGAGTGGTCTGATATTAACAAAGGCTAACGGACATCATTATGTTTAATTCAAAAACAAACAACAAAAACAACCAAGAGAGTAAACGCACCATGGCAACACAACACCCTCAAAGCATTGAAACGTTAATTGGTCACAGCACACGCATCAAAGGGGACATGAAATATTCAGGCTCCATGCATGTAGATGGTCACATTGAAGGATCTTTGGTCGCAGAAACAGAAACAGACACCTTGATGGTCAGTGAAACAGGTCGAATCCATGGCACCATCAAAGCAGGTAATATGGTCATCAACGGCACCATAGAAGGTGACATCACCGCATCTGGAAAAATTGAAGTGGCATCACAGGCCCGAATCACTGGCAACATCTATTACACCAACATTGAAATGGAAGCAGGTTCACAGGTCAATGGTCAGTTGATTTATCAAGGAAAGGATGTGATCACACCGATTAAAAAAGAAAACAAAGATGGCAAATAATCAAGTCGCACTGTCATCAAGTGCCGCCAATAAAATCAGTCAATTGATTTTGGAAGAAATGAACCCTGATTTGAAATTCAGGGTTTATATCATTGGTGGTGGCTGTTCAGGTTTCCAATATGGTTTTGCTTTTGAAGAGGACGTGGTGGACGGTGACATCGTCAGCGAGCAGCATGGTGTTCAAATGATGGTGGACCCCATGAGCTTTCCTTATTTGATGGGATCGGAAGTGGATTATTTGGAAGACCTGCAAGGTTCGCGTTTTGTTGTGGCCAACCCGAATGCCAAAACCACCTGTGGTTGCGGCAGTTCATTTTCTATATAAATCACTGAACAATGACACCTGACTCCATTTATTTTACTCGCACCGAGTTGGACCGTTGTGCCAACATGCGAGATCAAAAACAGCGTTTGAAGCAATTAAAAAAATTCAAACCCTGTCATTATGTGCCTGTTTATTTGGGCAACCACTTGTATCTGAAGGGCGAAGACAATTTTTTCCACAGCAGTCAGCCGATAGGCAGCAGCAGGGATGAAACCTTTTTGGGTGTTTTGAATGATGAGCTTTGGTTCAGTTGTTCAATTAAAGAGTCAGAAGCACGGGCATTAGAAGAAAAGCACCAAGCCTCTTTTCAGTCTTTGAGACAATATGCTTTGGCTTTGGATGATGACCAAGGACACATAGCCTTATATTCTCGTGGCATGGACCTTTGGCATCGCAGGCGCGTTTTTTGTTCGATTTGTGGCACCAAAAACAAAGCGGCCAGCTCAGGTCATAAAATGGTGTGTGAAAACGGGCATGAGCAGTTTCCTCATATCGAACCAGCGGTGATCGTGTTGGTTTCAGACGGTGACAAATGTTTGCTCGGCCGGAAACATTCATGGCCGCCCAATGTGTATTCCACTTTGGCCGGTTTTGTTGAACCGGGTGAGTCTATTGAAGACGCTGTGCACCGAGAAGTGTATGAAGAATCCAACATCAGACTGAAGAATCTACAGTATTTTGGATCTCAACCTTGGCCATTTCCATCGTCATTGATGGTGGCTTTCAAGGCCGAAGCCAGAAGTGATGACATCAGGCTAGATGATGAAATGGAGGACGTGCGCTGGTTCCATAAAGACGATTTGATCAAATGGGTAAAACAAGGCAGCATCATTTTATCGCCCAGATTCAGTGTCGCCAACAGTTTGATTTCAAATTTCTTAGGCCAAGAATACTGATGCCTGAATTGCCTGAGGTGGAAACCACCAAACGAGGCATTGCAGCTGCATTGATAGGCCAAAGTATAACATCAGTCTGGTATTCGGGTAAAAACCTGAGGTACCCAGTCAGCCAAGAACTGTTGTCACTGTCTGGAATCAAAATTACCGACGTGACCCGTCGGGCCAAATACCTGGTCATCAGTTTGGAAAACCAGTGTCATCTGCTGTTTCACTTGGGCATGTCAGGCATGATGCGCCTGCAAACAGCTCCTTACCAAGCCATCAAGCATGACCACTTGCTGGTGCAAATTGCATCAGGTATCTGTTTGGTGTTTCACGACCCCAGGCGGTTTGGTTGTGTGTTGTGGGTTGAGGGTGATGTCAATCAACACCCAATGGTCAAGAAATTGGGGCCAGAACCATTGGGCCCGACATTCAATGCTTCGTATTTAAAACAGCAAGCAGCCCAAAAAAAAGTGTCTGTTAAATCATTCATCATGAACAATGATGTGGTGGTGGGTGTGGGTAATATTTATGCATCAGAAGCCTTGTTCCAGGCAGGCATTCACCCCCATCGGCAAGCACACCGAATCAGTAAAACCCGATACCAAGCCTTGGTCAACAGCATACAAAAAGTTCTGCGTGAGGCCATCAAGGCCGGTGGTACCACTTTAAAGGATTTTCATGACAGTCAAGGGAAACCGGGTTATTTCCAGCAAGAATTGTTGGTTTATGGCCGAGAAAACAAACCCTGTGTTCGATGTCAAATAAATGTCAAAAAAGTAAAAACAGGACAAAGAAGCACTTATTTTTGCCCCCAGTGTCAACGGTAAACACCCAGACGCAGGTGGTACCCGAGTTTACTTCTTGAAATAAAAGTACATTTTCGTTAACATCATTAGAAAGCCCAAGGGAAAAGGTGTGAATCAAACGGTAAAGCTGATATTTTTTAACCTCATTTTGGCAGTGGTTTACACTGTGGTCACTTATGTGGCTTATAAAATGATGGTCAGACCCAGTTTGTCTGTCACTTTGTGGCCCGCCACTGGATTGGGGGTGGCCATGATTGTCATTTGGGGGCGAAAATTCATCCTTGGCATTGCATTGGGCGAGCTGTGTTCCAGTGTCATTCTTTATGGCATCGCCGATGCCATCGGTCTGAACAAAGCTTTTTTATATGATGTTTCCTTGCTTTTTTTGAGTGTATTGCGACCTTGTTTGGCAGGGTTCTTGGTTCGCCATCGCATGGCCATGGATTTCAGTTTAATGAAAGCCAAAGACATCGCTCGATTTTTTCTTTATGCTGCGGTGATCCCTTGCTTTTTCACTTCATTGGCTTTTGCCTCTTTGCTCTTTTTGGAGGGGCATTACACTACCGACAACCTGGTCACTAAATTTTTTGCTTGGTACATTGGTGATTTACTTTCAGTCATGATTGTTTGCCCGATTGTATTGAGCTTATTTGCCAAACCCAGAAGCATTTGGAAGCCACGTATTTGGCAGGCATCTTTGCCCACTTTGGCCGGATTTTGTTTGGTGTTTTTCCTTTTTGATGCTTTAAGAAGCAACGATGAAGCTCAGATAAGAGAAACCATGGCATTGAAAAGTCGGTACATAGAAAAAGTAGGCGCTAACCAACGCCTTTCTCAGCCAGAACTGGTGGATTTTTTGGCCAGTAACCATCAGGCGTTGGCCATGGATGATTACCGAATAGAACTGACAGATGTCGAAAACGGTGATTTATTATTTGGACTGAATCATGAGCAACGCATCCGCTTTCCATACATCAATAATGAGTTGAAGTTTCAAGTGGGTGATTCGCATTATGCATTGAAACTCACACCTATCAACCGATTTTACGATAGCCAATATTCTTGGAGTCTATGGACCATGGTGTTTGTCAGCATGTTGTACACGGGCTTTGTTGGTGCCGGTCTGTTGGCCATGACCGGTCACAATGCATTGACAGATTTAGAAATCAAACGGCGGACCAAGTTGCTGAATGAGGCCAACAAAGATTTGGCGGTGAGTAATGAAAATTACCGGCATATTGTGGATCGTCAACCTGTGGTTTTTTGGAAAATCAACATGTTGGAAGACCGCATTGCTTATGTTAACAAAGAAGCCGAAGCGATTTTGGGCTATCCCATTATGCAATGGTATGAAGAGCCCCATTTTCTGTCTAAGAAAATACACCCTGATGACCTGTCCAAAGTCAAATGGAACATTCAAGAGTCATTTGCCACCGGTGAACGGATGGAGTTGGAGTATCGAGTCAGGCATGCCAATGGCGAATACCGTTGGTTCAGAGATGTATTGAACATCCCATCAGAATTTCAAGACAGTGTTGAATGCATGGGCATGATGATAGACATCACTGACAGTAAAAATGCAGAAAACAAAATCAAACACCTGGCTTTCTATGACTATTTGACCAATTTACCTAACAGGCAAAATTTTCAAGGTCAGTTGACCCAATTGATGAAAGAAGCCAAAAGCAACAACCTTTTTGGTGCTGTGATGTTTTTAGACATGGATAGATTCAAAGTGTTGAATGATGCTTTGGGTCATCATTTTGGTGATCAATTGTTGGTCAGTATTGCTGATCGGTTGAACCAATTCTCTGATGAGGTGGCTGTAGTGGCTCGGTTTGGTGGAGATGAGTTTGTCATTGCCACAATGGCAGAATATGAAACACCCAATGACACCGCTGTGAATGTCATCATGTTGGCTGAGGACATCATTAAAAGCTTGGCTGAACCTTACCAGATTGGAGAGCACAGACACACTTGTACGGTCAGCATGGGTCTGGCTGTATATCCCAGTCAAGGCTCCAATGTCAATGACATCATCAAGCAGGCAGATGCGGCCATGTATCGTTCAAAAGAACAGGGTCGAAATCAATTGACCATTTACCATGACAGCATGAAGGCGCACAATGATCAGGTGCTGTACATTGAACAGATATTGCGTAACGCAGTGGCCAATGAAAATTTTAATTTGCAATTCCAACCCATCATAGACCGCAACAAAGAGGTGGTCTCTTATGAATCTCTGATTCGAATCTTTCATAACGGTGAAACCATTTTTCCCGATTTGTTTGTCCCAGTGGCAGAAGAAACAGGGATGATTCAAGACATGGGACGGTGGGTGATAGAAGAAGCCTGCCATGCCATCAATCAATTGGCAAAGCCAGTTACCATCAATGTCAGCTCACATCAGTTTCATCAACAAGGTTTTATCAAACACATTGAACATTGTATGTCGCAGAATGGCATCAGCAAAAACATGTTAACGGTGGAATTAACTGAAGGCGTGGTGGTGGGTAATTTGCATGAAATCATTTACAAATTCAATCGTTTGAAAGAAATTGGTGTGCAGATTGCCATTGATGATTTTGGAACTGGTTATTCTTCACTGGAATACCTGAGAAAAATCCCCATCAATTACCTAAAAATTGATAAAAGCTTTGTCAATGATTTACACTCTGATCAGTCGGCACAAGTGATCATTGAAACCATCATTGCTATGGCCAAACACCTGAACTTAGAAGTGGTGGCCGAAGGGGTAGAAACCGAGTTTCAATTCAAATTACTGTATGATTTGGGCTGTGATTATTTCCAAGGTTATTTATTTGGCAAACCAGCTGACCTAAAATTAAGCGCCTGATTTAAACATTAAACCCCAATGCTGAACCCCCAACAACAACAAGCGGTCACATATGTCGCCAGTCCCCTTTTGGTTTTGGCGGGTGCAGGCTGTGGAAAAACCCGTGTCATCACTGAAAAAATGGCACATTTGGTGAAATCGGGAATCTGTACTGCAGACCGAATTTTCGCCATCACGTTCACAAACAAAGCGGCCAAAGAGATGAGTGAACGGGCGTCAAAACTGGTGCCCGGAGGAGAACACATCAGAATATCCACATTCCATGCACTGGGGCTTAAAATGCTGCAGCAAGAAATCAGGTACAGCTCATACCATGCGGGGTTCAGTATTTTGGATGCTTCTGAGACGCAAAAAATCATCAAGGATTTGTTGCCATCGGGTATCAAAAAAGAAGTGGTTAACCAGTTGCAATGGCAAATATCGGGTTGGAAGAATGCAGGGTTGAAACCTCATGAAACCGCAGCCAAAGTACCCATGGCCGTTGAGCTTTATCAAAACTATTTGGACCACATGCTGCACATCAATGCCATGGATTTTGATGATTTGATTTTGCAAAGCCTGTGGCTATTACAGCAAAATCAAGACGTTAAAAGTCGCTGGCAAAACCACATTGGCTACTTGATGGTGGATGAATATCAGGACACCAATGCCAGTCAATACCAAATGCTCAAAGCGCTTATGGGCGCAGGCAACCACCTCACCTGTGTGGGTGATGATGACCAATCCATTTATGGGTGGCGTGGCGCACAACCTGAAAACTTACAGTTATTGCAGCAAGATTTTCCCAGTTTAAAAGTACAAAAACTAGAACAGAATTACCGTTCTTCCAGCACCATTTTGGAAGCGGCCAATGCAGTGGTCCAACACAACCCACACCCATTTGAAAAAAAGATTTGGAGTGATTTAGGGACTGGCGATGCGATCCAAATCACGGCCCATGAAAGCCCAGAAGCAGAGTCTGAAAGCATCGTCACTGACATCATGTTTCATCATCGGGTTTCGCAATTGCCTTATTCAGATTTTGCCATATTGTATCGAAGTAACCACCAAGCCAAATTATTTGAACAGCAGTTGCGCAGCCACAACTTGCCCTATCACATGTCGGGAGGACGATCATTTTTTGATTACACAGAAATCAAAGACATGATGGCATACCTACGCCTGTTGGTGAACCCAAGGGACAATGCCGCCTTTTTGCGCATCATCAACACCCCCAAAAGGGGCATCGGCTTGCAATCAGTGAAGCACATCACCGCTACGGCGGCCAAACAAGGCATGACCTTTTTGCAGGCGGCTCAGTCACCTTCAGTGGCGGCCGGTTTGACACCGGCTGTACAAAAAAAGTTGGCCGGTTTTTGTTACACCATCAAACACCACCAAAAGATGTCAGCCAAACCCAATGTGATTGCCAACAGCCTGTTTGAACAGCTGGACTTCATCAATTGGGTTAATATCAACGCCAATAACAAGGTGGCCAAAATCTCTAAGGTTAAACTGGTGAAAGATTGTTTAAAGTGGATAGATGCATTGAGTCTAAATAAGGCCAGCAACTTGGATGAATTGATGAATTATTTGTCGCTGCAATCCAACAACGATGAAGAAGAAACAGAAAGCGGTATTCGCATGATGACGCTTCATGCGGCCAAAGGTCTGGAGTTTTCACAAGTTTATATGGTGGGTGTGGAAGAAGGCATATTGCCGCACAGAAATTCAATTGCCGATGATGAGGACAATGGTGGACAGCAAGGTGTGGAAGAAGAGCGACGATTGATGTATGTGGGCATGACCCGAGCCATGAAAAACTTGCGCATTTCTTACATCAAAAAACGCAAAAGTCGATTTGGTGAAGAAGAGTCTGGACCCAAAGGACCGAGCCGGTTTTTGGATGAGATACCCTATGAGTTGGCTGCTGGGCATCCGGGCATGAAAAAGTCAGAAAGTGAACAAAAGGAACAAACCAAAAATAATTTAGATGCCTTGATCGCCATGCTCAAGGAATAAGGCTTATAAGTCGCTGATTAATGTGGCGATTTTATTCGGGTTATAGCCATGAACCACTTCGCCGTTGACCAAGGTCAGTGGTACCCCCTTGCCACCTAATGATTTGAATTCTTTGCGAGCCTGTGATGAATTTTCTATATCAAATTCACGGTAGGGAATGCCTTTTTGATTAAAGATTTTTCTCACTTTCATACAATATCCGCACCAGCTGGTGGCGTATAAAATCACCGGTGACCCGTGAATGCTGTTATAGTTTTCAGGCGGATCGGGTTGGAACAGCAGAGTTAACAGTACAACAGCTGCGATCAAGATTAAGATGTTTTTCATGATTTTTTGTTGTTCAAAAGGGCCATGATTTGTTCGCTGGCATCTTGTAGTATGGATTGTCTGTCTAATTTTTGGACAATGTTTTTCGCCAAGGCTTTGGGACCATCATCACCCCATGTGTTCCCTTGAGCAAAGTATTCACTGGCAATTTGGCCGACCAAATAAGTGGCATAATAACCCAGTGCCCCTTGGGCGCTGGCAGTTAACGTGGTGGAAAGCCCTGCACTTAATGTTTTAAGGGCAGAAGACAGCAGATTGACACCCCAAACGGCACCCATCAGCAAGGCCAATTGTGCCATGATGGTTGCGGTCAGCTTGGCCGCTTCAGTTTTACCCAACTGTAAGCCGTACAAGGTTGACAATTGACGTATCATGGCCACATCTATACCTGCGGCCAATAAAAGGTCAGCAACAGGTATGGGGTTGCAGGCCACGCCGATGCCTTTGGCCAAGCAGTAGGTTTTGATGATTTTTTGGGCTGCTTTGGCGCGCAATTGAACTATGTTTTCAGCCACTTGTCTGTTGATGTCGGTCGCAAACAAACTGGCATTCAAAGCGGACAAGGTTTTGCCTTCCTTCTCAAGAATATCCCATATTTCACTTTTTAAGGCTTTGATGTCAACAGCTGCTTGCTGGGTCTGCCTGTGCTCGGAGCCATCGCGTTGAATCACCACCACAGTTTCTGGTCTTGGGTCAGCCGATGCGGTGATGAGTCTGACATTCAGGTGGCGGGTTTTTTCTTGAACAGAGGTTAAAATGCGGTTGATCTCATCACCGGAATATAGATCGGCTTTGTTCAAGACAAGCAGCACCACTTTCTCAGGTGATGCAATGAAATTTAATTGTTTGAGTTCAGAATCGCTGATGTCTCCAGCCAACAAAAACAAAACAATGTCAGCCTGTTTGGCGGCTTGCTTGGCCATTTGTTCTCGGGCTTCGCCGTCAAACTCATCGGTACCCGGTGTGTCTATCAACACAATGGATTGTTGTTGCATGGATTGCCAATCCAAAGGTTGGTTGTGCTTGGTTTCACCGTGTAATGGGCTGGTATCAAAATGTGGCGACCCCAATAAAGCGTTGAGCAAAGAAGATTTTCCTGTGCTGACTTTGCCAAAAGCAACGATGTGAATTTGTTGCTTTTCCAGTTTTTCTATCAGTAGTTGCACCGAGGCGTATTGATTTTTTAATTGCGCACGCACGGCCGCTGGAATGGAATCGTCGCTGAACAATTGCTTCAAGCTTTGTAAGGCTTTCTGCTGGTCAGATGATTCTATAACCACCGATTGATTATTTTTTTTGGCTGATTTTGAGCGCCATTTTCGCCAAATCTTTTGCCAAGCCTTGCGAAGAGCCAATGAGCAATTCCTCAAATGTTTGTTGGGTTTTATCGCCATCCAGTTGCCCGTGTTGCTGTAGGCTGAGGTGGACGGCTTGACCCAGTGAATTAAAGATCAGGCCATAGGCCACGGCATGCATGATACCACCTGCAGCGGTACCGAGGCCGGGAAATGACTTCAAAGCATTACCTGAAATGGCCAGTATCAATGACGTCGATGTTTTCAACTTACCCCCTGTGGCTTTGAGCACAGCATCTATTTGTAATTGGTTGACTTCGACTTGGTACAGTTGACACAGAGCGCGCACCAGTTGGGTTCCAATGGTGCCTTGAATCACCAAGTCTGAGCCTGGTGCTACTGAAGCCAGAGCACCAACGATGGCTTTGTGTGTATGGTTTTGAATGATGTCTTTGGCTTGTTGTGTATTGAATGCTTGGCTGGCTTGGTTTAATTTTTGTCCTGCCAACAGCAAAAAACCAGCATCTCTGAAGCGGTGTAAGGCCGTTTCATTGCCGCTGATGACTTGTTTGATGGCATCAATCAAAGGTTTGATGCGGCTGGTCCTGGGACGTGATTGGGTCGTCCAGATGCCGTCGGGTTGTTGTACTTTGATTTGTTCTTGACCTCCTGTGGTGATGCAAACCACAGGAAATTGGGCTGTGGTTTTTTCACTGATGGCCGCCGTCAACGCTTGTTGTTGCGCTTCATCATATAGATCCATCTTGTTCAATGCCAGCACCATGGGTTTGTTGACCGCCTTCAAGGCTTGAAAAAGGTTCATTTCTGTTCGACTCAGGTCTCCATCCAACAAAAACACGACCACATGGGCCCTTTGGGCCTCTTCCATGGCTTGCTGTGTCAGTGCCTTTTGATCCACTGCATCAAAACCGGGCACATCAGCCAGCATCAACTGGCCATATTGGTATTTATGAATATCGATGGTGGTTCCTTTGATGACATCGGTGTCGATGTTTTTCTCTGGCATCAATGCTTGAATCAGGCTCGACTTGCCGCTGGATGCATGGCCGAACAGGGTCAAGTAGAACAGCCCAGAATCACGGCGTTGCTGCAATTCGGTCAGCTCAAGCTCGGCAGTTAATGTATCCACACCGCGTTGTTGCTCTTGATTTATTTGTTGCTGTAAGCCTTGTTCATCTAACTGAAAGGCTTGGGATTGAGGCGTTGAAGGCTTGGGCTTGCGATTGAATTTCAACAACAGCCACAAGGGCAATAAAGCCACCAGCAACAACAAAGCGGCATAGACAAAAACCAGCCACAACGGTGCCTGCTGTAAATAATGCCAGATGGCCAATAATTTTTCGGCAAGCACCAACACCAAAACCACTGCCAACAATCCAAACAAGGCAGCGACCATGAAAGCTAAATTTTTTGGGTTCCATTTCATAAAAACATTATAAGACAAAACAGGAATAACTTACCTCTGTGAAAGGTCACGAATCAATAACCGCCATTCTGGATCGATGAGGACTGTGGCCTGCAGCGCTTTGGTATCTATGCGTTTTTGTAGTGGTGCATGGTCAGACCATTTTTTTAATTGCTCTGATTGAGACAGTTGTTGCCACAGGTGGTGAATTTGTCTGTGGTCAAAACCATGTGCTTGCAACCGTTCGTCTGCCCAATCATCCGCATCGTGTTCTTGTTTTTGCCTTAATTTGTGTAATTTTCTTTTTGGAAAAAAAGTGGGCGGTTTTGCGATGAATTGTGCCAGTTCATGGAAATGATCCAATTGGTGGTGGGCAAATTCGTGTGCGAGGACATGGGCCATTTGATCGCGGTTTCGGGTTTTTTTTAACAGACCTAAGCTGATCACCAGGTTACCATCAGCCAAAGAAAAGGCATTGATCATGTCACTGTTTAAAACCTGACATGTGGTGGTAATGGCCAGCTGGGCCAGTGTTTTTTGACACTGTTGATTAAAAAGCACGTGATGAATCAAGCCATGCTCTTTGATCAGCTGATGGTCTTGTTGTTGGTCTGTATTCCAAGGTTCTGTGGCCAAAGTCGTGGCAAAAAAATGTAACAACAGCGCCGTGAATACGTATAATAAGTTAAGTTTATGACTCATGGATTGAGTTTATCACGGAATTAACATGACTTTTGGAAGAAGGAACAGCCAAAAGAATGCGTTAGAATATAAATTAACAAATGCTGGAGTAAGCCATGGCGACCATTTCAATAGACATTGATGATCAAGTCAAAGAACATTTTAATAAATTCATCGAAGAACACGGCACCAACATTGATGTTGGTGATGTCAAAGAAGCAAAAGAAAAAATTGTAGAAATTCGCAACAGTTGTGAAGACGGTTATGTGGTTGATCAAGTGGGCTGTTTACAAATGATGTTGAGCATGGTGGAAGACAAAACATGGAACGTCAGCGATTCTAACAAAGAAAAAATCAATGCCACCATCCGTTACTTTGTTGATGACAATGACATCATTCCCGATCACATTCCTGGCATTGGTTATGTTGATGACTGTATTGTGATTGATGGTACCATGGACGATGTGGAAGAAGAAATGTTGGAGTACAAAGATTTTTGTCGTGCCCGAATGGTGTACGCCAAAAATGGACCATTCAGCTTGGATGATTGGGCAGAAATTAAGGATCAGGAAGCCGTATCTCGTGTTCGAAATCGCCGTTACCGTAAGTCCAAAAAGTCTCGTGGTTGGTGATCACCCCTTCACCGAAATCAAAGAAAAAGCACCTCTCGGGGTGCTTTTTTTTGTCATCTGTATTTGAAATTTTTACAAAACAACCCATTTATGTGGTTCTTATAAAAAAACATGACCATGAAAGAATCCATGCACAATTATCGGGGAACCACCATTGTCAGTTACCGAGATGATAAACAAGTGGTGATAGGCGGAGATGGCCAAGTAACTTTAGGCAACACCGTGATGAAGTCTAATGCGAGGAAAGTCCGTCGATTGTATAAAAATCAAGTGTTGGCAGGATTTGCAGGTGCCACTGCCGATGCCTTCACATTGTTTGAAGTGTTTGAAGCCAAGCTGGAAAAACATTCGGGTCATTTGGTGCGATCGGCTGTTGAAATGGCGAAAGAATGGCGCACCGACCGCCGTTTGGGTCGTTTAGAAGCTTTGCTGGCCGTTGCTGATAAGGAGACCTCATTGATTATTTCAGGTAATGGTGATGTGATTGAACCAGAGCATGGTTTGATTGCGATAGGTTCAGGTGGCCCTTTTGCTCAATCTGCTGCTTTGGCAATGATCAGAAACACTGACTTGAAAGCTGAAAAAGTGGTCAAAGAAGCTCTGAATATTGCTGCAGATATTTGTATTTATACCAACAAAAACCACACCATTGAAACTTTGGAACTTGATTAAGGAAAAGACCATGTCAAACATGACTCCAAGAGAAATTGTAGAAGAATTAGACAAACACATCATTGGCCAAAAGGATGCCAAACGCTCGGTGGCCGTGGCACTCAGGAACCGCTGGCGTCGCATGCAATTACCTGCCGATATGGCCAAGGAAATCACCCCTAAAAACATCTTGATGATTGGACCCACTGGTGTGGGTAAAACAGAAATTGCGAGACGTTTAGCAATATTAGCCGATGCACCATTCATTAAAATAGAGGCCACTAAATTCACAGAAGTGGGCTATGTCGGTAAAGACGTGGAATCCATCATCCGTGACTTGGTGGAATCTTCCATGAAGCGCACCCGCGAAGCGGCGATGAAACATGTGATGAAAAAAGCAGAAGCGGCTGCTGAAGAACGTGTCTTGGATTATTTGTTACCCAAACGTGAATCACCCATACCAGGTGAACAAGTGGATGACAGCAAAACCCGCAGCAAATTTTTAACTAAACTTCGTGACGGCTTGTTGGATGACAAAGAAATAGAAATCAAAGTCAGTGCCAATGTGGGTGTTGATATCATGGGCCCGCCAGGCATGGAAGAAATGACCGACCAGCTGCAAAGCATGTTTGAAAGCATGGGCAAAAAGAAAAAACAAACCAAAAAAATGACGGTGGCTGCGGCCCTGCCTATTTTATTGGAAGAAGAAGCGCAGCAGCTGGTCAATGAAGATGAAATCCGCCAAAAAGCATTGGATCAAGCGGAAAACAATGGCATTGTTTTCTTGGACGAAATTGACAAAGTCGCCAAATCAGGCACCATGGGTGGTGGTTCGGGTCAGGTCTCGCGGGAAGGTGTCCAACGTGATTTGTTGCCATTGATTGAAGGCTCAGTGGTCAACACCAAATACGGACAAATCAAAACCGACCACATCTTGTTCATTGCCTCGGGTGCTTTCCATTTGAGCAAACCTTCTGACCTGATTCCTGAATTACAAGGCCGGTTGCCCATTCGAGTCGAATTGCGTGCTTTAACTGCGGCTGATTTTGAGCGCATACTGGTAGAGCCTGAATATGCATTGGTTGACCAATACAAGGCCTTGATAGGCACAGAATCAGTAGACTTGCAGTTCACGGAAGATGGCATCAAACGATTGGCTGAGATTGCTTGGTCGGTGAATGAAAAAACCGAAAACATTGGAGCCAGAAGATTACACACCATACTGGAAACGGTGCTTGATGAGGTGGCGTTTGAAGCGCCTGATAAGTCAGGTCAAAGCTATGTGATCGATGCTGAACAGGTGGATAAGGTGTTGGGTGAAGTCGTTCAAGACGAAGATTTAAGCAGATATATTCTGTAGATATTGTGCAATTGTCATAAAACAGGGATAATATCCTGCTACATTAAAATAATCGTTAGAGAGGAAACCATGAACACATTTAAATTATTACTGATTTCTTTGGCCATGTTGACATTGATGGCCTGTGGTGAAGACCAAGGGTCAGGATCAGCTGCCAAAGAAGTGGCGCAATTGGACACCAACTCACCTGATGGTGCGTTCAAAGCTGTGATTGCTTCATTGCGTGGTAATGACCTGAAAACCATGATTCAAACTTCTTTGAGTGAAGATCAATACAACGAGTTGGTTGCAGAATTTGAAAAAGGCAAGGCCACTGAAATTTCAGAATCAGACAATGCACAATTCCAACAAATGATGGGTATGTTGACAGCAGAAGGTGCTGAAGACACTTTGTATGCCATGGCTGCACCTCAATTGGAACAAGCCAGAGCCATGTTGCCCATGATGTTGATGATGGGTAAAGAACAAGTGGTTCAAGGCATCCAAACCAACCCAATGGTTCCAGCTGACCAAAAAGACAATGCATCTAAGATTGCAGGTGCTGTGATTGATTGGGTCGGTGAAAACGACATTCTGAGCGAAGAAGTGACCAAAGGCGCGATTGCTGCTGCTGTTGCCACAGCCAAAGAACTGAACATGAGTTCTTTGCATGAGTTGAAAGACATGAACTTTGACCAAGCCTTGGACAAAGGGGCCATCGTTTTGGGTGGCGTGAAAAACATCATGGGTGCTTACGGTATTTCTATGGATGACATGTTGGACTCTGTTGAATTAAGCAATGTACAAGTGAATGGTGAAACAGCCACCATGGACATGAGCATGAAACTGTTCGGTGAAGAAATCACGCAAGTGGTGAACATGGTTCAGAAAAACGGCAAATGGGTCAGCGAAAAGTAATCGTTCCTAAAAAAATGCTAAAATAAGGGGCCTTTTGGTCCCTTTTTTTTGATATGTCATTGTTAAGCAAACTCCTTTACCTGCGCGTTAAAGTTGAATACAGCCCACAGAAACTGGACAGTCTGGGTATTCAGCCAGATCAACCGTTTGCTTATGTTTTGTCCAGTGATTCATCCATTTCTCGCAGCATATTGTGGGAAGAAATCAAAAAAGGCCGCTTGCCAGCCCCTAAAACGGGGTCGTTTCCCATGGATAAAAAAATCCTGGCCAATCAAAAATTAACCGGTTTATTCAATCGCACCACCGATTACCAAGCATTTGAGCAACAAGTCACGGCTTTGGTGGAACACAACCATTCGCAGCTAGAACAAGTCATACAATTGATTCCTGTATCTGTGTTTTTGGGCCGTGCACCTGATAAAGACCATGGTGTGTTTAAAATTTTGTTCTCAGAAAAATGGGGCATCACAGGTCGATTCAGAAAATTCATGTCGGTTTTGATTCACGGCAACCACACTTTGGTTCGTTTGGGCAAGCCCATCGTCATCAACAGTGAGATGACCAAAGGGCAAGATGCCAGTAAATTGGCCAAAAAAATATCCAGGGTATTGCGGGTGCATGCCATGCGGGTGAAAACTTCGGTGGTGGGCAGGGATTTGTCCCACCGACGCACCATTGCCAGGAACATCATCAAAAGACCGGCCGTGCAAGCAGAAATCAAAGCCTATGCCGCACGCAGAAAAATGCCGGTAGAAAAGGCGCAAAAAGAAGCCGAAAAAATCATCAAAGAGATTGCTGCCGACTACACTTACAATGCGATTAAATTGATGCACCGAATTTTTCGCTGGTTTTGGACGCGGGTTTATGATGGTGTGAAGCTGAACTTCTTGGATGAAATGCGCACCGTGGCGACCACCAAAGAGGTGATTTACACACCCTGTCATCGCAGCCACATTGATTATTTGATTTTGTCCTATTCCTTGTATGAAAAAGGCTTGGTGCCACCGCACATCGCAGCAGGCATCAACTTGAATTTGCCTTTGGTGGGTAAAATATTGCGACGTTCTGGTGCTTTTTTTATTCGCCGTTCGTTCAACTCAGCATTGTATTCCACCATATTTTCAGAATACCTAAGCTCATTGATTGCGCACGGTGTGGCAGTTGAATACTTCATTGAAGGTACCCGTTCTCGTACTGGACGCCTACTACATCCTAAGGCGGGCATGTTGGCCATGACTGTACGAAGTTATTTGAATGAACGCAGCTTGCCTCTGGTGTTTCAACCTTCTTCATTGAATTATGAAAAGCTAATGGAAGGTGCTTCCTACCGCAGCGAACTGGGTGGTAGCTCGAAGAAAAAAGAATCCATTGGTGGCTTATTCAAAACCAGAAAATTACTTAAAGATGAGTATGGCCGATTGACGGTGAATTTTTCCGAGCCCATAGAGTTGGATGGTATCTTGGACAAACACCAAGCCGATTGGCGCAACATCACTTTGGGTGTGAAAGAAAAGCCACAATGGTTCAAAGATGTGGTCAGTGAAGCTGGTGAACAAATCCTCACAAAGATCAATGAATCGGCACATGTAAACCCCATCAACTTTTTGGCCATCACCCTGTTGTCCACGCCCAACCGTTCGGCCACTGAAGAGAATCTGATGGCACAGATCAAACTCTATCGAGAGTTATTGGTCAAAGCACCTTATTCTGCACGCACCACCATCACAGGCCTGTCTGAAAAGGAAATCATCAGTACGGGTATCAGATTGAAATTCATTGAACGAATTGAGCATCCCTTAGGTGATGTCATTAAAGTTCGTGACGAAATGGCGGTATTGATGACTTACTACCGAAACAACATCATTCATTTGTTTGCCGCCAGTTCTTTTATTGCCATGTTTTTTGTCAACATGAAAAACGTGTCTCGTAAAGAAGTACTCAGAATGATGGCCATTGTTTATCCTTTTGTTCAAAACGAATTGTTTTTAAAATGGACGCGTGAAGAGTTTGTTGAATACGGTCGTGAAATCATTAAAGTTTTTAAAGAATTGAACCTGATTACCACCGACCGATTGAGCCTCAGGCGCCACGTGGGTGGTTCCAAGCAGGCGGCACAATTGCGTGTTTTGGCCAATGCATTGATGCAAACCTATGAACGCTTTTTTATTGTGGTCGCGGTGCTAAAAAGTGAACCCACTGGCAGTTTAAGCAGTGGTGAGCTGGAATCCAAATGCCATCAGGTGGCCAGTCAATTGTCGCTCTTATATGAATTCAATTCACCCGATTTCTTTGACAAGGCCCTGTTCAAACAATTCATCAGTGTGTTGAAGTCAGAAGGTATCATCAGTACCAATGGAGCGGGTAAGATTGTACCCAGTGAGAACATCACCCCCATTTTTAATGGTGCCAAAACCATCCTGTCAAAACGAACAAGACACAGCATTTTGCATTTGCTTTGAAAGGTTTTTTGACAATTGTCAAAATGCCAAATAAAAGAATAAATATGTGAATATATGTTCTTTGAGAGTATGATTATTGTCAAATCAGGGTTTTGAAATGAACACTATAATCTGGATTTTTAAACAGAGAAATGCAGATGAAAAAATCACTAACCCTTGCCATGGCGCTGATTTGTGGCCCTTCTTTAGCGGTTGAAAAAGGCGATTGGATTTTCCATGCCAGGGCCATCAACATCAATCCCAATGATGATTCCAGTTTGATACGAGTGGATGGGGCTGGGGTACCAGGAACAGGCGTCAGTGTGGATGATAATTTTTCTTTGGATTTGTCTTTGGCTTATATGGTGTCCGATCATTGGGCGGTTGAGTTATTGGCGGATTTAAGTTCCAAACACACAGTCTCTGCAAATGGATTAACTGACTTGGGCGTGCCCAATGGAACAGACGTGGTGGACACCAACGTGCTGCCTCCCACTTTATTTATTCAATATCAGTTCAGGCCTGCTGAGAAGGTGCGACCGTATTTTGGATTGGGTATCAACCATACTTTATTTTTTAATGATGAATTAAGTTTAGCTGCCAAAGATGTTTTGGGTGCCAGTGGACTGAAGTTAGATTCATCCTTTGGTATGGGTGCACAGTTTGGCATAGATTTTGAGCTTAACAACGGTTGGTTCTTTAATGTTGATGCCAAATACATTCAAATTGATACTGAAGCAAAATTTGATACAGCCATTGGTCGAGCATCTGTTGATGTAGACATCAACCCCACCGTGATAGGTGTGGGTTTTGGTCGAACGTTTTAATCAATAGTTCTAAATTACAAAGTGGCTTGCTTTTAAGTAAGCCACTTTTTCATTAAGCTTCGGAGGAAACCGTGAAAGGACAACCCATTACACTCTACAGCGATGCCAACCATGTGTGTTTGGCATTCAATGATTTGGTTGAAGGAGAAGGCGTTCAATCTAATCAGTTTTTGATTAAAAATGGTGACACCACCATGTTATTGGATCCGGGTGGAGATTTAACTTATATTCCAATGAGTATTGCACTCAGTCGATACATAAAATTACGAGAATTGGATTACATTTTTGCTTCGCATCAGGATCCAGATATCATTGCCTCTATTGACAGGTGGGTGATCAACACCAATTGTGATGTCATCGTATCAAAGCTGTGGGGTCGTTTTTTACCACATTTGCTTTCTGGGCATGTTGGTAAGACTGTGGGCAATTTCTCTGAACGCATGATTGAACTGCCTGATGGTGGTGCGAACATGGCATTTGGAGACACCAAAGTGACGTTTATACCTGCGCACTTTTTACATTCAGTTGGTAATTTTCAGTTGTTTGATCCTACCAGTAAAATTCTGTTTTCTGGAGATATGGGCGCCTCTATTGGAGGAAATGAAAGTGAATATTTTGTTCAGGATTTTGACGCACATATTCCTTTAATGAAGGGCTTTCACCAACGCTATATGTGCGCTTCCAAAGCGACTCGATTGTGGGCTGATGCGGTGAGAAAGCTGGACATCAATATGATCGTTCCACAGCATGGCCAAGCTTTTAAAGGCAGAGAAATGGTGAATGCATTCCTTGATTGGATCAGTGAGTTACCTTGTGGGGTGGACCTATTGGATGGTAGCAGCTATCAAGCTCCCAAGCGTGGATTGGTTAAAGCAGTGGCGTAAGCATAATTTAAGTGACTTGGTATTAATTGGAACCATCAGGCATTCCCCCTTGTCTGATGGTTTTTACACTGGGACAAATTCATGAAAAAAATCACTCAAGTCGGCCTGTTCTTGACCTTATCAGGCAGTGTCATTGCAGCCAATGACAACGCACAGTATGAAACCACTTTGAAAGCTTATGCCAATCAAGAGCTTACCGTAGATAAGGTCAATGAAACGCCAATGGATGGCATCAAAGAAGTGGTGGTGTCAGGTCAATTCGGCCAAGAAATTTTTTACATGTCAGAAAATGGCCAATACATGCTTGAGGGCAAATTGGTTGACCTAAAAAACCGCATTAATTTAAAAACCCAAACAGAAAATTCCATGCGCAAAGAGTTGATGGCGGATCATGCAGAAAACTTACAAAGCATCGATTTTTACCCAGATGCTATGAAAGACCACATCACTGTTTTTACCGACATTGATTGTGGCTATTGCCGTAAGTTACATGAAGACATGCAAGGTTATAATGATTTGGGTATTGGGGTTTCCTATGTGTTTTTCCCCAGAGCGGGGCTGCAGTCTGAATCCTTTGATAAAGCTGTGAATGTCTGGTGTGCCGCAGATCAGCAACAGGCCATGACGGCTGCCAAATCAGGTCAAAACATTGAACCTAAAATGTGCAAGAACCCCATCACATCACAGTTCCAATTAGGAATCCAAGCAGGTGTACACAAAGTAGGCACACCTACGGTGGTGTTTTCAGATGGCAGTTTGGTACCGGGGTATTTGCCTCCTGAGGCGATGAAAGCCCGCATTGATTCCAGTAAGAAATAATTTCCAGAGTTATCAGAACATTTATCAATTGGTTGATCGTTGGCGTACCACTTCAAAAAGTGTGACGCCAGTGGCCACCGAAACATTCAAGCTTTGCACTTCACCTGCCATCGGTATGTGAATCAAGTGATCACATTTTTCTTTAACCAAATGGCGCATGCCTTTGCCTTCATTGCCCACCACGATGGCTACAGCGCCTGTTAAGTCTGTTTGATAAATGCTTTGACTGTTTTCGCTGCAGTCGGTCCCATAAATCCAAACACCTGCTTGTTTGATGCTTTCCATGGCACGTGCCAAATTACTCACCTGAAACAAGGCCAAATGATCGACTGCACCAGCGGCGGTGGTTCTTGTAACGGCGGTGATGGGGGCTGATTGATTTTTGGTTATGACCACTGCGGTTACACCAGCAGCATCGGCACTGCGCAAACAAGCACCGAGGTTTCTGGGGTCCTCAATGCTGTCTAAAATCAACAACAATGGGTCTTCCCAGTGCGCCAGCTGTTCCTTCAGTTGTTTTTCGCCATGAATTTGTAATTGACTCACTTTGGCCACCACTCCTTGGTGCTTTTCAGTGCACATCTTATCCAAGTCCAATGCGCTCACCC